>NZ_LR134386.1:613333-920000 GCF_900637665.1 Chryseobacterium nakagawai
ATTTTTATACCAATCCGCTTCTTGGACAAGGAAAGGAGACCGGAGGATCTGTAAGAAAAGCGAATAGCAGAACACTTTCCTATACGACCAGTAATATTCTGACTTATGATAAGAGGTTTGGAAAACATCATATTAATGTATTGGGAGGTCATGAATTTTATAAATATGATTACCAAATTATTTCCGGTAGCAGACAAGGTTTCTCATTACCCAACTACTATGAGCCTGATGCAGCCTCTCTGTTAGTGGATTTTGGAGGGAATAGTGATAAATTAAGCTTGTTGAGTTTCCTTGGAAAGGTGGAGTATGATTTTGATAATAAATATTTCTTATCTGCATCTACAAGAGCTGATAGTTCTTCAAGATTTTCAAAAGATAACAGATGGGGGACATTCTGGTCTGTAGGAGGTTCATGGAAACTTTCAAATGAAGAATTTATTAAAAATCTAAATTTCTTCAATCAGTTGACATTACGTGCAAGCTATGGAGGACAGGGGAATGATAAATTATTAAGGCCCAATGGACAGAGCCTTTATTATGCTTATCAGGAATTATACAGGGACTCACCTCTAGCTGGTGAGCCTGGAAAAACGTTGGAGAAAGTAGGAACTCCTAATCTGAAATGGGAAACCAATCTTAATTTGAATGTAGGACTTGAGTTTGCCATTCTTAATAACAGAATTAAAGGAAACGTAGAATATTTTGAAAGAAAAAGTAAAGACCTCCTCTTTAATGTACCGGTTGCTCCGTCTTTAGGGATCACTGATTATCCGGCCAATATTGGAACAATAAAGAATACAGGTTTTGAATTTTCATTATTCACAACACCTATTAAAAATACGGACTTCCAATGGAACGTGGATATTAATCTGAGCACCTTAAACAATACGGTAACTAAATTGCCTAAAGGTCCTCTTGTGGTAGGAACAACCAAACAATTGAATGAAGGGGGATCTGTATATGATTTCTTTATTCCGGAATGGGTAGGAGTAGACCCAAGTAATGGAAAACCATTGTGGAAAACCATTACAAAGGATGCTAATGGAAATCCGGTGGAAGGAACAACTTCAGAATATGCCAAGGCTACAAAAATGCTGCAAGGTTCTGCTCTGCCTAAGTTAACTGGAGGAGTCAGTACGAGCATTAATTATAAGAATTTTGATTTTTCTGCATTATTGACATTCAAGATTGGGGGGAAGATTCTGGACACAGATTATACTTCCATCTTACATAATGGAAACTTAGGTGGACGCGCATGGGGTACGGAAATGCTAAACAGATGGACTCCTGACAATCCTTATACAGATGTTCCGGCTTTAAGCACAAAAACGAATAATTGGACTTCAGTTTCTACAAGGTTTCTTTATTCAGGAACCTATGCAAGGCTTAAAAACGTAAGCTTAGGATATACATTACCATCTGATTATTTTGAAACGATCGGATTGAAGAAATTCAGAATTTATATTCAGGCAGAGAATCTTCTGACCTTCTATAAACATAAAGGAATGGATCCTGAACAGGCATTGGATGGGACAACTTATTACCGATACCCGGCGATGAGAACGATTACTTTTGGTCTTCAGGCAACATTCTAACTTTTAAAATTTGAACAATGAAAAATTTAAAATATTTATCTTTTGCATTAATAGGATTATGGTCACTCACAAGTTGTGAAAGTGAGATGGATACTGCTCCTACAGATCAGGCTAACAGTGTGGAAGTCTTCAAAACGGCTGAAAGTGCAGAAACGGTTATCAATGGAACCTGGGCAAAATTTAACAATGACGGGACTACTTTTGCTAATATCGGATATTCGACTGTATTAAGAGCAAGTGATGCGATGGGAAGCGATGTAGCTGTGTTGACCAATAAGTATGGTTTCTCATCTACTTATGATTTTACAGAAATGGTGAACAATACAGTAGGTCGTCCTTTATTTATCTGGACGATGTTGTATTCCACTATCAATAATATGAATAATGTTATTGCCAAAATTGATGCTGCAGAAGGAAGCCAGGCAAAAAAAGACCAGGTAAAGGGGCAGGCAAAGGCATTGCGTGCTTTCTGTTATCTGAATATTGCCAGCTTTTATCAATTCAGTTATCTTAAAGATAAATCAGCACTAGTTGCTCCAATTTATACGGAACCTTCAACAACAAGTACTGTTGCAAAGAAAAAATCCAGTCTGGAGGATGTTTATACTTTAATTAAAAGTGATCTTACGGATGCCGATAATTTATTGAAGAATTATACAAGAAATAATAAGGATAAAATTAACAGGAACGTAGTAAATGGGATTCTTGCAAGAGTTTATCTGAATACAGGAGAATGGAGTAAGGCTGCAGCATCGGCAAAAACAGCAAGAGAAGGTTTCCCTCTGATGACTCCTGAAAAGTACAAGGAAGGATTTAATGATATTAATAATGAGGAATGGATCTGGGGAAGCAGACAAACTCAGGAGCAGTCCGATGGGAGTTATGCTTTTCACTATTTGGATGTATCTTCATCAGGAAGCTATTATTACAGCTTTATGGCAGATCCTTATTTTAAAAAATTATTTGATGCCAATGATATCAGATTCCAATTGTTTTCATGGGATGCTCTTCCGGCAAGGGAAGGGTTGTTGAGATATGCTAAATTTAAATTTAAGGCAACGCTTATTGCAGATCTTGTTTATATGAGAGCAGCTGAAATGTATTTGATCGAAGCAGAATCAGAAGCAAGAAACGGAAATGTAACTCAGGCAGTAACAGCTTTAAATCAATTGAGGTCAGCAAGAAATGCTAATGCTTATATAGGCCCATTAACACAAAATGATGTGGTAAATGAAGTTTTGATTGAAAGAAGAAAAGAATTATTTGGTGAAGGATTCTCTCTTTCAGATATTATCAGAACGCAGGGAACTGTGGAAAGAAAGCCATTTGTAGATGCAGAAGGAAAGCCTATTAAAGTTCAGGTGACCACTTCTAACGGAACGATAAAAACCGTTGATGGAAAAGGTCATAGCGTATTTGATCTTCCGAATAAGACTCCGTTTGTACCAAACAGTCCTTACTATTTATTCAGTATTCCACTGAAGGAGATTGAAAATAATCCCAATTTATAATCTATAGTCCATATTAGATTTGATTTTTTAACCACCGCTTTTGCGGTGGTTTTTTGTTTGAGATTTTAAAAAGCTTGTTAATAAAAATAAATTAAAATTTCCAGCCCTATTTGTATGATAAATTAATTGTTTCATCGTTTTTGATCAGGGTTATTTTTCTTGCAAATATAATGAGTGCTTATTTGAGGTCATATTTAATATTCTATTATTATGTGTATTATGCTTTTTTTAGAATTGCTGATTATTTTGATTGATACAATTAATAAGGATAGCATTTTTTTTGAAAATAAATAACAATTTGGTGAAAAATGTGACTTTTGAAAAACGTATAAAGTCAAAAAGTAATTTGATTTTTATCGTATTTTTAAAATGTAATGATCCATATGTTTTAGAAAAAAACTTTACCTTTGTAACAATGAACCTGTTAAGATGGATACTGGCGATTTATTTCATGGCATTATCACTGATGCCATGTGAAGACGTGTCCCATCCACTGGATTCAGGAAATAAGAAAATAGCATTAAGCATTCATGGAGCTCATTCTACTGAAAAAGGAGATGTTTGTTCACCACTTTGTGCTTGTAGCTGTTGTCAGATTACAGTTTCTGCATTTAGAATGGATCCTTTGCTGGAAATTCCGGAACAGGTTTCCGCTTATTTTTCAAAGAAGATCTTATTTCATAAAAATGACTTCGCTTACAAGATATACGATCCTATCTGGCAGCCTCCTAAAATTTAATTTTATTGATCTTTAGAAAGTTATGCTTTCTAAGCTTACTTGAAACTTTGCAATACCATTGCAGAGGTTTTCATGATATTTTTGCTGCAGTATTCTCACTGTATGCATTTATTTTCAATAAAAATTAAATATAGATCGTGTTAGATAAAATAATAAAATTCAGTATTAAAAACAAGGTGGTTATTGGCCTTATGACCCTGGTATGGATTATCTGGGGAGTATGGAGTGCCACCAAGCTTCCAATAGATGCTGTACCGGATATTACTAATAATCAGGTACAGATCATTACCGTATGCCCTACACTGGCAGGGCAGGAAGTAGAACAATTGGTGACTTTTCCTATTGAGCAGAGTATTGCCAATGTTCCGGGTATTCAGGAAACAAGAAGTATTTCGAGATTCGGACTTTCCGTAATTACCGTAGTATTCAAAGAGCAGGTTGATGTGTACTTCGCGAGACAGTTAATCAGTGAACAACTGAAAAGCGCAGTAGAAGAAATTCCTAAGGGAGTAGGAACTCCCGAACTAGCTCCTGTAAGTACAGGTCTGGGAGAGGTGTATCAGTATATTCTCCACCCTAAAAAAGGAAGTGAGAAAAAATATAATGCTAAAGAGCTTCGAACCATGCAGGACTGGATCGTTAGAAGACAGCTCAACGGAACACCGGGAGTTGCTGAGATCAATAGTTTTGGGGGAGAATTAAAACAATATGAAGTCGCTATAGATCCTAACCGATTGAAAGCAATGGGGATCAGTATCAGTGACTTATTCACAGCACTTGAAAAAAATAATCAGAATACCGGAGGGGCTTATATTGATAAGAAGCCTAATGCTTACTTTATCCGAGGAATAGGGTTAGTGTCGTCTCTGGATGATATAAAAAATATAGCCGTTAAAAATGAAACAGGTAGCGTTCCTATCTTTGTGAAAGACGTGGCAGATGTTCGTCTGGGAAGTGCAGTTCGATACGGGGCTTTAACGTATAACGGAAAAGTAGATGCAGTGGGAGGAGTTGTGATGATGCTGAAAGGAGCAAACAGTAATGAGGTAGTAGAGAATGTTAAAGCAAAGATTCCTACCATCCAAAAATCTCTTCCGAATGATGTGGTCATTGAGCCATTTCTGGATAGAACAGATTTGGTAAGCAGAGCGATCAGTACCGTTGAGAAAAACCTGATGGAAGGAGCATTAATTGTAATTTTTGTTCTTGTAGTCTTCTTGGGGAATCTAAGAGCAGGACTTATTGTAGCATCAGCCATTCCACTTTCCTTGTTATTTGCATTGGGAATGATGAATGTCTTTGGAGTAAGTGCGAACCTAATGAGCTTAGGAGCAATAGACTTTGGGCTTATTGTTGATGGAGCTGTTATTATCGTTGAAGCAACCCTGCATTTACTTCACAATAAAAATAAAGGAATGCTGACCCAGGTTCAAATGGATCAGGAAGTAGGGAGTGCAGCCTCTAAAATGATGAACAGTGCTATATTTGGACAGATTATTATTCTGATTGTGTATGTTCCGATTCTTACACTGGCAGGAGTAGAAGGAAAAATGTTTACCCCAATGGCTAAAACGGTAGGTTTTGCAATTATTGGAGCAACAATACTATCCATTACCTATATTCCCATGATGAGTGCATTGTTTTTATCTAAAAAAATCTCACATAAAGAGACGCTTTCAGATAAAATGATGAATGCCATACAGAAGGTGTATCAACCATTGTTACAAAAAGCAATTAGAATCAAATATATTATTGTTTCAGCAACCATTGCCATTTTTGTCCTTGCTGCTTTCATCTTTAAGAATATGGGGGGGGAATTTATTCCACAGCTACAGGAAGGAGATTTTGCATTCCACTGTATTCTTCCACAGGGAAGTTCATTAAGCCAGAGTATAGAAACATCTATGCAGGCTTCCCGAATTATCAAACAATTTGATGAGGTGAAAATGGTAGTAGGGAAGACCGGTTCAGCCGAAGTTCCTACAGATCCAATGCCTCCTGAAGCAACCGATATGATTGTGGTATTGAAGCCACAAAGTGAATGGAAAACCAAAAAATCTTACAATGAGCTGGCTGATGAGATCAGCGAAAAATTAGAAGCTATTCCGGGCGTATTTTTTGAAAAGAACCAACCGATTCAAATGCGTTTTAATGAACTGATGACGGGGATCAGACAGGATGTTGCCGTGAAGATTTTTGGAGAAAATCTAGACTCGCTATCAGTATATGCTGATAAAGTAGGAAAAGTAATCCAGTCCGTTGATGGGGCAACTGCTCCACAGATAGAAAGAGTAAGTGGTTTACCCCAGATCAATGTACAATATGACAGAACAAGAATTGCTAACTACGGATTGAATATTGAAGATGTCAACAATGCGGTAAGTACTGCCTTTGCAGGTAAAGCCGCCGGGCAAGTCTTTGAAAATGAAAGGCGTTTTGATTTGGTAGTTCGCTTGGATAGTCTTCACAGATCAGATATTTCAGATGTTAATAATTTAATGATTGCAACGGCCACAGGAGCACAAATTCCATTGTCTCAGGTTGCCAATGTAAGTTATAAACTAGGTCCAGCACAGATTAGCCGTGAACAGGGAAAACGTAGAATTGTTATCGGATTTAATGTAAAAGGCCGTGATGTGGAAAGTGTAGTAAAAGATATTCAGGCAAAACTTGATAAAGAAATAAAGCTTCCATCGGGGTACTACTTTACCTATGGCGGACAATTTGAAAATCTACAGGAAGCCAGTAAACGTCTAATGATTGCGGTTCCAATATCATTGCTGCTGATCTTTATGTTGTTATATTTTACTTTCCGTTCATTTAAGCAGGCAGGATTGATCTTTACAGCGATTCCAATGAGCGCCATTGGAGGTATATTTGCGCTGCTCCTGAGAGATATGCCATTCAGTATCAGTGCCGGAATCGGATTTATTGCGCTCTTCGGAGTAGCCGTGCTTAACGGAATTGTTTTGATCGGAACTTTCAATCAACTTGAAAAAGAAGGTGAAACTGATCTTCTGAAAAGAGTATATGAAGGAACAAAAAGCAGACTCAGACCGGTGTTAATGACCGCTACAGTAGCTTCATTAGGATTCTTGCCAATGGCTATTTCTACGGGAGCTGGAGCAGAAGTTCAAAAGCCTTTGGCTACAGTAGTAATTGGTGGGTTAGTATCAGCTACATTCCTCACCTTATTTGTCTTGCCAATGCTGTATATTATTTTTAATACAAAGGTTTTAAAAAGAAAAAAGAATAACACAGGATCATTTACTATAATTCTTATTTTAGGATTTATGATGATGGGGCAGGCTTTTAAGGCACAGTCCAGAGAAATGTCTGTTGAACAAGCTGTCCAGATAGCGGTAGATAATAATTTAATTTTAAAATCAAAAGATTTAAGTATTAAATCAGCCGAAGCATTGAGACCAACATCCAAAGAACTTCCCAAGTTAGGTTTTGAAGCGCAGTTGGGGCAGTACAATAGCCGGAATTTTGATCAGTCTTTTGCGATCTCCCAAAGTATTCCTTTTCCAACACTCTTTAAAGCAAAAAAAGAATTAATCAACGAAAATATTAAGAGTAAGCAGATTGATAAAGAAGTGACAGCCAATGAACTGATACGACAGGTTCGAACCTACTATTATCAGATTGAATACCTCCAGTACAATAAAGCACAGCTAACAAGTCTTGACAAGGTTTATGATGATTTTATAAGGATTGCTACTGTAAGATTTAAAGCTGGAGATATCAAAAAAATTGAAATAAATACAGCAGAAACGCAAAAAGGAGAAATTGACCTGTTACTCAGACAGAATGAGGTGTATTTAAATAATGCCTATAAAAATTTAAAAACTATTTTAAATATTTCAGAAGGTTTTGAGGTTCCTTTCAATAAGAATTATGAACCTTTAAAAGTAGAAAATATCCTCGACAGTTCTATTGTAGCTAACAATCCGTCAGTAAGAGCATTTTATCAGGATATGGAAATTGCAGAAAAAAATAAAAAGGTTGAGAAATCCTTAGGGTTACCTGATTTTAGTTTAGGATATACAAACCAGTCATTGATTGGCTTTCAGACCGTAAACGGAATGGAAAGATATTATGGATCAGGAAATCGTTTCAGTGCGGCTACAGTGGGTGTTGCCATTCCACTTACCTTTGGAGCTACAAAAGCAAGAATGCAATCGTTGGAATATCAGAAGCAGGTTGCTGAGACCAATGCAAAAATGCAGCAAAAGCAATTAACCACACAGTTGGAAAATGCTTTCAGTCAATATCAGCAGGATATACAGCAGTATGATTATTATACGAGTCAGGCCCTGCCTAATGCTGAAAAGATTGTAAATGCAGCTCAGTTAGGCTATAAAACAGGGGAAATTTCTTATGTAGAATATCTTTTTGCCTTACAAACAGCTACTAATATTCAATTAAAATATCTGGAGTCAATCCAACAGGTCAATCAATCTGTAGTAACTATTAATTCAATCATTAATAAATAATATGAAATCGTTAAATAAAATTCCAGGGAAACAAACACTAACCAAGGTGACGATTGCATATGACCTTATAAAAAATAAATATTTGCATATGAAACTCAAATATAATATCATATTTCTTATACTTATTGCTCTGTTTATAACAAGCTGTGGAAAGAAAGAAACTCCAATAGAAAAAGCTCCGGAAAAGGCAGAGCAAACAGAAAAGCCCAAAGAAGAAGTTCCTGAAACAATAGCTGCATTAACGGAGGAACAGATGAAGTCGGTAGGCGTTACTCTGGGAACGGTAGAAATGAAAGAGCTTACCTCTACCATTAAAGCCAATGGTTTATTAAGTGTTCCCAACAGTAATAAAGCAACCATTACTTCTTTATATGGAGGAATTATCAAAACCTTAAATGTTCAGGTAGGAAGTATTGTAAAAAAAGGACAGGTTATTGCTACAATTGCCAATCCCGAATATATACAGCTTCAGGAGGATTACCTGACTACAAACAGTAGAATTACCTATGCAGAACAGGAATACAGAAGACAAAGAGAACTTTTTGATAACGATGCCGGTGCAAAGAAGAACTTACAAAGTGCCGATGCTGAGCTGAAGACCTTAAGAACGAAAAGAGCATCTCTTTTAAAACAGCTTCAAATGATGGGGATAAGTCCGGGTAATGTTAACAATGGGAATATGAAGTCCGGATTGGTAATTACAGCTCCTATTAGTGGAACGATCAGCGGAATCACAGCACAGATCGGAAGCTACGTGGATATTTCGTCCCCCGTAGCTACAGTAATTGATAATGGATCTATTCACCTCGATCTTCAGGTTTTTGAAAGAGACCTTCCGAAAATGAGAGTAGGGCAGATTGTTCATTTTAAGCTGACCAATAACCCTGAAACAGAATATGATGCCAGAATTTACAGCATAGGATCTTCATTTGAAAATGAAAGCAAAACCATTTCAATGCACTGCCAGGTGATCGGAAATAAGACTGGGTTAATTGACGGTATGAATATTACAGGTATTGTAAGTCTGGATAAAAGTACCACTCCAGCAGTTCCTTCTTCAGCCATCGTAGAGGCAGACAGCAAATATTATGTTTTTGTACAAACCGATAAGAAACCGGAAGAAGAACATGAGGAAAAAGGAAAACCTCATCCTAAAACTTTGAATTTTGAAAAAATAGAAGTGGTGAAAGGAACTTCAGACATGGGGTATACTGCCATTACACCAATAGGGCAGATTCCCGCTGATGCCAGGATTGTAGTGAAAGGAGCCTTTTTCGTGAATGCTAAACTGGTGAACTCAGGGGAGCATGAATAAGTCATGATGAAAGTGATCGGAATCAGCTGAATATCAATTTTTATGCTTACATTAGAACTGTTTACGAAATAGTTGATTGAAGTATAGAACAGGCTGATAAGAAGTAAAGATTATCTTACAGTATTTAATAAATGATTCTACTATGCTATTAAACAAAAGAATATCAATCGGGTATTTCCTCCGTGGAATACAATCTCAGATTTTGTTTATCGGAATATTTGCCGTGGCCATAGGAATTTTGGATATGCTTCCATGGTTCCGTAAAATTTCACTCCCATTAAACATCCCTGCGCTTTTAGGAACAGCAGTATCGCTTCTCCTGGCGTTCCGGACTTCACAGTCTTATGAAAGATGGTGGGAGGCAAGAACCGTTTGGGGGGCTATTGTTAATGACTCCCGTTCTTTGATAAGGCTGGTAATACAATTTATTCCGGTAGGAGATGATAAAGTCATAAAGGATTTTGCGGAAAGACAGATTATTTGGACCTATGCCCTGGGAGAATCATTAAGAAAGCAACCTTTCTCAGAAAAAGTTAAACAGTACCTGAAAGAGAATAATATCAGCGGGATGAATATTCCCAATGCTCTTTTGGATGCTCATTCCAGACAGCTGAAAGAAGTTGCAGTTTCTAAGGGATTAACAGATTTTCAACAAATGCAGCTGAATGATATGATCACCAGGCTCTGTGAAAGTATGGGGAAATGTGAAAGGCTCAAAAATACAGTCTTCCCAAGATCTTATAGTGTTTTACTCCATATTTTGATCTATGTATTTGCCATATTGCTTCCTTTTGGATTAGATGATTCACAACTATTCCTAGAGATCGCCATTACCTTCCTGATCCCGATTGTATTTATTATGATTGAAAAGACATCCATCATTATGCAGGATCCATTTGAAAATACACCAGTGGATACTCCTATGACTTCTCTGGCACAAACCATTGAAATTAACATCAGACAAATGATGGGGGAGCAAAACGTTCCTTTAAAAAAAGAAAATCCATTATACTATGAAATGTAACTAAAAACCATACTTATTATGGAAGAGATAAAAGCACAAATACAAACACAGTCTGCAGCCAGCAAACATAAAAAAAATCTGCTGATTGTACTCGCCTTAAGTGGTACCTATCTTATTGCAGAGGTTATAGGAGGAATTGTCACCAATAGTCTTGCATTGTTGGCAGATGCAGCTCATATGCTGACAGATGTTGTGGGATTACTTTTGGCTTTTATTGCCATAAAAATTGGAGAAAGAAAAGCTAACCCTTCTAAAACATATGGGTATTATCGTACTGAAATATTAGCAGCGGTAATTAATGCTGTTGTTTTGTTAGGAATATCAATATATGTTTTAATTGAAGCGTACCGTCGATTTCAGAATCCACCGGAAGTACAAAGTTCCTCAATGCTGATTGTAGCCGGAATCGGATTAGTGGTAAATATTGTCGGATTGATGATCTTAAGAAAAGATTCGGAAGCAAGCCTGAATATGAAAGGAGCCTATTTTGAAGTGCTTTCAGATATGCTTACTTCCGTAGGAGTGATGATTGCCGGAGTTATTATGCTTACCACCGGTTGGTATTATGCCGATCCGTTGATTTCTGCTGCCATTGGGTTATTAATTTTCCCAAGAACATGGAAATTACTAATGGAAGCCGTTCATGTTTTGTTGGAAGGAACGCCAAAAGATGTAGACATCCAGGAATTACGTAAATCGCTGGAAGAAACTCCAGGGGTAAAAGATATTCATGATCTGCATGTATGGTCGCTTACCTCAAGTGTAAATGCAATGAGCGCTCATGTTGTGAAAGATAGTGCCTATCCTCAGAATTCGCTTTTAAAGACATTAACGGATAATACCACTCAAAATTTTAAAATAAGCCATACAACTTTTCAGATCGAGGAGGAGGGATATGAAGAAAATGAAGCACATCTGTAATATTTTAAAAAATTAAAAATGAAAAAAGATATAGAAAACAAACTCATTGATAAAAATACCAAGCCTACGAGTATGAGGATTTTGGTATATGATTTTTTAAGCTCACAAGACACTGCATTGTCTTTGTCTGAAATAGAAAATCACTTTGAGAATGCAGACCGAATTACCATTTACAGAACATTAAAGACTTTTGAAGATAAAGGAATTGTTCACAGTATCCAGGAAAATACCACTACAAAATATAAATTGTGTGATGACGATTGTGATGAAAAAACACATAAAGACTGGCACCTTCATTTCTACTGCAAAATATGTAAGCAGACCACTTGTAAAGAAGATATTTCTTTTCCGGAGAATATACAGACCAATTTCAGAATTGATGAAATAAGACTGTTTGCCAAAGGAATCTGTGAAAATTGTCTTGAAAGTTTGCAATAGCATTGCATCATTCTCACTATTAAATTTGTATAAAAATAACAGTTATGGAAAAGTACCGTAGTACAAACCCAGAAAAAATAGACCCAAAAAGACATACTCATAATCATTCAGAAGGAGATGGACATACTCATGATCACGATGACGATGGACATGGCCACTCTCATGATACCGGGGATCAGAGTACCTTTCAGATGTTTCTTCCTGCAATTATATCCTTTATTATTCTATTGTTAGGAATTGCTTTTGATAACTATATAAAACCGGGCTGGTTTACGGGTTGGGTACGTTTAGTCTGGTTCTTGGCAGCTTATCTTCCTGTAGGGCTTCCTGTATTAAAGGACGCTTTTAAAAGTATTATCAAAGGTGATGTCTTTTCAGAATTCTTTCTGATGAGTATTGCTACTATTGGTGCCTTTGCGATTGGAGAATATCCCGAAGGAGTAGCCGTAATGCTTTTTTATGCTGTAGGAGAGGTATTTCAGACTATGGCAGTTACCAGAGCAAAAGGAAATATCAAAGCTTTATTAGATCAGCGTCCTGATGAGGTTACAATCCTGGAGAATAATCAACCAAAAATCATTAAAGCAAAGGAAAGTAAAATTGGAGAGATCATCCAGTTGAAACCAGGCGAAAAGTTAGCTTTGGATGGCGAATTACTTTCAGATTCAGCTTCATTCAATACAGCTGCTTTAACAGGTGAAAGTAAGCCGGATACCAAAAATAAAGGTGAAGTTGTGCTTGCAGGGATGATCAATATGAACAGTGTTGCTCTTGTAAAAGTTAATACAGCTTATGAAGACAGTAAATTAAGTAAAATATTAGAGCTGGTGCAAAATGCAACTGCTCAGAAAGCCCCTACAGAACTATTCATCAGAAAATTTGCTAAAGTTTACACGCCCATTGTTGTACTTCTTGCCATAGGAATCT
Source organism: Chryseobacterium nakagawai (assembly GCF_900637665.1). NCBI lineage: Bacteria > Pseudomonadati > Bacteroidota > Flavobacteriia > Flavobacteriales > Weeksellaceae > Chryseobacterium > Chryseobacterium nakagawai. Next base: position 626,303 of record NZ_LR134386.1, read on the forward strand.
GTTTACTGCCTTATTTCTTTGTAAGTGATTATCAGTTCAGGGATTGGTTATACAGAGCATTGATCTTTCTTGTAATTTCTTGTCCTTGCGCCTTAGTAATTTCCATCCCATTAGGTTACTTTGGAGGAATCGGGGCAGCAAGCCGAAACGGGATTTTATTTAAAGGAAGTAACTTCCTGGATGCTATTGCAGAAATTCAGAATGTGGTGATGGATAAAACAGGAACAATGACGGAAGGAGTTTTCAATGTTCAGGAGGTAAGTATTGCCCCGGAATTTAATAAAGATGAAATCCTTCAGATGGTGAATGTATTGGAAAGTAAAAGTACCCATCCGGTTGCTACTGCTATTCACAATTATGTAGGAGATATTAATTATTCTATTCCTTTAGAGAATGTAGAAGAAATAGCGGGACACGGATTGAAAGCAACTGTCAATGGTAAAGAGCTCCTGGTTGGGAACTTTAAATTAATGGATAAATTCAATATCAATTATGATATCAACCATGCGAATATTGTGTATACACTTATTGCAGTGGCTTATGATAAAAGATTTGCGGGATATATTACCATTGCAGACAGTATAAAAGAAGATGCTAAAGAAACCGTTGATAATCTTCATAAAATGGGTGTAAAAGCGACCATGCTGAGTGGAGATAAAGGAACTGTGGTGAAGTATGTAGCCGATCAGCTGGGAATTGATAATGCATTCGGAGATCTTCTTCCGGAAGATAAGGTGAATAAAGTAAAAGAGATCAAAGCAAAAAACCAGACCGTGGCTTTTGTAGGAGATGGGGTAAATGACGCTCCAGTGGTTGCTTTAAGCGATGTAGGAATCGCGATGGGAGGTTTGGGAAGTGATGCTACCATTGAGACGGCAGATGTTGTTATTCAGGATGATAAACCAAGTAAAATTCCAATGGCCATCAATATTGGAAAACAAACGAAAAAGATCGTTTGGCAGAATATTATCCTTGCTTTTGCTGTGAAAGCGGTAGTTCTTGTACTTGGTGCCGGAGGCTTAGCAACGATGTGGGAAGCTGTATTTGCTGATGTAGGAGTTGCTTTGCTGGCGATCTTAAATGCAGTAAGAATTCAGAGAATGAAGTTTTAAAGACAAAAAACATACAACTATATTATATTAATGAAGGCTCTGCTGGCTACAGCAGGGTCTTTTTTTGTTTTTGTTTTTGGAATTTGCAAGGGGGTAAGGGGTTTTATGATGCTGGTGAAGATTTTAAGGGGTAAGAAATCAAAGATTTTCAGCTAAGACTCATATATGTTTTTCAGCCACGAATTCACGAATTATTTATTTGAACTTTTCACCATAAGCCTATAAAGTTTTAATATCCTTTTTCAAAAAAAATCATTCCAATTTAGTGTAGAGCTTTAACCCTAATAAGGTTATTCGTGAATTCGTGGCTATCAAATATGTGGTATTCAATTATAATCATAGCAGCTTAAAAATGTAATCTTTTAAGAATTCTTCGTGTGTTCGCGAATTCCAACAAAAATAGCAACAAAGAAAAAGCCCTGCTGAAAAAACAACAGAGCTAACAAGATTAAACTTTTATAAAGAACTAAATTTTCTGTTTGGATAAGGCAAAGAAATTAAAATCCTCTTTCCCTATACTGAACTGATGCTCTCCAATTTTGGAATAACCATTTTTATCATAGAACTGTAATGCTCTCTCATTAGAATTCAGAACAGATAACCAGATATATTGGTGGTCAGAATTTTCAAAAGAATTCATCAATTCATCCATTAATGCCTTTCCTGCTTTTTTATCCAAAAACTCTTTCAGGACATAAATTTTCTGTAACTGAGAAACAGCAGTGGAATTAATAAACGCTGTTGGAGAATTAATTTTTAGTTTGGCATATCCAATCGGAAGTTCGTTCCAGAACGCAATCCAGAATTTATTATTAGGATTCTGAATACTATTCCTGATTTTAGCTACACTGAAGGTTCGTTCAAAATAATCAAATAGATCCTTTGGATCACGCAAATAGTCCGAAAATGTTTCTGTAAAGGTTATTCTTCCCAGTAGTGCAATATGTTGTGCATCTTCTGATATGGCAGTTCTGATCTGAATCATCTTATAAATTCTAAAGCCTTGTAACCAAAGTTCGCCATAATATTAACATGATGACAGATACAGTTTTATTAAATTTATAGGTATCAGATTGCTGAGGATATTTAAAAACTCTTTAATGCCTTTGGATATTCCTATGTACATTAAGGAAATTTAGAAGAACTCATTAATGACATTCATCATAAATAAGAGGTAAAACAGTTTTGAAATAGTATATTTGTAACACAGAACTGAAGAATTGAAGCTATTCATTTCCATATTTATCATTTTTACGGTTGCAGTACGTCCTGTTCTGCCTCTGGTAAACTATGCTGTAAACTATGATTATATTGTGAAAAATCTTTGTGAAAACAGAAAAGTTCCTCAGTCTACCTGTAAAGGGAAATGTTATGTAGAGAAAGAGCTGGCAAAAACAGAAAAGCAATCAAACAGTTCACAAACGGTAAAGATTGCAGGGCTGGATGTTTTCCTTTCCAATGAAATCCTTTCTTTTTTAGAGCATAAATATATTGAGCCACGGATTGAAGCTCCAGGTTCATATTATTTTGATTTACATTCTTCAGACTATTTTTCCAGGATATTCCATCCTCCTTTAGTTTAATTTTTATATTGAACTAATGTTTTAGTTTTAAACTAAAATACACTTAAACAATTTATTATAGATTTACATGAAAAGCTATGTTAATTTTATATGATAGCATCTGATCGTGTGGTTATTTTGATGTATTGTTTAATCTCGTAATTTTATTCAATAGTATTAATTTCAATTGATTATTAAAATGAAATTTCAAATTATTTTGACGGCTTTGCTGTCAATAGCCCTGTTGTCGTGTACAAAAGAACCTCAGGTAAAACATAAAATGAACATGAGCACTTCAGGGGAAAATATAAAGAATGTCCAGGTAGTGAATGAAGAAGATCCTATTTGTCACATGAAAACCGCAGGCTCTTTAAAAGATACTGCAGTATATAAAGCTAAGGTATATGGCTTTTGCAGTTCGTATTGTAAAGATGAATTCAAAAAAAATCCTGAAAGCTATGCCAAAAAATAATAAGACTAAGGTTATTATTCCGATTGCCATTTTTGCTTTACTTTTCTTAGGGATAGGAGTGGGAATGAGTTACTTTAAAAAGAATCTTTATACGGTGATGAAGGTTCCTGATTTTGAACTGACAGATCAGAATGGTAAAAAAATAACCAATAAAGATATGCTGGGAAAGGTGTATCTGGTAGAGTTTTTCTTCAGTAAATGTCCTACGATATGCCCGGTGATGAATACGAATATGAAGGCCGTTCAAAACCATATCAATAATCCTGATTTCGGAATTATTTCTATCAGTATCGATCCGGAAAATGATACTCCGGAAGCTTTGAAAGAACACGCTCAAAGAATTGGAGCGAAATCTCCTAACTGGCATTTCCTGACGGGTGATAGAAGTTATATTGGTAAATTAGCCGATCAGTTCAATATCTATGTTGGAGACAAAGAAGATGAAGCAGAAAGTCTTAATCACAGTGGAATGATTGCTTTGGTAGATGAAAAAGGGAACATTCGTTGCAGGTATAATAAAGAAAATATGCCGATTCTTTATTATTCAGGATTGAATTATGAGGATCCGGAAGGAAAAAATCCTAAGCTAAATGGAAAATATCATCCGGATAGAGAAATCCTGATTGAGGATATTAAGAAGTTATTAAATTAGAAGGAAGAATGGTAGCTGGAAGTATTGATCGTTAAGCAATTCTTTAATTGTTTTTAAAATTTCAAGTACTCCCATCTTCCGGCCTCAAACTTCCATTCTAAAGTAAAATATTGTTTAACCATATAACAAAACATTATGAAGATTATGAAAATTGCTGCTTTAGGAGCAGTATTAGCAGCTCAGTTTACACTGGCTCAGTTTAAGCAAACTCCTTTACCGTATGCTTATAATGCATTAGAAGGATCAATAGATGCGCAGACAATGGAAATTCATTATTCAAAGCATGGTGCTGCATATGCTGCCAACTTGAATAAAGCCATTGCCGGAACTCCACAGGAAAAAGAAACTTTACTTAAGATTCTTTCTGAAACTTCCAAGCTAAGTCCTGCGGTAAGAAACAATGCGGGAGGACATTATAACCACGAGCTTTTCTGGACGATCCTTACTCCGGAGAAAAATACTCAACCTTCTGCAAAATTAGCAAAAGCTATTAACGAAACTTTCGGAAGTCTGGATGCTTTCAAAGAAAAGATGAGTAAAGCTGGTGCAGACCGTTTTGGATCAGGATGGGCATGGCTTGCCGTGGATAAAAACGGAAAACTTTTCGTTTCCTCTACCCCTAATCAGGACAATCCATTGATGGATATTGTAGAAGAAAAAGGAACTCCTATTCTGGGAATAGATGTGTGGGAACACGCTTATTACCTGAAATATCAGAACAAGAGAGCAGATTATCTTTCTGCAATCTGGAATGTGCTGAACTGGAAAGAAGTCAGCAAAAGATATGATGAAGCTTTAAGCAAAAAATAATTAATGAAAATAATTTACAGCATACTCTTTATTGGCTATATGGTGTTCAGACCTCTGATCCCTTTGGTTGAGTATGCTGTAAATTATAATTATATTGCCAACACGCTTTGTGTTAATAAAAGCAAACCGGAAGTTCACTGTAACGGAAAATGCTACTTAAGCAAAGAGCTGGCAAAAACCAATGCTGATACGGAATCTACTCCTTTCAACAAAGCAAAGAATTCAGGGCAGAAAATTCTTGATGTGTATACGCTGCCTGAGATTGTAGAAGTTGCTATCACCGGAAAAATTATTGTTTCCAATTTCAATTTTCTCTACGAAACAGATTATTCTTTTCTGTTTCTGAAACACATTTTCAAACCACCTGTTTTTTAGGATTCAACTATTCACTTATAGAGATTAACCACAAAAGTTTATTGAACATAGTTTTAATAAGCTTAATGCTTCATGCTTAATAAGTTTACAAAAATTGAAAATCTTTGATTTTCAAAAAAGCTTAAGTGCACTTTCAACAATTCAGTTGTAACTCTTAAGTAACTTAAGTATAAAATCTTTTGTGCCTTTTGTGGTAAAAAATATTGGATGTTTTCGCATTCAAAGTATTTCTATTGTATTATCAACTAAAAAAATCAACAATGAAAATGTATCAACTTTTTGTAATGAGTGTACTGTTGATGGTTGTTTCCTGCACCCTCGACAAAACAGATTACGAAAATGAAACCAATACAACTGTTCCGGAACTCTATGAATTTAAAGAAGCAACAGCTATAAATAAAGATCATTATAAAATAAGTATTGAAACTTTAAACGGAACATTTTATCAAGGGTATAATGAAATCAGAGTAAAGGTCATCAATACTCAGACAAACGAAAATATCAATGCTTCGGAAGTTACTTTTTTACCCATCATGACGAAAGGTGATGGAAGCAAAACTTCATGTCCATATCAATATATTCTGAGCTACAAACCGGATGGTAAGTACTATTTAGGGTATTCCGTATTTACGGATAAAAGCAATGCACTGGCAAATTGGAGCTTTTATTTGAGTTTCACAGTCAATCAGAAGATATATGCCATCAATAAAGATATCACGGTTAATGAACAGGGGAATAAGAACCTTAATATGACCTCTTTTACGGGAAATGACGGTGAACAATATTGTATTGCACTTATTGCGCCTCAAAAACCGAAAGTTGCAGAAAACAGCTTGGTAGCAGGAATCTATAAATACAATAAGCCTGCTGTATCTACAGGGAATTTTCCTGATCCTATACAGTTTTCTTATTCGGAAGTGAAGGGCTATACTCTGCAATTGGATCCAAGAATGCCGGAACCTTCTATGGGAAATCATTCATCTCCCAATAATCAGGATTTAATACAAGGGAATGACGGATTGTATCACGGTCTTGTCAATTATACCATGACAGGAAACTGGACCTTAAATTTTATCATGCTGAACCAAAATGGTAAGATCATCAAAGGAACTAAGGTTTCTACTGATTTTACACCAGGTGTTCCGGGCGTTAAAAGTGAACTTTTTATTGATACTTTATTCTAATTTCATGAAGCAGTTTGGAATTATATTAATCTTTTTGGGAGTTATTATCAATGCCCAAAACAGAAAAGTACGAAAAGATAGTATTGCTCATTTAGCTGAGGTAAAAGTAAAAAGCAATAAAAAGAAGATTGAAACGGATATGAAAATGGCCGTTTCAGTGGATGAATTTCTAGCATCTTCGGACAAAATAAGCTTTATAAAACGAGGGGCATATGCGTGGGAGCCCTTACTCAATAATATGAGTACGGAAAGATCTGTCATTACTCTTGATGGGATGCGTATTTTTGGAGCATGCACTGATAAAATGGATCCGGTTACCTCCTATATGGAAAGTAATACTCTTTCAGGGGTAGATATAAAATCAGGTCAGGAAGGAAGTTCACATGGAGCAACAGTAGCAGGAAGTATTGATCTGAAAAGAAAAAGTACTCCTTTTGGTCTTGAAAAAAAATGGAATGGGGCCTATCAGACAGGTTTTGAATTCAATAATAAGCAGTTTTTTAACCTTGGAAATATATCCTATTCCGGGAAGAAGCTTGTGGTAGACGGAAGTATTTCCTTCCGGAAAGCAGGTAATTATTACGATGGGAATGATGTAGAAGTAAATCACTCTCAATATAATAAGTTTAATACGGGAATTGGAATCGCTTACAAAACAAGTCTTTTATCTTCAGTGAAAGTGGATGCAATCTTTGATATGGCAAAGAATGTTGGATTTCCTGCTTTACCAATGGATTTATGGCTTTCCAGAGCAATGATTACCTCAGCATCCTACAAACAATTATTTCAAGAAGGATTAATTAAGTCCTGGGATACAAAAATCTATTTCAATACCATTGAACATTATATGGATGACACAAAGCGTCCTGAGAATCTGGTACACATGGATATGCCGGGATGGAGTACTACCTATGGGCTGGTTTCTTCAATGAATCTCACAAAAGAGCGGTATACTTCAGACATAGAACTTAATGCCTACAACAATACATCAATTGCAGAAATGCGGATGTATCCTCAGGATAGAAAGAACAGAACTATGTTTGCGTATAGCTGGCCTTGGGTAACTACACGTTTTGCCAGTCTTTCGATGAATAACAAATGGGATATATCTGATAAAAGCCGTTTGAGTTTCGGAGGATCATTAGGACTGAACTATAATGAGTCTAAATATCCTGAATTCAATTGGATCTTCCATCCGGGAGCATCACCGAAAAAGACTAGAATTCTTCCCAGCCTGCATGCAGGATATCAATTTACCAATCATCATTTTAATTTTTCTGTAGGAACGGGCTACGGCCATAGAGCGCCTTCCGTTTCAGAAGGGTATGGCTATTATATCTACAACAGCTTTGACCGCTATGACTATATCGGAAATCCTGACCTAAAAAATGAAATTTCTTATGAAACCAATGCCAGTGCAGGTTTTAGGAATGAAAAGATGAGTATTGAAGCCAAAGTGAATTACTTCTATATTCAGAATTATATTATCGGAAGAATTCTGAGTCTTGGAAGTCCTATGAATTATCAATCGGTAGGAGTAAAGGCTTATACTTCACTGGATCATGCCACACTCTTTAATATGTCTCTGAATGCCAATTACAGCATTATTCCGGATTTACACTGGAAAGGAACATTGACGTATGCAAGAGGAAGGGATGATAAAGGAAAAAATCTGCCTTTCATCCGTCCTTTGAGCTATCTGACCTCTTTACATTATACCCATGGGAATTTTGGAGTTCAGACCTCTGTAAATGGAGATTTTGTTCAGCTTAATTACAGTCCGGAATATGGTGAAGATCAGACAGCGGCTTACACCGTATGGAATTTTTCCATGGATTATACTTTCAAAATCAAAAAACTTAAGACCATTTTTCAGGTAGGAGCCGAAAACCTGTTAAACAAATATTACAGCACCTATGCAGACTGGGGAAATATCCCAAGAATGGGTCGTAATATTTATACGTCTTTAAAAGTCAACTTTTAAAGATGACAGAAACTTTAATTAAAACAACAACTAAAATTTTTAAAATGCAAAACTTAAAACAATATCTACTATTATCTGCTTTTTCATTAGGTGTAATTTCTTGCCAAAACAGTGATGATAATCCTGTTGCCAATAACGTTACCCTTGAATTCAAGAATACGTTTAAAAATGAAACGATTATTCTCGGAGGTGCTACTTCAAGTACAGCCACGATCAATACCTCAGCAGAAGGACAGGCTCATCATTTTTCAGAATTGAAATATGTAATCAGTAATATTCGTCTGGTAAAAGCAGATGGTAATGAAGTCCCTTATAAAGTCAATGATCTGGATCAGGGCGCTACAGTGATTGACCAATCAAAACCGGAAACGCTTCGTTACTTATTGAGTAATATACCTGCTGGAGAGTATAAAAAAATCAAATTCGGATTAGGAGTAAAAAAAGATCTGAATGTTTTGGATCAGGTGAGATTTCCAAAGTTCTATGCCACTGCAGGTTCCAATGATACCCAAATGATGTGGGAGTGGGGAGCAGGGTATCGTTTTACAAAAATTGAAGGTTTTTATGGAACAGATAACAAACAGATGTCTATCCACACAGGAAGTACCATAAAAGGATCAGAAGGTAATTTTACCCAGGGAGTAGATGCGTATAGAGATGTCACTTTAGATCTTTCCCAACATGCTATCGTGGGTAGCAAAGCGCCTAAAATTATTATTAAAGCAGATTTTGATAAATTGTTGACGGGGAAAATCAATACGATTGTATTGGTTACGGGAACAGGATCAGATGGCAATGCTACTCCGAATATTCATACTGCTAACCAAATGGTAAAATTTGTTGATAACCTCGGTGGAAACGGTTCAAGTGATATTTCCGGAATGTTTTCAGTGAGTGCTGTTGAAAACTAAACTTCTTTCTGCTGCAATGAAAAAAGGATTAAGCATTTTAGCCATTATTATTCTGTTAATATCTTGTAATAACGATCGTTACGAACCTATTTCTGGCGATAATCCACAGATTTCGCTCAATATTCCGTCTGGATTTCCGGAACTAAACAATTCGGTGAACTCTAACAGACCTACAAAATATGGAGTAGAGTTGGGGGAAAAATTATTTAATGAGAAAAGGCTGAGTGCAGATAATAGTATTTCCTGCTCCAGTTGTCATATACAAGGAAATGCCTTTGCAGATCATAATGCACAGGGAATAGGAATTCAGAATAGAGTAGGATTGCGAAATGTTCCTGCTATTCAGAACATGCTCTTTATGAAGTTTTATAATTGGGATGGCAATATCCTTCAATTGGAGAATCAACCCTTAGTTCCTATTATCACTCATGAAGAAATGGGTTCTTCTATTCTGGAGGTGATAGGCAAAATAAGAGATGATATGATGTATAAAGATCTGTTCCGAAAAGCCTTTGGAGACGAAACCATTACTGCTGAAAGAATTTATAAAAGTATTGCACAGTATGAGTACACCCTGATTTCTGCTAATAGCAAATATGATAAGGTAAAAAGAAAAGGAGGAGAAACTTTCACAGAAAATGAAGCCTTGGGATATCAGACTTTTCAACAGAAATGTGTGAGTTGTCATAATACAGAATTATTTACCGATCAGAGTTTCAGAAATATCGGGTTTCCTGTAAATCCGGATACCAATGAGGCGGGACGGGGAAGAGTTACCGGTATTCCAGCAGATTATATGAGCTTCAGAGTTCCTTCTTTAAGAAATGTAGAATATACGGCTCCTTATGGAAGCTATGGCCAGTTCCCAACATTAAGGGCAGTCCTTGATTATTTTGATAAAGGGGTTCTATCTGCAGATAATCTTGATCCTGTTTTTAAAAATAATGGAAACAGAATTCCTCTCTCAGAGCAGGAAAAGACCAATCTTATCCTGTTTCTGAAAACACTGAGCGATCGTGAATTTGTGAAAAAATAATCATTGCTAAAAACAGAAAAACTCAGTAAAAATTGATTGTTTAAATCCCGTTACAATGTAGCGGGATTTTTCATGTTTATTGATTGATAATCATTTTGTTCTGCATACCATCGTATCTGGTGGGAATTTTATATCTTTGCCGGAATTTGGTGAGCCATAATAAGCTCTTAAAAGGGAATCCGGTGAAAATCCGGAACAGACCCGCTGCTGTAAGCTCCACACCAAAGTTTTTGAAAAATAGATCCACTGTTTTTAGGAATGGGAAGGATTTCAAAAACGGAGTAAGTCAGAAGACCTGCCAGAAATAATAAACGTTTGACGCTTTCGTGGAATAAAGCTTAGGACAACAATGATTTTGTGCAGTGACAGCTGTGCTTTGTCGTTGCTTTTCTTATATCCATTAGCGTCATCATGATCCATGAATGAGCTAATGATAGCAAAACTAACTACATTTCAATTCCATAAAATTGTTTTCACGGCATTCGTGTTTACCTCACAATTCCTGTTTTCTCAGACTCATAAAAAAGACAGTATTAAAGGAGAAGCTATAAAGACTGTCAATATTTACAAAAAGAATTTTAAAGAAATCCTTCCTGCTCAGGTCTTACAAGGCGAAGAGCTTGAACGGCTCAACAGTCATTCTGTTGCTGATGCACTGAGATATTTTGCCGGAGTTCAGATTAAAGATTATGGCGGAATGGGTGGTTTGAAGACGGTCAATATCCGAAGTATGGGAAGTCAGCATGTAGGTGTTTTCTATGATGGAATCCAATTAGGGAATGCTCAGAACGGATTGGTAGACTTAGGAAGGTATTCTTTGGATGATCTTGAAGAAATCTCATTGTACAACGGTCAGAAAAGTGAAATTTTCCAGCCTGCCAAAGATTTCGGGTCATCGGGATCCATTTATTTACAACCCAAAACACCAACATTCACCGGCGGTAAGAAAACCAATCTTCTGATCAGAGCAAAAAGTGCTTCTATTGATTTATTTAATCCTTCCTTCCGTTTAGAACAAAAAATTTCAAAAAGAATTTCAGCAAGCGCCAGTGCAGAATTTCTCCAAAGTGATGGCCTTTACAAATTTTACTATGGTAGGAAATTCCCAAACGGTACTACAGCAGCTGATACCATTTCCAAAAGATATGATTCCGATATTAAGGCAAAGCGTTTTGAAACCGCTATTAATGGAACTTTAAATAACGGAAGCTGGAATATCCGTGGATACGGTTATATTTCAAACCGTGGTATTCCGGCACCTATTGTAAAGAAGCGTTTTAAAGCAAGAGGTGCAAGAATGCTTGATGAAAACTATTTTGTACAGGCCAATTTCAGAAAAAAGCTGTTTCCTAAGCTTGAAACTCAGCTGAAGGCGAAGTTTGCTTATGATTATACTTATTTTAATGATACAGTATTATCTCAGGCAGTTTATCCCGCAAAAAATACCTATATCCAACGGGAGGTTTATCTTTCATCTTCCAATATTTATACAATCAATTCAAATTGGGATGTGAGTTTAAGTGGGGACTTTCAGTATAATAATCTTGATGCTGATTTACGTGAATTTTCTTATCCTACGCGTTATACAACTCTTGTTGCATTGGCTACAACCTATCAGTGGAACAGATTTAAATTCTTAGGAAGCCTTTTAGGGACATTTACCTTTGAGGAGGTAAGAATGAACAAGCGACCTGATGACAGAAGAGAATTTACACCAGCCTTCTTTATGAGCTACCAGCCGACTTCAATACCGGAACTTACGCTTAGGGCATTCTATAAAAATATCTTCAGATTACCAACTTTTAATGATCTGTATTATACCAGCGTAGGAAATACTTATCTGCAACCCGAGTTTACCCATCAGTATGATGTAGGGTTTACGTATCAGAAAAAATACGATCATTCTTTATTTAAAGGACTTTATATAAAAGTAGATGGATATTATAACAAGGTAACAGATAAAATTGTTGCTGTCCCTACTACCAATATGTTTAGATGGATGATGCTGAACCTTGGAAAGGTCGAAATCATCGGAACAGACGTGAACATTCAGACCGAATTAATGTTTGGAGATGTAAAAGTTAAACCATTATTAGCATATACCTACCAGAGAGCGAAAGATAAAACGATTAGTGAAGGGAAGACAGAAACCTATTATGGACAACAAATCCCTTATACACCCAGGCATAGTGGATCTTTTACCTTAATGGCCGACTATAAAGACTGGAGCTTCAACTACAGTACAATTTATGTAGGAGAAAGATATGATGGGCAGCTGGATAATATTCAGTACAATTTTATTCAGCCCTGGTATACCCACGATCTTTCTGTTCAGAGAAAATTGAGACTGGCAGGGCATCCTTTTAAAATCAACCTTGAAATGAACAATGTTTTTAACCAATATTATGATGTGGTAAAAAACTATCCTATGCCGGGAAGAAATTTCAGACTCACTTTAAACTTCACCTTATGAGAAAGCTAAATATTTATTTCTTGTTTTTTGCATTGGTAACGCTTGTTTCCTGTCGTACCGATGAGATTCTTATTCCTATGGAAGTTGTGGAAGGGCTTAACCCTGTTGAAAACACGGGAATAAAAGGATTCTATGTATTGAATGAAGGAAATATGGGAAGCAATAAATGCACCCTTGATTTTTTTGATTATACCAAAGGCACCTATTATCGGAATATTTATTCCGAGATCAATCCGAATGTTTTAAAAGAACTGGGAGACGTAGGAAATGATATTAAAATCTATGGAAGCAAGCTATATATTGTGGTCAATGTTTCCAATACCATCGAAGTTCTTGATGCTAAGACTGCCAAGCATATTAAATCAATTTATTTACAGAATTGCAGATACATGACCTTCAAGGATGGAAAAGCGTATGCCAGCAGCTATGCCGGTCCTGTAGATATCAATCCGCTGGCTCCCAAAGGTAAAGTTGCAGAAATAGATACTGTATCCCTTTCCATCCAGCGTACAGCAACAGTAGGATACCAGCCCGAAGAAATGGAAATTGTGGGAAATCAATTATTTGTTGCCAATTCCGGAGGATACATGGTTCCGAATTATGATAGGACTGTTTCTGTAATTGATCTGAACACTTTTACAGAAAAGAAAAAAATTGATGTTGCCATTAACCTTCACCGTCTTAAAAAAGACAATTACGGAGATCTATATGTAAGTTCAAGAGGAGATTATTATAATGTTCCTTCCAATTTATACCTGGTAGATGCAGCAACCGGAGTGATAAAGAAAGACTTTCATATTGCCGTTAGTGAAATGACCATCGTGAATGATAAGTTGTATTACTACGGAAATGAATTCAATTATAATACCCATGCTTATGTAAAAACATTTGGAATCATAGACGTAAAGAATGAGCAGGTTATTTCCAATAGGATTATTGATAAAGAATACGAATCCATCATTAAAACACCTTACGGAATCGCAGTCAATCCAATTACAGAAGATATTTATATGACAGATGCCCGAAACTACGTATCAATGGGATTTGTATACTGTTTTGATAAAAACGGACATTTTAAATGGAAAACCGAAGGTGGAAATATCCCTGCCCATTTTGCCTTTTTATATAATTAAATGAAACTGATCAACATGAATAAAAAAACTATTACTTATTTAACAGCTGGGTTTTTATCCCTTCTATTTGCAGGAATGATTGCGTCCTGTCAGCATGATGATGAGGTTGCAGCACCGGTTCCTACTGATCCGGAAGTAATACCTCCCACGTTTAAAGGATTAGATACTGCTTATACCATTGAACGTTTCAGGGTACTGAGTATTCCTACCAATATTTCAGGAAACATTACCTGGAGCATTAATGACTCTATCATCTCCCAGAATTCCGAACTGGAATTTATCAGCACAAAGACCGCTACTTATCCTTTAACATTAAAAGTAGGAAGCGATAAAGTTTTTCATTCTAAAATCAGAGTCACCAAAGAAGCAGGAACATTAAGTAAATACATTTCCAAAGTTTTTGACTTCCGTCCGGCAGTAGGACAGTTTATGAATGAAATTCCAGAATATGATTTGGGCAATACAGCAGCAGATATGATTAAAAAAGCCAATGACTATCTGGTAGGTTCTAATTCTTCCATGATAAGCCTTGGAGGTTTCGGAGGACATGTAGTGTTTGGTTTCGATCATACCATTCCTAATATGGAGGGAAGAGATTTTAAAATATTAGGCAATGCGTTTTTTGGAAACTCTGCTAATGATCCTCGCTCCGGAAGTTGTGAGCCAGGAATTATTATGGTAGCCTATGATAAAAATAAAAATGGAAAACCTGATGATGATGAGTGGTACGAAATTGCAGGCAGTGAGTACTTTAAAAATACGACGACCAAAAATTATAATATTACTTACTTCAAACCTAATGAAAATAAAGCTCCCGTTCCGGGAAATGACGGCTGGCAGACAGATATAGAATATATCAAATGGCAGGATAATCTTGGGAACACAGGATTTAAAACAAAAAATGCATTCCATTCACAGAGTTACTATCCTTTATGGCTTTCAGATGCTTCTTACAGTTTTACAGGGACCAGGCTTAAAGATAATTTTTATGATCAGAGTGGAGTAGGAAACTATTGGGTAGGAAAATCCTATGAATTTGGATATGCGGATAATGCCCCTAATAATGATGAGGCTTCCAATATCGATATTTCATGGGCAGTTGACAAAAACGGAAAATATGTGAAGCTTCCGGGAATAGATTTCGTAAAAGTATACACTGGAATCAATCAGGAAGCCGGATGGCTGGGGGAGGTTTCTACAGAAGTGGCAGGAGCCTACGATTTACATCTAAAAAAATAACGTACGTAAAATATATTTAAATCAATAAAAATGAAAAAGTTCTACCTTTTTACCCTACTTTTTCTGTTTGCATTTTTCACGAATGCCCAGATAAAAGTACAGGGAGTTCCAAGGAATGATATTCCGGGGAATACTCCGTTAACTACCACTAATATTACAACCAACATCACTTTTTCTGATATTCAGTATTGGGTGGGAACAGGCTCTAACCAGGCTGCATTCGTAGTACAGTGGAATGATAGTAAAAATCCGGATGCTTTAGTATGGGGATTCAGATGGGATGGAAATGCAACAGGTGAAGATATGCTTAAAGCAATTGCAAAGGCAGACAAAAGATTTTTTACATTGCTTTATCAGGGGACTCAGTTTGGATCAGCAATAGGAGGACTGGGATTTGATTTGAACGGACAGGATTCTAATGCCCTTATTAAAAGTGGTAATACGACCTATCCTCTGTACCCTGTGGATGGTATTGTAAATACAACAGCTTATGATTTTGATGATTATGTAGCAAAAGATGTTAACGATCATTGGAAATCAGGATGGTATAGTGGTTTTTGGTCTTATTGGGTGAAAAATCCAACTGATGCTGACTTCGGATTTTCCGGTGTTGGAGCTTCTTCCCGTGCTTTACAAAATGGATCATGGGATGTTTGGAATTACAGCCCGGATTTTCAAACACCTCCAATGTCATCTACTCTTACACCGGTTTCTCCTTATGTAAGTTCCACTAATTTTACCAATGGGTTCTTTATGGTGAATGAAGAATGGTTTGGACATACAAACGGTTCTGTAAACTTTATAGATAATAACGGACAAATCAATTACCGTGTTTACAGCAATGCGAACAATAACCATGCTTTCGGAGCAACTACGCAATTTGGAACAATCTATGGAGATAAATTCTATTTTGTATCTAAACAGGCAGCAGACGGAGGAGATGCTCAGTATACTCCTGGTGGTAGATTGGTAATTGCCAATGCACAGACGATGCAGAAAATTGCAACATTTAATACGATTGGAGGTGGAGACGGAAGATCATTCTTAGGAGTAAATGAGAACAAAGGATATATTGGAGCATCCAATGGTATTTTCTTATTCGATATTGCAAACCTACAGGTAGGCAATATGATTGCGACTACCGGTGGTGGAAGCCAGTATGCCGGGCAGATCGGAAATATGATCCGGACTTCAAAATATGTTTTTGCAGTAAAGCAGAGTGTAGGAATTTTAGTAATTGATCCAATTACAGATACTGTTGTGAATACTATTGCCGGAGCTTTTATTTCTGTTGCTCAGGCAAAAGACGGAAGTATCTGGGCGATTCAGAATCAGAAACTGGCAAATATTAACCCTGCAACTCTTACCATACAGTACTATGATATCCCAACTACAAAATATTCTGACTCATGGGGTGCGTGGAATGCAGGAAGTTTTACAGCAAGTAATACCGAAAATACATTATATTGGATCAAAGCAGGCTCTGGATTTAATCCTGGAAACCAGATTGTGAAATTTGATGTTACTACAAAGGTATTTAATGAAAGCTTTATTACATTACCAGGACAAACAGCAACTTATAAGCAAATTCCTTATGGTGCAGCACTTCGTGTAAATCCTGCTAATGGGAATCTTATCCTGAATACTACGGAAAGTGGATTCGGGGCACATTATCAGAAAAACTGGATTCATACATTTGATAGCAATGGTAATCTGATTGATACTAAAACATTGGCTGATTATTACTGGTTTCCTTCATTAGCCGTATTTCCGGATAATACAGCACCAGTTATAAACAATACATTTCCTTCACAGGTTACCGCAACAGGAACTACAACTATTGATTTGAAAACAATGGTTTCTGATGAAGACAGTTTTGGCTCATCTATTGTAAAAACGATCAAATCAAACACTAATCCATCAGTAGTTGCGGCAGAAATCAATGCCAATGAAGAATTAGTACTTACCCCAATAGGACCAGGAGCAGCTGATATTGTTATTAGTTTCAATTCTAATGGTAAGGTTGTAGAAAAAACACTTAAGGTAAGCAGTACTGCCTCTACTTTAGCAACCGCTGAGGTGAAAAAGCTTGAATTCGCTATTTATCCAAATCCTGTTACAGATATCCTTTATATCAAAACACAGGAAAAAGTAGTAAACGTTTCTATTTATGATGCTTCAGGTAAGTTGATTAATACTCAGTTCAATAATGGGCGGGTAAATGTAAGTATGTTACCAAAAGGAATGTATATTCTAAAAGCGATCACTGATAAAGCTGTATATCAGCAAAAGCTAATTAAAAATTAATTTTAGCATAGCTAATTTTTGTTTCACTCTGACCCGGCCATGAATTGGCCGGGTTTTTTGATAAAATAAGAAGTATTTTATGGCGTGTTTTCAAAAAAAGAAATGTTTGTCTTTATAAGTAGAAAGAACATAAAAGAAGCAGGTTATCATTTAACCTGCTTCTTTTATATCATTTAGCTTATCTCATAATAATAATCTATGGTTCCCTTCACTGGTATAAAGACCTCTCCATTCTTGATGAGCTAATAATGATTATGTCTTTGATTAAGGTGAGGGATAAAACAATTTTATCCGTTCCAATAAATGAATGCGGTTTTATGACAAAACTGGCAATAGATATAAAATAAAATCGGCAGGCTTGAAAAGCCTGCCGATTCATGGCATGTTTAATTATTTATTTAAGTAAAACCTTACTTGAATGCGTTTTTCCATCCTTAGTCTGAAGTTTTATAATATAAAGTCCTTCAGGTTGGTTGGTTTCAAATGTATTTGAATTTAATTTAGTGCGGAATACTTCTTTTCCGGAAGTGTTGATAAGAGTAACCTCGGAGCCTTCTACTTTTAAATTTTTATCCAAAGTAACCTGTCCGTTTTCACCATGAGCCATAAAGCTGATGAAAGGATCTCTATACTGGTATCCATAATATACCCTAAGCTCTCCTCCTAAACTCAGTAATCCTCCATTTACATTGATCTTGATACGATCATAAGGCTTGTTCATCGTAAGTTCAATTTCCCCTTTGCTTGGATCTGTTCCCCCAAGTATTAAAATGTCATTGTTTAGGTTTTGATAATCATTGTTGGAAACATCTCCATTGAAGGTCTCAATAGATACCCCTCCCAATACCTGTGCACTTAGGGGAGTTCCGTTAGAACCAATACCAATAACCAATTTATTCGTATAAGTACTGTTAGGGAAAATCAATGTTTGTTCGGTGCGTGCCAGCAAACCGATGGATACCTGTAGAACAGAATAATCATTTTCATTAGGACCAATGGCATTCAGAGGGTTTAGTACTCCACAGCCTATACATACTCCATATACCTGATTGTTTTGAGCATTTGCATAATATTTTACAATTTGAGCAAATGACATATTGCTTGTTAGAAATAATAAGCAAACAAAAACGGCAGCCTTAATACTGCGGGAACTCAATAATAAATTAGTTTTCATATTTTAAAAATTTTGATTTTTTAGTTTTATGTAAATTTATAAATAAAATGATTATGTTAATTATTTTATTTCATTTTTTTGTGATGTAGTTATAAATCAATTTTTATAATCTATTTTTTTTAATTATAAAATAATTAAATTTTATTTTCTTGATTCATAAAAAAACGACAGCCTTTTAATGACTGTCGTTTTTTATGAATCATTTATTTAATAATGATTTTTTTAGAATATGTTTTTCCTTCCTTAGTTTGAAGAGTCATGATATAAACTCCTCCAGGCTGATTAGAGTCAAATGTATTGTTTCTTAGTTTTGAGCGGTAAACTTCTTTTCCTGAAGTATTGGTTAATGCAACTTCAGAACCTTTTACAATAACATTTCCACTTAAGGTAACTTGTCCACTTTGGCTATGAGCCATTAACTGTATTAATGGATCCTGATAAGCATAATAGATTCTGAACCCTCCGCCAAGACTTAGCACACCTCCTGTTAAGCCAATTCTTATTCCGTCATAAGGTTTTGCCGGTTTAAATTCTACCGTACCTCTGTTAGGTGTGGCTCCCAGTTTCAGAAGGCTTATGTCGATTGTTCTGCGATCTTCATTAGAACTTCCTCCATTCATGGTTTCAAGGGTTACACCACTTAATAGTTGTACAGATAAAGGAATGTTATCTGTTCCAATGCCTACAACTAGTCTTGTGTCAGATCTAAGATCCGGGAAGATTAATGTTTGTTGAATTCCTCCTAGCAATGCTGTTCCTAATACCATAGTAGAATAATCATCTTCATTACCGCCAACAGCATTCAACGGATTGTCGACACGGCATCCTAAACACGCTACACCAAATACACCTGAACTTTGTGCATGAGCGTAAATTCTGTCCT
Organism: Chryseobacterium nakagawai; assembly: GCF_900637665.1. NCBI lineage: Bacteria > Pseudomonadati > Bacteroidota > Flavobacteriia > Flavobacteriales > Weeksellaceae > Chryseobacterium > Chryseobacterium nakagawai. The sequence goes on from NZ_LR134386.1 coordinate 645,610, forward strand.
GTGCAAATGAAAATTGAGCGGAAAATAAACACAATGCCACTATGGCACCTTGCAAAGAGAATTTATTTCTCAAAAGTAAATTAAATTTCATGTTATTATTTTTTAGATGAATAGTTTTAGTCAAATTTAAGGATAATAAGAAGAAGCAAAAAATAATATTTCCATTTTTGGTGATATTTTTAATGAAATTTAATATACCTCAGTATACTCAAGCTTGAAGGTGGTTTTCTTATAAGAATGAGATTAAAGATTCTGGGATCAATATATATAAATTGAGAAGAGGAAAAATGTATATGTATAGAAACAAAAAAAAGGACTTTCGAAAAAATCCTTTTTGGTAGCCCGTAGGGGAATCGAACCCCTCTTACCAGAATGAAAATCTGAGGTCCTAACCGATAGACGAACGGGCCCTCTATCTTCCACTATCGAAATAGTGTGTTAGCTTTTGTTTTTACAAGTATCAACTCTTAATTTGTAGCCCGTAGGGGAATCGAACCCCTCTTACCAGAATGAAAATCTGAGGTCCTAACCGATAGACGAACGGGCCGGTTAGATGGTTTAAGTAATAGCTTTTTTCTACTTTGTTTTTAAAAACCACTGTAAAACTCAGTGGTTTTTAAAAATTAAGTAGCCCGTAGGGGAATCGAACCCCTCTTACCAGAATGAAAATCTGAGGTCCTAACCGATAGACGAACGGGCCGCTATACTTTTACGCTAATTTATTAACGTGCTTTGTTAATTTGCTTTTTAAGTTAGCCGCTTTGTTTTTGTGGATAATATTTTTCTTAGCTAATTTATCCAATAAAGCGATAACTTTTGGCAGTTGCTCTGTTGCAGCAGCTTTGTTTTCCTCATTTCTTAAGGCTTTCAATGCTGTTCTAGCAGTCTTGTGATAATATCTATTACGAAGTCTTCTAGTTTCGTTCTGTCTGATTCTCTTTAATGCTGATTTATGATTTGCCATATCGTTCAAATGTGAGTGCAAAACTATAAACTTTTTTTTAAACTACCAAATTAATTTTGAAAAAATTTAATTTTCTTCTGAAAGGTACTTTCTAAGCTTATTTATTGCTTGTTCTATTTTTAAATTTTCTTGTTCTTTTTCTATTTTTTTGATCGTATTCCCTAGCATGATCAGTGCATTATTCCATTCTCCAGTGGTATTGGTGAAAGTGAGTGCATCTATTGTCACTTCAAAAGCAACCCTTTCTCCAGTCCTGTAAAGTCTGAAACTGATTTTATCATCTCTGCCTGTAATCCCGTCTTCATTGATTTGTAAATCGTAACTTTTTGGGTTAGAGTGGATTTTCTTAAAAAGCAACTTTGCTTCTTGTATTTTTAAATCCGGCATGATATAAAATTTGATAGTCTGTAGAAAACTACAGACAGGGGGTTATCAATAATATCTTTCATCAGTGTTACCATATTTGTCTGACAATTATGGTTAAATTTATTAAAAAATTTTTGCAAATATAAGGCTTTTGTGAGATATAATATAAATAGAATTCTTTTTTAAAAGAAAAATCATGATATTTTTATTTGAATAATAATAAATATCACTGTACCAGTAATCTAGAAATTCATGTTTTTTTATTGCTGATGCAAACTAAGTGGTAAGTTCTAATAAGAATTGGAAAAAAGGATATTGCATTTATAGTAGATTTACCAATAAAAGAATATTTTTTGTAGTCTGCTAACTAGAATTTCTGCTTAAAATAAAATCCATCGGTTTATTTTCACTGAAAAATCGGGTTGTATTGGGAAGATAGTAAATGGCGAAAATGGGATTACTGATTGATCGTATAAAAATAAAAAAAAGAGAAACGATAAGTATCATTTCTCCTTTTTTTTGTAGCCTATAGGGGAATCGAACCCCTGTTGCAAGAATGAAAATCTTGAGTCCTGACCACTAGACGAATAGGCCAAATTTTGAGGTTGCAAAAGTAGAAAAACCTTTCTTAACTTCAAAATTATTCTTTAGTTATTTGTAAACTTTTTGAATCACCGTATTCTTAATTCCTTTGGCTTCAACCTCTTTCTGTAATTTTACAGCATCTTCCAGAGTATAGGCCTTTCCATAGGTGTAATAGAAAACGCCACTGTCTTTCTCTCTTTCCACGTCTTTAAGATTCTGAAGGATATATGAATTTCCGTTCAGTTTCTCACCGGTATACACTTCCAGTGTATAATAGCCCATACTTATTCTCTGATTAGGCATAAATCCTACCGCGAAAGCATTTCTGAACCCGGCATCTTTAGCTGTTTTAAGATTAATGTCTTTCACAGAAGCCATATTGGTTACCGCATAATAGTATTTGTATTGTCCGTTTTCTTTAAGCGTAAGAATATAGTTCAAACCTTTCAGTGCAGGATCATTCTCATTATATTTCGTAGGAGAACTCATCAGTAGTATTCTGAAATCATTTTTCAAGGGAACTTCTGCCGGTTTTTCAGGTTCTTGTTTTTTTGCAGTAAAAGAAGATCCACCAGATTTTCTGTCAATTGCCTTCTTATAGTCAATAATCGCATTATAGATACTTTCTGCAATTTCCTCCTGACCCTTTTCAGAAGCAATATAATGACTTTCTTCAGGATGGTTGATGAAACCTGTTTCTATCAGAACAGAAGGCATGGCATTCATACGGAGAACGTGAAGGTTCTTCTGGAAAACTCCTCTTGAAGATCTTTTATCTTTATTCACAAAGTTATCCTCTACCAATCCGCCTAAAAGAAGACTGGACTCAAGATATTTACTCTGTTGCAGTTTTAATGCAATTAAAGATTCTGGAGAATCCGGATTATAAGATCCGAAGGTCTGTTTATCTTTTTCATCCAGAAAGATCACATCATTCTCTCTTTTAGCAACCTCCAGGTTCTCATTATTCTGGTTAGGTCCCTGTACATAAGTTTCCGTACCATAAGCTGTAGGTCTTGCAGAAGAATTACAGTGAATGGATACAAATAAATCTGCCTTACTTCTGTTAGCCAGGTTGGTCCTGTCGGATAAAGAAGGGTATTCATCAATCTTTCTGGTGTAGATAACTTTGAAGTCTCTGTTTTTTTCAAGCATGGCTCCCACTTTTAAGGTAATGGCGAGAGTAATGTCTTTTTCTGCAATTCTTCCAATGTCCGAATAGGTCCTATTGGCTCCATGATCACTTCCTCCGTGTCCCGCATCAAGAACTAGTGTAAACTTCTTTTGAGAGAAAACAAAGTTGCTGATTAAGAGAAGGAGAAATGATAAAATTATTTTAAAATTTTGTTTGCGCATCTTACAGTTATAAAAATTATATTAATTTTGGGCCTTAATTATATAGAACAAAATTGGCCAAAACCGTCCTCAAAAATATATTACAAATTTTAATTATCCTAATTTTTAACAATTTTTTAGCACAGAAAACCCCTGAAAAATTGCCTAAAAATGTGGTTAATGATACTATTTCCAAAAAGGATACCATTGTTGCGAAAAAAGAAGCTTTAGATGATGTACTTCACACAAAAGCAGACGATCAGCGAAGAGATATCCCTAAGAAAATGACATTTCTTAACAAGAATGCCCAGGTAAAATATCAGGATATGCAGATTGATGCAGATTATATTTCCATTGATGATAATAAAAACCTGATTTATGCCAGAGGAAAACTGGATTCTTTAGGAAAGATCATAGAACCTGTGGTTACTACCCAGGCCGGAAAGAAATACGAAACCAACGAATTCAGCTATAATACAAAAACCAAACAAGCTATCGCTTTCAATGCTAGAACAGAGGAAAGTGAAGGGGTAATTATAGCCCAGAAGACAAAAAAATATAACGATTCGGTGTTTGCGATGAGAAAAGCAGATTATACAACCGATGAGTATTTCGTTAAGAAAAAAGATACAGCAGCGGATTATTTTATGAGAGCATCTAATATCAAGCTCATAAAATCAAAAAATAAATCTCAGATTGTTACAGGACCTATTCAAATGTATATAGAACAGGTTCCTACACCACTGATTATGCCTTTTGCTATTTTGCCATTTTCGGATAAAAGAGCAGCCGGTATTTTGATTCCAAGTTTTGGAGAAAGGGAAGATGTAGGATTTTTCCTGAATGGGATTGGATATTATCAGCCGATTGGGGAACATTTTGACCTTAAAGTGCTTGCTGATATTTATACCAAAGGGAGCTGGAACTTGCGTCCACAAATGAATTATCAGAAAAAATACCGCTATTCGGGGTCTTTCAATGCAGACATAGGAACTGTCATAAGAGGGATCAAAGGGTTGGATGATTATACTAAAAACAGTACGTACAGGATCAGCTGGTCGCATTCTCAGGATTCAAAGGCTAATCCTTTCCTTACCTTCAGTGCGCAAGTGGATATGGTAAGTACAAAGTTCTATAATAACCCACTTAACAACAACTATATATTCAATCAAAATGTATTGAATACCAGCCAGAATTCAACAGTAACACTTACTAAAAGGTTTTTGAAACTTCCGGTAACGATTACAGGAACAGCCTCCTACTCACAGAACTTTGCAACAGGATTCTCAGATCTTCGTCTTCCGCAGATGAACGTAGCTGTAAATCAATTTTATCTGTTTAAATCGAAATCCGGCGTAAGACAAGGACTTCTTGAAAATATTACAGTAAATACAGGTTTTAACCTTACAAATTTTGTCAACACTCAGGAAAATGAGTTGTTCAAAAAGGAAATGTGGGATAAAATGCAGACAGGTCTTAAGAACAATATCGCTCTAGCAACCAATACTACCTTAGCTAAATATTTTACATTTAGTTTAAGTGCGAATATTGATAATGCTTTAACTACAAAAACTTTAAACAGATATTATGATCCTATAAAGAATGTAACAGTAGATGAAATCAATAAGAACTTTGCAGGATATTCTTCATTTTCTACTACTGCCAGTCTTCAGACAACATTGTATGGGATGATGAAGTTTAAAAAAGGATCTATTGTAGAAGCAGTGAGACACATGGTGATTCCAAGTATTGGATTTACTTACTCTCCAGACTTCTCAAGCCCTGGTTTTGGATATTACAAGAACTATTATAATGCAACCGGAGCGCTTACGCCTTATTCCATCTTTGAAAAAGGAATTATTGGAAGCCCTTCAAATAGTCTGGTTGGTGCATTAGGATTCAGTATAGGAAACAATATTGAAATGAAGGTGAAATCTAAGAGTGATTCTACCGGAGTAAAGAAAGTGAAGATTTTTGAATCTTTAAACCTTACAGGAAGCTATAACTTTGCCGCAAAAGATCATCCTTGGTCTATTTTCAGTATCAATGGACAGTCTTCTTTCTTTAATAATAAACTTACCGTTAATACCAGTCTTTCTCTTGATCCTTATAAAATTGAATTTATTCCGGGACAGGATCAGGGAATAAGAACAGAAAAATTTGGAGCTTTCGGTGTACAAGGATTCAATGTTCAGCTATCTTATCCTTTAAGCAGTGAAATCTTTGGAGAAAAGACAGATTATGCGAAGAAATATGCTTCAAAAGGTGAAGTCCGAAATGAAAACTATTATTTTGATGATGACAATTATTCACGTTTTGATCAAAGCTGGACATTGAATGTTAATGCCAATTATGCTTATTCAAGAGGGACTAGCAGAATTGGAAGTAAAATTGCATCTGTAGGTCTTGATGGAAGTATTAAGCTTACTCCTTATTGGAATGTTACTGGTAGTACACACTATGACTTGGTGACTAAAGAGCTAGCCTATACAAGAATTGGTTTTTCAAGAGATCAGCGAAGTTTTACCATTAATTTTAACTGGGTACCATTCGGACAGTATAAAGTGTATGATTTCTTTATCGGGATCAAAGCCAATATCTTAAGCGATGCATTGAAGTATAAAGATAGAAGTTTTACACAGCCAAATTCACCTTTCTAATATCAGATTGGCATTTGCCAATATAAATTTTATATTTGCAACCAAAATAAATCTAACGAAATTATCATGAAATTGCTTAACTTATCGTTGGTAATAGAAAGATAGTTTTATTAAAAAAATAAATATCCGTATATGAAACAAATAATCAACACAGTTAATGCGCCTGCAGCTATCGGCCCATATTCGCAAGCAAATATGGCAAACGGAGTTTTATACATCTCCGGACAAATTCCTGTAGATCCTGCAACTGGTAAACTGGTAGAAGGAATTGAAAAGGAAACCCATCAGGTAATGAAAAACCTTGAAGCGATTCTTACAGAGGCTGGAATGACTTTTAAAAATGTTGTAAAAGCAACAATCTTCCTGAAGAGCATGGATGATTTTGCCGTAATGAATGATATTTATGCTTCATATTTAGATGCAGAAAGCTATCCTGCACGTGAAACTGTACAGGTTTCTTGTTTGCCTAAAAATGTGGATATTGAAATTTCTATGATCGCACATCAGGATTAATGAACTTTATAAGAAATACATTTGCGGTATTGATAGGTCTTGGTATAGCAGGGCTTATAATTACTCTAGGTATAAGGGCTTTCCCGCAATGGGTTACTTTTGAAGCTTTTGCTCCGTTTGAGCATTGGCAGAGATTTCTTTTCAGTATGAAAGACGATAAGGCCTTTTTTGGCTTTCTTTTGTTTGTTTCCGGACTGGGAACTACCATTGGTGGAGTAGCAACGGCAATCATCGTTAAATACGCTAAAGTGGCCTATGCTATTCTGATCGGTTTTATCATGCTTTTTATAGCGATGCTGGATGTAATTATATTTCCTTATCATCCTACCTTTTATAAGATCTCCATCTTTCTTACTTTTTTCCCGTTTTCCTGGATTGGAGGTAAGATTGTAGAAGTGATCTATGAACGGAACAAACAGAAAAGAATCGCTGAGAAAATGAATAAATCCAAATAAATAAAAAAACGCTGCAAATATTTGCAGCGTTTTTCTTTTGATATGAAAATAACTATTGTTCTGTTATTGATTAAGGCATTTTAAATCCTTTCGTGTACATTCTTCCATAGTCATCTACGAATTTCACCTGTACATTACCTTGGTATTTATTCAGTATGTTTTCGATGTCTTTTTGTGAATTCACCGGCTTACCATTAATTTCAATGATAATATAATTGTCTACGATTCCTATCTTAGCCATTTCGCCTCCTTCCGATACATTTTTACTAACTACACCGCTAGTCAGTCCATATTCAGTTTTGAACCTTTCAGTAAGCGGATCAAATTCAGCTCCGATTTTTTCCGTTACGCTCAAATCAGCTTTAGTTCTGGTAGAAGTTCCCCCTTTCTGGTCTCTTAATGTAACATTTGCTGTAGCTTCTTTACCGTTTCTTGAATACGTTACCTGAACTTTATCTCCAGGACGTTTGCTTCCAATTGACATCGATAGATCAGCAAAATCTGAAATATCATAGCTGTCTATTTTGGTAATGATATCTCCTTTTTTCAGACCGGCATCTTCTGCACCGCTATTATCACCAAATCCTGTTACATATACTCCAGAACCGGACTTAATATTGGTTTTAAATTGTTTATTATAGGCTGCAACTTGCTGGTCATTGGAAAGGTCTAATGACGAAACGCCTAGGAATCCTCTTTGTACAATACCAAACTTCTTAATATCCTCAACAATTTTTCTTGCTAAGTTAGATGGAACCGCAAATCCGTATCCCTGATAATATCCTGTTGTAGATTGAATCGCAGAGTTGATCCCGATAAGTTCACCGTTAGTATTTACCAAAGCACCACCAGAGTTACCTGGGTTAATGGCAGCATCTGTCTGAATAAAACTCTCAATTGGATTACTTGCTTTTCCTTGGCTTCCTAAGATACCGATTCCTCTTCCTTTAGCAGAAACAATACCTGCTGTTACAGTGGAGTTTAATCCCAGTGGGTTTCCTACTGCAAGTACCCATTGTCCTACATCAATATTGTCAGAGTTAGCAAAATTTAAGTAAGGAAGTCCCTTTTCTTCAATTTTTAATAGAGAGATATCTGTATTGGGGTCAGTTCCCACTAAAGTTGCGATATATGATTTTTTGTTGCTCAGAACAACTTCCAGTTTGTTGGCACCTGCCACTACGTGGTTGTTTGAGATGATATAACCATCAGGAGAAATGATTACTCCAGAACCCATCCCTGAAGGCATATTGTCAGGAGCCTGCTGTTGCTTTTGCCTTTGCTGGCCTCTTCCTCCGAACGGATCCCCGAAGAAATAATCGAACAGATCCTGCTCAGTAGCTCTGCTTGCTGTTCTGCTTTGATAGTTTTTAATAGTAACTACAGCCGGAACAGTTGTTTTAGCTGCTTTTACAAAGTCATCACCTACTGCTCCTGTATTCATTCCTGCGAATGATGTATTAGGTGCGGATGTAGTGAAAAATGATTGATCTCCATTATTGGAACCGTGTCCGAAATATTGTATAGTTCCAACGGTAGTAGCTCCGGAAATAACCCCAACTACTGCAAATGGTAATAGTTTTTTTAAAGTACTCTTCATTGTATATCTTTCTTGTTTATTAATTAATCTTTTTTTTGTTTTTGACTAAACAAATTTAATGTTAAATAAGTAAGCAATTAGTATGCTATGTTTCAATTTTAACTAAAATTTAACGGCCATTATATCATTTTATGCATTATGTCATAATTGTTAAGCCCTGAGTTAACAAAAATTAAAAAAAAATTAAAGAAAATGTGACAAAATGTTGCCATAATAATACCAACGTAAAAAAATAATTTCATTACTCATGATAGGTAGCTGTCAATTATCATTTAGCTTATGGAAAGGCGTTAATTTGAAAATGTTTATCTTTGCAAAAATATTTTTCTCACTTAAAACGTTTATAGCATGCAACTGTATAACACCTTAAGCGCAGAAGAAAGAGCTAGACTTATTGATGAAGCTGGTAAGGAACGTCTTACTTTATCTTTCTATGCGTACGCTAAAATTGAAGATCCCAAAAAATTTCGTGACGACTTATTCATAGCCTGGAATGCCCTTGATGCTCTTGGCCGTATTTATGTTGCCCATGAAGGAATTAATGCTCAGATGAGTGTTCCTGCGGAACAATTTGAGGCTTTCCGCGATACGTTAGAAGTGTACGACTTCATGAAAGGTATCCGCTTGAATGTAGCGGTAGAACAAGACAATCATTCCTTTTTAAAACTGACCATTAAGGTAAGACATAAAATTGTTGCAGATGGTCTGAATGACGAAACTTTTGATGTAACCAATAAAGGAGTTCATTTAAAAGCTCAGGAATTTAATAATATGCTTGATGATCCTAATACCATCGTGGTTGATTTTAGAAATCACTATGAAAGTGAAGTAGGGCATTTTGAAGGAGCGATTACGCCTGATGTTGAAAACTTCAGAGAAAGTTTGCCTATTATCAATGAGCAACTACAGGATTTTAAAGAAGATAAAAATCTATTGATGTATTGTACCGGAGGGATCCGTTGTGAAAAAGCCAGTGCCTACTTCAAACATCAAGGGTTTAAAAATGTGTTCCAGCTGGAAGGCGGAATCATTGAATATACGCGCCAGATTAAAGAAGATGGAATAGAAAGTAAATTTATTGGTAAAAATTTTGTATTCGATCACCGTTTAGGGGAAAGAATTACAGATGATATTATTTCTCAATGTCACCAATGTGGAAAACCTTGTGACAATCATACCAATTGTGCCAATGATGCCTGTCACCTGTTATTTATCCAGTGTGATGAATGTAAGGCGGCAATGGAAAACTGCTGTTCAACAGAATGTCTGGATACCATCCATTTGCCTTGGGAAGAACAATTGAAATTAAGAAAAGGGTTGCAGGTTGGAAATAAAGTGTTCAGAAAAGGGAAATCTGATGCGCTGAAGTTTAAAAACTCAGGAGATCTGCCTAAAGCGCCTTTAGCAAAGGCGGAAACCAAAAATATCCGCCAGAAAATATCGGTTAAAAAAGTTTTGGTTGGAAAAGCAGAACATTATTTCTCAAAATCAAAAATCGGGCAGTTTTTAATTGAAAACAAAGAACTTTCAGTAGGAGATAGAGTGTTGGTTTCCGGACCTACAACAGGAGAACAGGAACTCACAATTACTCAGATTTATGCTAATGGAGGTCCTTGCGAAACAGCAAAACAGGGAGATCAGATCACTTTTGAAATTCCGTTTAGAGTTCGTTTATCAGACAAACTGTATAAAATTCTTGAACCTTCTGAAAACGTATAAAGTATAAAGAAGCTGTTCAGTAAAAATAATGTAACTATTATGTTGAAAGCTGAGCTTAGAAAACAATATATGCAAAAAAGAAAAGCCTTATCTCGTGATGAGGCTTTCTTGTTATCTGAAAAGATTTTTCAGAATTTCATTACTTACTTTAAACCTCAGTCTGGAGAAAAGGTCCATATTTTTGTTCCGATTGAGAAGTTTAATGAGATGGATACTCAAATCTTCATTGATTATTTTTTAGCGCAAAATATCCATGTCTACGTGCCTAAAATTGTAGAGGATAAACTGATTGCTATTGAAATTTTCAACGATATTGTCTTTGAAACAAATAATTGGGGGATTTTAGAACCAATTTCCAATGAGGATTCCGGAGAGAACGATTTTCACTATGTGATTACTCCGCTTTTATACTGTGATCCGAAAGGAAATAGGGTAGGATATGGAAAAGGTTTCTATGACAGGCTTTTCCAAAGTGTATCTCCTGAAACAAAAAAAATCGGAGTCAATTATTTTGACCCCGATGAATATATCGATGATGTCTGGGAAAATGATATTCCTCTGGACTATTTGGTTACGGCTACCGAGGTACTGTCTTTTTTAAGCGGTTTGGAATAAAAATCTAAAAAGTAAAATTTAAATTCCTTTTTCATTTTGGAGGTTGAAAGTAATATATATTGTGCATTCTTTTCAAAACTTCCCAAGGATTTATTTTTATCATCAAAATACTCTACATTGAATTTTGCGTAATCCAGAGTATCTTTTTTATAAAATTCCTTATAAACATTTAACGAGTTTACCTTGGCTGCTTTCACTTTCATACTATCTAATTCCTTAAACATTCTTTTGAAGGTCAGAGAGTCAGGTTTGTGGAAATAACTTTCCATTTGGGAATAAATAAAACTGTCTACTTCAGTATTTCTATTGCCACTTATGTAAAGAGTAGATAGATCAAGGAGCTCTTGAACTTTCTGCTTTGTTATAGAATTGATGGCCTGCATACTATCCATTTGTACAGCCGGATAACTTTTGGTGTTGTTACTGTTTCGTAGTTTATCTAGGTCACTAGCTTCTGTTTTTTTATTACAGGCAACACATAAAGTCAGAAGTATAATGAGGAGTAAAAAATTATTAATTCTTTTCATCTGTAGTCGCAATTTTGAATTTAATGGATACGATCTTACCGTTGTCTTTTTTCATTTCTATTACATTCAGGTTTTTTAGAGATGTAGTAGGGGTTGTAACGAGGGTGATATACTTTTGTTTGTCTAATCTTTCGATACCATAGGTGTTATTATCATATACCTGATAGATCACAGCATTATTACTGATAAGGTTTTCCAGCTGGTTTCTTTTCTGTTTAATAAGGGCTACCTGTTCTTCAGAATTTCCTGTAATATCTTTTCTTGAGAAATAATAAGCTGCCATTTTGTAATCATCCGGTTTAAGCTCAATTTTTTCTTCTTCGGGAGCATTTTCAAGATTTCTGTTGACATCAAGTGGCTCATAAAAAGCAGCGCTGATCTTCATTTTCAGAATTTTATCTTTGGTTGAATAAGAAAAACATTCACCAGGTTTTATTTTATACATCAAAGGAGATTCATTTTCCTTGATAACCATTATATCTAAGGTGTTGATAACAGAAACTCCTCTGTCTTTATCAATAAAGCAATAGGTATACGTTTTTGAAAAAAGGACATCCTTAAATCCCAATAAACCTGTGATTGCAATTAAAACGGAAGTAATAAGAGCCCAGGCATTCTTTTTGAAGAAATTTTTCTTAGCAGGAGAAGCTAAAATTTCAACTTCATTTTGATTAACTTGTTTTTGGTTAACTTGTTGGTTTTCAGTATTTGTTTTTTGTAAATCAATATTTTCTTGGGTCTGTAATTCGGTTTTTTTAGGCTGAATTTCAGTTTTTGGAAGATCAGGAGCTTTAGAAACTATTTCTTCCAGTTCATTGATCTCATCTTCCTCAAGACTTTCGTTTTCCTGAAGCAATTCCCCGGCAAAAAGATGCTGTTTTTTGAATTCATACCATGAGTCGTAACCTGCATAAATACTCAATAAATTAAGCATGTCTATCCTTGGTAATTTAGTGACTGGTGAATTTTTGAAATAGGTATAAAATGACTTTTCACTGATGTTACCTTTGGCTTTTTTGCGCAGGTCTTCCTGAAAATATATGATATCTATACCCTTCCACTTGGATATGTCATCCTGTGAAGGGGTGTATTCTTTTAAATATTGACCTTGGACATCCTTTTTTAGCTGTTCAAAGTGTAATAGATCTAAATCTGTCAATTTTTTTTAAAATGATTAAATTGTTGATTATCAGTTATCTTTTTTTGTAAAACTATTTTACAAAGGTATTACAATTATTTTTCATAAACAAACTTTCTAACTGCTATACCTTTGTCTTGTTCAAATAACAGAACAGAAGAAAATTTTATAAAACAATATTAACAAAATTAAATTTAATTTATTATGAAAAAGTCATTATTCGTAGCTGCTATCGCTGCAATCTCTCTAGTTGCTTGTAAAAAAACTGACGCTACAGCTACTGAAGGTACTACTGATTCTGCTGCTGCTACTGTTGCTGATTCTGCTGCTACTGTAACTGATTCTGCTGCTAAAGTTGTTGATTCTGCTGCAACTACTGCTGTAGAAGCTACTAAAGATGCTGCTGCTGCTACTACTGCTGCTGGAGCTGAAGTTGCTAAAGATGCTGCTAAAGGTGCTGCTGACGCTGCTAAAGGTGCTGCTGATGCTGCTAAAGGAGCTGCTGATGCTGCTAAAGATGCTGCTAAGAAATAATTCTAGCTTAAGCTTAAAAATAAAAGAACCGTTTCCCAGTGAAACGGTTTTTTTATGCTTATATAGGGTCTCTTCCCTTAGCCTGTCATCCTGAACTGAAGATGAAGCAATCTCATTATAGGATAATATAACAATATTGATCTGTCTGACAATCGCCAAACTTTACCCCAATCGTATCTTATCCTTTCTTTTGTTTTAAAGATTCATAGCAAGTTATGGCTACAGCATTGCTCAGATTCAAAGAATCAATACTGCCAGCCATCGGAATCAATGTATTCTTTCCTTTTCCGATCCAGAAATCACTTAACCCCGAGTGCTCAGTCCCGAATAATACAGCAGAACGCTGTGTGAAATCTCTTTTATAAAGATCTTCAGCCGTTTCGTCCATCAATGTTGTATAAATATTGAAACTGTTTTTCTGAAGAAATTCTAGTGTTTCTTCGTTTTCAGCCTGATAAACTTCCATTCCGAAAAGACAGCCCACACTAGATCTGATCACATTTGGATTATAAAAATCGGTTTTTCCATCAGCAACAATAAGGGCATCAATACCGAAAGCTTCACAACTTCTCAGGATAGCTCCTAAATTACCCGGCTTTTCTACTCCTTCAACGATGATAATAGTAGAATCATCCTTCGGAACATAAGAGGAAAGTGGAGTTTCCTTTGAGCTGTATATCCCAATGATTCCTTCTGAACTTCCTCTGTACGCTATTTTTTCATACACTTTATCACTTACATAATGAATTTTCCCCTCAGGAGGCGTTCCTTTGAATATATTTTCACTTATAAAGAATTCCACAGGCTCAAAATCGTACTGTATCGCTCTTTCATTTTCCTGTTGTCCTTCTACTACAAAAACATTTGATTTTTTTCGAAATCTGTTATCACTAAGAAGTTTAGTGATATTTTTTATTTTATCGTTTTGAAAACTTTCTATCAACATTCCGCAAAATTATGCAAAATTTATGATTGAACTTCTTTAGATTTTATAAAAAGGTTTTTCCATGTCACCTGAAATGGTTGGCGGCTTCTTCTTTTGTGAACAATTGTAAGTACTACAACCAGTACAATAGAAATAATTTTATAAAGGTTGCCATATATATTTCCGGAAACATTTTCTGATACATTAAAGAGTTCCCAATACAGATTCATGAAAAAATGAAGGAATATGGCCACCCAAAGATTGAATGTATGTTCAAAATAAACCCATGAAAAGAAAACAGAACCAAGAAATGTAATGGCAAAAATTTCCATCAGTTCTACCGTTTCCTGGCTTTGATATAAGTGTACCTGGGCAAACAATAATGATCCCAGGAGTATGGAAGATAAAAATCCCAGTTTTGTAAATCTGAATAAAATTCCAATAAGAAATGCCCTGAAAATAATTTCTTCAAAGAAGGCTGAAGAGATCGTGTTAATGAATAGAGACTGGTAATGGATGGTGTGGGTCATATTGAAATGAACAATATATCCTATAAGCATGGGCAGTGTTCCCATAAAAGAGAAGATAAAACCCTTGCTAATAGATTGGTCCAAAGAAAATACGTAGGGAATATTTTTTTCAGGAAATAAAATCTTTGCCGTGATCATTAATGGAATTAATGTAATTGTATAAGCAATAACATGGGCTATAGCCTTATTATGAAACAGATCTTTCGAATAAGACTGAATCGATTTAAAACAAATAAGATCCAAAAAATAGTAGGCTGTGAAGCCCAGAATAAAGATTAAAATAAAGCGGATGTTTTTACTCATATTGAATATTTTTGAGCAAAAATGAAGCTTTTCGGAAAGTGAATCAATGTAAAGTGATGAATGACAAGAAATAGTGACCAATGACAAACTTAGCCTTTCTATCGTTGCAATTGTGGGATAATTTGTGGAATGAAACTTCTGGAAACCGGAATTTCGAAATCTATTTCTGGGATGATAAGTTTATATCCCTGTGCATTTCCTCTAAGGCTTTCTACTTTATCTAAATTAACAATATATGAACGATGACACTTTTGGATTGTGTTTGTTTCACTTTGTTTTAAAAGTCCTGATAAACTTATTCTGAGCAACACTTTTTTTACCGAACCATTTTCAGAAAAATATAAAGTACAATAATTTTCCATAGACTGTGCACAAATAAGATCATGTTCAGAAAGTGTTAGCGTTATATTATTTGTTGAAATAGTAAGAAGTTTGCTAGGAATATGCTCTGTTTTATGGGATAGATGCTGTGAAATATTCTTGGCTGTGTTTTCATGGATCGTTTTTAAATAAATATACCTTGACAGAATATAAATAGCAGAAATGGGTATTCCTATTGCCATGGAATAGAGAAACATATAAGCATAGTTTTCAAAACTTAGCGATACATGGCTTATGAATAGTGAATTATAAAAATAAGAAAGAACAGAACCCAGTAAGAGAACTACAAAAATTTTTAATAACTCTGATACAATATTCCAATGATTGAAGCTGAAGGTACAAAGGCTTGAAATGAAAAATGCAGTTCCAAAAATGATAGTATAAGGAAAAAGAAGAAGATATTTGTAAGGATGATGAAAGTTTTCTGTTCCAAATGGCTGAAAAATGATCAGAAAAAGATATACTGTGACCCCGGCTCCTATAGAAGATAGAAGAATTTCTGTGAAGGATTCAGACTTCGGATATGGATATGATTTTAATGAAGTTAGGAATTTCATTTTACAGTACTTGAGTATTTTATATCATCCTGGTAAAGTTATATAAAATTAGTATTTGATTATTATGAATCAACAGAAGATAATTTGCTGTCAGTAGGCAAAAGCTGAGTTATGTATTCACTTGGAGTGATGCCCTCGAATTGTTTAAATACTCTGTTGAAGGTTGCCTGACTTGTAAAACCGGCGCCTGTATAAATGTACATCAGGGTAACCTTGGTTAAATCCGATTTTTCAATGAGGTTTTTTACGTAATTGATTCTTAATGAATTGAGATATTGATTGAAGTTCTTATATCCCTTATAATCAATAGCTCTTGACAGGTAGTTTATATTTGTTTTTAATTCTGAGCATAATCCGGATAGTTTAATAGAAGGATTGGTAAAGTAATTATTGTATCGCATGTACTTATCCAATTCCAAAAATAAATTTTCCAGTTTGTGATGATCTATTGTTACATCACTTTTATGCTTAGAGGATAATTCTATAATATAATGGGGTTCTTTTGAAAGCATTTTCGCTTTGTGTATATGTTTTTCCTTCATCTTGCTTTTAATCCTGTATCCAAAAGCCTTAAATTCTAAATGGCTTATTTTGATTTTGTAATAGATAAATAAACAGATGAGAGAAAAGTTAGCCAACACCGTTGCTGCATTAGTGGGACGGAGATATTTTTTGTCGTATTCATAAAAATGATGGTCAAAGTATTTAGCAAACAGCATAATGAGCAGCATCAATATTATTGTGTAAAACATGTAATAGATAACCATCTTCCTTTTTAAAAAAACATAGGCACACACTGGCATCGGGATTAACCAGATAAATCCTACAGGGAATCATCAATAAAGTTTAAGATGATGACAGAAATATATAGAGAACTGAAATGAAGATAAGCATTAACAATTCTGGATATATTAAAATTTCTCCTGATAAGTATATATGAATAAACATAAAATACTAATGCACCTGCAAAGTAATAAAGAGGAAAAGTATTTTTTAACCAGAACAGATAGATATAAATAGAAACAATATGGAAGACAGCTAGAATGACTAAATAAGTTTCAATAAGCTGCTTTTTTAACGAATGTATTCTGTTATTGTAATATTGAGTAATTCTCATCGCAGCAGGCCTTCAGCTTTTATTCATGATTTAGAAGCGGCAAATATAGTCTCTAAATTTTTTTATACAAAGCAAACATTCAAATTAAATTTTTATTACAGACTGTTTTGATAATCTTCAAAAAAAACATAATTAATCATATTCATAAAATGATTGGGTTAAAAAATTAATATTCAGGAGTGTATACATGTTTCAATCATTTTTTCAATATGATTTTACTATCGCTTTTATGATTTTGTATAAGATTTAATTTTGCAAAAACATAATGATAGAGAAGGTTTCAGGATAATAACTCGTATAACTCGACTGATTTTAGGGAAGAAAATATTACATTATTATCTGAACTCAATAAAAACTAAATGATGAAAAAAGAATTAAAAACTAATAGCCTTTTATTATACAAACAACCTTTAAAAAAGAATTTATGAAGAAATTTTTCTATGTTTTAATGATTAACCTGCTATGTGGGATTTCACTATCCAAAGCACAAACAGTAACTGTGAGTAATAGCGGAGCGGGGCAATCATCTGTTTATACTTTTGAGTATACAACATCTGTGGCTATTGGTAAAGGAACTCTAACGCCTAATGTTTTTTATCTTTTATTGCCTACAGAATTTCCAGCAATTTCTCCTGCTGTAACAGGTGCAAACAACTTAGATCCTTATGTTAGTTTTAAAGTAAATGGAGTAGCTTATCCATGTTCTACTTCATTTGGAGTAGGAGGAAGCTGGAATTCTGGTGTACAGCTATCTGTAGGAGGGTCAACAACCGGTGTTGCTATTCCGGCTGGTGCAAAGATTAAGATTGTAATATCAGGGATGATTAAAAATCCAACAAAGGCTGGAGCGTATACAATAGAATGGAGAACTGCAGCTGGAAGTGGACAGAGTACACAGGATTTCAGTAGCACGATTAATGTTTCAGGAGGTACATTAGCAACACAGGAAGTGAAAATCAAACAAACCGAACTTTCTGTATATCCTAATCCTGCGGTTGATGTTATTCAGGTTTCAGGAGTAGGTAAACTTCAAAAATACACTGTGTATAATGCAGTAGGAAGCCACATTGCTGAAGGAAATATTTCCGATAATGGAAAAATTAATATTCATCATTTTATTTCAGGTGTCTATTTTCTGAAACTTGAAAACGGAAAATCCGTTCAGTTTATCAGGAAATAAAATAGATGAGACAGTCTGAAATAAAGGCTGTCTCATTTTGTTTTTCAGTATTCTGAATTTATTTATCTACTGATTATGCCTAAAAAATTAAGTAGGGTTGTGGGTCTTCTCAGATGTTTTTATCAAAATAATATTTCCAATCAGTAATGAAAAACAGCTTGCTATCCAAAGAAAATATCCCGGACCATATCCGGTTATGGAGAATTTGTGCCCAGCCTCATTCACTGTAATTTCTCCTACAGATAAATAGCAAAACGTAAGACCAAAGGCGATAAGGCTGAGTACAGCAGATATTTTTATTTGTTTTAATAATAGAAAAAAAGCTCCGATAAAAAGTAGAGGATTAGCCAGCCATGCTATTCCGCCGCCATCCATTTCTGCCCAACCTAGCAGTGCACAGGCCAGCCCACTCATGTCATGTCCTTTTGCGTAAACTGCTGTAAAAGGAAGTGAGGTGAGATAAAGAATAAGACATATTAATAAGATAAGATTTGTTTTTTTCATAGTATTCTGGTTTTTATTCTATCAGATTACTGTTGTCAATAAGACTTTGAGGCAGGTCCTTTTTATTTTTAATTCCCAATGATTTCAGTTTTTGAGTCTGGATCACAAGGTTGTCGTTTCCTGTGTAAAGCTGTTTGTAAGCATCATTGTAAACATTTTTGGCAAGATCAAGATTTCGTCCTACTTTTTCAAGGTTATCCACAAATCCTACGAATTTATCATATAACCGGGCTCCTCTTTCAGCAATTTCAAGAGCATTTTTGTTTTGATATTCACGTTTCCAAAGATCTGCAATTAGCTTTAAAGAGGTAATCAGATTGCTTGGATTTAATAGCAAGATTCTTCTATCATAGGCGTAATTCCAAAGGTTTTGGTCTGCTTGCATAGCTGCAATATATGCCGGTTCACTAGGTATAAACATCATGACAAAATCCAAAGATTTTCCGTAATCATCATACGCTTTCTGACTAAGCTGCATAATATGATTTTTGATGGAACCCAAATGTTGATTAAGTTTCATCATATAGACATCCTGATCGTTTTCGTCCACTAATTCCGTAAATGCAGTTAGAGAAACTTTAGAATCAATGATGACGTTTCTTTCATCCGGGTATTTTACAACGGCATCTGGTCGCATCTTCTTGCCGGAAAATTCAGAGAATAAAGCTTTATTGTCTTCATCACGAAGTTCATGTTCCAGAAAATATTCTCTTCCTTTTACCAATCCGGACTTTTCAAGGATGCTTTCAAGAATCATCTCACCCCAATTTCCCTGGGTTTTACTTTCACCCTTCAGCGCTCTGGTTAATTTTTTGGCATCTTCGGAGATTTGTTGGTTCAGTTCGGCAAGTTCTTTTACTTTTTCAGCCAAAGAGAAACGTTCTTTATTTTCCTTTTCATAGGCTTCATTCACTCTGTTTTTTAAATCTGTAATCTTTTCCTGGAAGGGTTCAAGGATGTTTTTTAGATTATTCTGATTTAAAGTGGTGAATTTCTCTGTTTTTTCTTCCAATATCTTATTGGCCAGATTTTCAAATTGCAGTTTGGATTCTTCCTGTATTTTAGTGATCTCTTCTTTTTGAGTATTCAGCGATTTCTGAAGACTTTCATTTTGTGCAGAAAGCTCAGAATTTTTAGCAAAGAAATCCTGTTTTTCAGCGATAAGATTTTCAATCTGGAAATCCTGTTTTAACATTAGTTGTTTTTGATCCTGAAATTGGCTGTTCAGTGAAGAATGTTGAGCAGAAAGTCTGGCAAATTCATTTTTCAGATCGTTTAGAAGATCCTGCTGCTGGATATTGAGTTCTTTTTCTTTATTGAGATGCTGGTTAAGTTCCTGGATCTTTGTGTTCGAGTTTTCAAGATCTGATTTGTTTTTAATATGCAAGAAATTGAGTTCATCATAAGAGCTTCTTGAAACCGTTGAAGATTTCAAGGCAAAATATAAAATAATGGCTCCCAGGACTCCGCCCACAATACATCCAATAATTAAATAGGTCATCTCCATTCTTCAAAATTAGGAAAAAAGGCTGGAAGTTAATACTGAATAATAAATTTCGGAAGGCGTTTTACATTACCATAAGCATTCTTTTAATCTCTGAAAAAATCTTTGCTTCCTTCCTCTGGCTTCCTTTCTTCAATCATAATCCCTATATTTATGGGAAATTTCAGAGACATTATGAATATCTTATTGGTAGAGGACGATCAGAGAATTAGCAGCTTCCTGTTGAAAGGACTTTCTGAAGCCGGCTATACGATGACGCTTGCAGATTCTGGTGAAAAGGCCAGGGAAATTCTTCATACCTATGATTTTGATATTATATTAATGGATATTATGCTTCCGGGATTGGATGGAATGCAGCTTACACAGATCATAAGGTTTAAAGGAAATTATACTCCGATTTTAGTGTTAAGTGCATTAAATAGTCCGGATGATAAGATTAAGATGTTAGATCTGGGAGCGGATGATTACTTATCCAAACCATTTCATTTCGAAGAATTGATCTCGAGGATTAAAGCATTAACAAGAAGAAATAAATTAAGTTATCAGAAAGAAGACCAGTATCTGTCTTGTGGTAATATTAGAATTGATACTGATCTTCATAAAGTCACCCAAAATGATACGGAAATCGAATTTTCTCCTACAGAATACAAGCTTTTTACTTTTCTTATGGAGAATAAAAACAAGGTGTTGAGCAGAACTCAGATTTTGCATAACGTCTGGGGAATTGATTTTGACAGTACAACGAATGTGGTAGATGTCTACATTTCCTACGTTCGTAACAAGATTGATGAATCGGGACAGAAAATTATTCATACTGTAAAAGGAACAGGATATTTAATTAAAGATTAGGATGACGCTCAGGAACAGGTTTACCCTTATTTCCAGCCTTTCGTTCGGCATTGTTTCTATCATCACATCTGCGGTGATATTTTTTGCCTATTATGACAGTACGAAGATCTTTTATTTTGAAAAACTCAGGAATACCGCTCTGATTTCAGCCATTTATTATCTTGAAAAAGACGAATTACCTAAAGACAGGCATGCCCAGATTAAACAGGAATACAAACATCTTATTCAGAATAATCAGGTAGCTGTTTATAATCAGAATAATGAAGTCACGTTTGGGCAAAATTTGAATGATAAAAATATTAAAGCTTCTCACTTACAAGCTGCCAGAAATAATAAGGGAACTCAGTTTATGTCTGATAATCAGTTCTACTATGGGATTTTCTATCCTGATAATCAGGGAGACTTTGTTGTTTTTGTGAAATCTCCCAATGAGTCATTTCAATCACAGATCTGGAGGCTTTCTATCATTATGCTTTCTGTGTTGATTATTGGGCTTTTGGCTATTTATTTTTTAAGCCGTTATCTTTCAAAGGTGGTATATAAGCCTATTTCTAATGTAGTGGAGCGTATTAATCAGGTAGATTATAATAATATTTCTACTGCTATTACTTCTACCAATACCAATGATGAGATTGAAGATCTGATCAAGTCTTATAATAAATTACTGGGAAGAATTTCTGAAAATGTTCTGTTGCAGCAAAACTTTATTAACTATGTTTCTCACGAATTTAAAACTCCTTTAGCAGCAATTTCCGGAAACCTGGAAGTATTTGCTCAAAAAGACCGTACTCCCGAAGAATATAAAACGGTAGTCAAAGAATCTCTGGATAATGTTTATGAGATTGAGAATATTCTCAATAACCTTCTCCTGATGTCCGGAATGTCCAAACTTGAATCTTCTCACAAACAAGTAAGAATAGATGAGCTTATATGGAAGATCTATGAAAAATTGGAATCCAAAGCAAAAGAAAAAAAATCTAATATTAAAATACAGCTGCAGGTTACAAAACCCGCTTTATTAGAATTTCCCGGAAATGAGACCCTCCTCTATTTGGCTTTATATAATATTGTAGAAAATGCCATTAAGTATTCCTACAGCCATCCTGTTGAGATCATCTTATCCGAAAAAAGCAATCAATTGAATATTGAAGTTAGAGATCAAGGAAAGGGGATTCCTGCAGATGATCTTGTAAAGATTACAGAAACATTTTACAGAGGGAAGAATGTGGATTCAATTAAGGGGAGTGGCATTGGGTTATCATTATCAAAAAGTATTTTTGATCACCATCATATTACTATGAAAATTGATTCTATAGTAGATGTGGGTACGGATGTCCTGCTTGTATTTCCAGCTAATTTCTAAAATTATAAAGGTTTTGGCTAAAGCCAATCGAATCCTTATTTAGATGTAAACCTATTAAAGTCCGTTTCTTTTGATGGTAATCTCCTACAGATTCCACGAATTTTCACAGAGGGTTATGGATGAATTTTTAAGGGAATATAAATCGTGTCATTTGTGAATGCATTCATGTAAATCGTGTTTAGAAATCTCCTTAATCTATATGATCTATGAGTGTTTTAAAATGAATCTCTACCTGTTCTAATCAAACTCTAATGTTGGGCTAATTGAATTTTAATTTCATTCGAAATTAGCTCTAATATTAGGAGAATAGCTTTGTGGTCTTAAAATAAGAGACCTTGAAGAAGATTTTTTTTACACTATTTTATATTCATTGTTTCAGTTTCTTTTCAGCACAGATTTCAGATACCCTGAAGATCAGCAGAAAGGAAGCTGAAACCATTTTTCTGACCAATAACCTAGATCTTATTGCTCAGAAATTAGAGATTTCTCAGGCTGAAGCCAGAGCGCTTCAGGCCAAATACTGGCCCAATCCTAAATTAAGTATCAGTGAAGTAAACCTTTGGAGAACCTATGATATTGAAGAACAGCCTGCCCTGATCGGAAACTGGGGAAAGAACACTCAGATTTCTGCTGAAATAGAGCAGGTGATTCAGACCGCAGGGAAAAGGCGGAAAAATATCGAACTGCAAAAAATAGAAGTAGAAGGTGAAAAATATGAATTACAGGAAGTATTGCGGGAGCTCAAAAAGACGCTAAGGAATTCGATTACTGAAATTCAATACAATCAGGAACAGCAGAAGATTTATCAAGGGCAAATTGCTTCTATCGAAAAATTAACAAGATCCTATAACAATCAATTAACCTTGGGGAATATCAGTAAGGCTGAATATATCCGTTTGAAGGCTCAGGAAATTGAATTCAAGAAAAAGCTGGTTTCATTGAAGCAGGAAATAGAAGACCAACAGGCTGAACTAAAGGCTTTGCTGATGATCCCATCTCACTCTTATCTCGTTATTTCAGATTCATTTGCAATGCCGGAAAAACAGCTTTCAGAAATTGAACTGACACAATGGATGGAAAAAGCAAAAGAAAACCGTCCGGATATCCTGATCGCTAAAAATAAGGAGAAGCACGCTGCCAAGAATCTTGAAATACAAAATGCGATGAAAACTCCTGATGTAGCTGTTTCAATAGGCTATGACCGCGGAGGTAACATCATGAAAGATTTTATTGGATTAGGAGTTTCGGTTGACCTTCCCATCTTCGACAGAAATAAAGGAAATATTCAGGAAGCCAGGCTTGAAATCGAGAAAAGTAAAAATGAAACCCGTAAAAATCAGCTAAAATCAGAGAATGAAATTGTCTCTGTTTTCAGAAACTATATCCTTACTCAGCAAGTTTCCGAAGAAATTGATGATACCTACGAATCTACACTGGATGGTTTATTGGTAAGTCATGAAAAAAACTTTAGGCTTAGAAATATCAGTATGCTGGAGTATATGGATTTTCTGGATACCTACATTGGTAATAAAATGATTATTCTGGATACTAAAAAAGAACTTAACCAATACTTTGAAAACCTGCAATACGTTGTAGGACAGGATTTATAAATGAACATTCAGCATGGCCTTAAAATATATGAACATCTACTTATGAAAATGAACACTACTAAATATATCGCAGTAATTTATCTGTCCGCTATGGTAACACTTACGGGGTGTAAAGATCAGAAGCAGGGCAACGAAGTTGAAAAAGGATATTGTATCAGCAAAGAACTTAAAAAAGATATTAAACTGGCTAAGGCAGAAATGCTTCCTATTGAAGAAAGCATTACCCT
This sequence comes from Chryseobacterium nakagawai, assembly GCF_900637665.1. Classification (NCBI taxonomy): domain Bacteria; kingdom Pseudomonadati; phylum Bacteroidota; class Flavobacteriia; order Flavobacteriales; family Weeksellaceae; genus Chryseobacterium; species Chryseobacterium nakagawai. The sequence continues at coordinate 669,671 of NZ_LR134386.1, forward strand.
TACCGGAGAAGTGGAGAGCAATTCTGATAAAACAGTTCCCTTTGTGAGCCTTGTGGACGGAGTAGTTACCGATACGTATTTTTCTCTTGGAGATTATGTAAAAAAAGGACAGATTCTGGCGACTGTAAAAAGTACGGCTGTTAATGAAATGCAGGATGATACTCAAACATTGCAGGCTCAGCTTGCCGTAGCTAAGAGAAAACTGTCTTCTGTAGAAGCGATGTATAAAGATGATATTGCCTCTCAGAAAGATCTTCAGGAAGCAAGAGCAGAGGTAACAATTTTGCAGTCCAATATTTCTAAAACCCAAAAGAATATGCAATTGTATTCTGCGGGAGGAAGCAATCTTCAGATCAAAGCTCCTGCGGATGGTTATGTCATCAACAAGAATATTTCTAAAGGGATGCCTGTTACTGCAGGTGGTGACCAGCTTTTTACCATTTCCAATCTGGATAAGGTCTGGGTTATGGCGAATGTGTATGCTACCAATATGAGACATGTTTATGTAGATCAGCCGGTAGTAGTAAAGACTTTAGCGTATCCGAATGATAGTTTTTCAGGGAAGATCAATAATATCTCTCAGGTTTTTAATGAAAATGAAAGAGTACTGAAAGCGAAGATCATTATGGATAATAACGGGATGAAACTAAGACCGGGAATGTCTGCAGATGTTGTATTGCCGATTAATTCCCAAAATAAAAGTGCTTTGGCTATTCCTGCGAAGGCTTTGATCTTCGATAATAATCAAAGCTATGTAGTAGTATATAAAAAAGACTGTGAGTTGGAAATAAGACCGGTAACTGAGATCGCTTCAAACAGTCAATATATCTATGTGGAAGGAAATCTGAAACAGGGAGAAAATGTAATTGCTTCCAATGGTTTGCTGATTTATGAGAACCTGAAAAACCAATTAAATAATTCTAAGAAGTAATGCGAAAATTTGTACAGAATATAGTTTCCTTCTCTTTGAAAAATTCTTTGATTGTTCTTTTAGGAACTTTCATGCTGTTGCTTGGAGGAATCTATTCTTATATACACACTCCGATTGAAGCCTTCCCAGATGTTACCAATACCAGGGTAAGAGTAATCACTCAATGGCCGGGAAGAAGTGCCGAAGAAATAGAAAAGTTTGTCACTTTGCCCATTTCCAAGGAAATGAATGCTATTCCGAATAAAACTTCGGTGAGATCTATTTCCCTGTTCGGATTATCAGTGGTAACAGTAATTTTTGATGACCATGTCAATGATTTTTATGCGCAGCAGTATGCATCTAATAAACTGGGTAATGTAAATCTTCCTGCCGGTGCAGAATATAGCATTGAGCCTCCATCCGGAGCAACTGGTGAAATTTACCGCTATATCATTAAAAGTAAATTGCCGATTAAAGAAGTCACGGCTATTCAGGATTGGGTGGTAGAAAGAGAATTACTGGCTGTTCCCGGAGTTGCTGATGTGGTAAGCTTTGGTGGCGAAGAAAAAACATATGAAATAAAAATTAATCCTACGGAATTACATAATTACGACCTTTCCCCCCTGGATGTGTATGAAGCAGTTTCGAAGAGTAATATTAATGTAGGAGGTGATGTTGTGGCCAAAGGAGATCAGGCTTATGTGGTAAGGGGGATCGGTCTTTTAGAGAAGAAGGATGACATTGAAAATATTCAGATTGAAGTAAAAGGTTCCACTCCTATTTTGGTAAAGCATGTTGCTGAAGTTAAAGTGTCGGCAAAACCGAGATTAGGGCAAGTAGGATACAATAAGGAAAATGATGTAGTGGAAGGCATTGTCATCATGCTTCGTGGAGAAAACCCAAGTGAGGTGATCGCAAGACTTAAAGACAGAATAGAACAGTTAAATGGTGGAGAATTACCTGGTGATGTTCAGATCGTACCAATCATTGACCGTACAGAATTAGTAAATACAACGGTTCATACGGTTTCCAAAAACCTGATTGAAGGAGTTATTCTGGTTTCCATTATTGTATTCATTTTCCTGTATAACTGGCGAACAACATTTATTGTAGCATCAGTAATTCCGCTGGCTTTTCTTTTTGCCATTATTATGCTGAAAATTCAAGGACTTCCAGCTAACCTTATTTCTATGGGAGCCCTGGACTTTGGACTATTACTGGAAGGAACGCTAGTCATCGTTGAACATGTATTTGTTGCCCTCGAGCTGAAGGCCAAGAAGATCGGATTAAAGAGATTTAATAAAATTTCCAAATTGGGAATTATTAAGAAAAGTGCAGGAAGTGTGGCAAGCTATATTTTCTTTGCCTTACTAATCCTGATTGTAGCCTTGATGCCCATCTTCTCTTTCCAGAAAGTGGAAGGGAAAATGTTCTCTCCTTTAGCATTTACATTGGGATATGCCTTATTAGGATCTTTGATTTTAAGTTTGACATACGTTCCGGCAATGTGTAAGCTTTTATTAACTAAAAATATTGAGGAAAAAGAAAACTTCATCTCAAAATTCTTTAGAGTAAACATTTACAGAATCTATGAATTCAGTATTCGTCATAAAAAAGGATTTGTTGTCGGTTTTATCGCTTTACTTGCCATTTGTGGGTGGAGATTTTCAAACTACGGTTCGGAATTCTTACCTAAACTGAATGAAGGAGCTATTTATGTACGTGCTACACTTCCCAATAGTGTCAACCTGGATGAATCTGTTCGTTTGACTAAAGAGATGAAGGAGATTTTGATGAAATATGATGAAGTGAAATTCGTAATGACTCAAACCGGCCGCCCTAATGACGGGACAGACCCTACAGGATTCTTTAATATCGAATTTAATATTCAGCTGAAACCAGAAAACGAATGGAAGAAAAAAATATCCAAGGATGAACTTCTTGAAGAGATGAGAGTTTCCCTTGAAAAATATCCGGGAATCAATTTTGGATTCAGTCAGCCGATTCAGGATAATGTGGAAGAATATGTAGCCGGGGTAAAAGCACCGCTGGTGATTAAAATATTCGGGAATGATTTGTTTCAACTTGAAAATTATGCCAATCAGGTAGCCAATTCTATCAGAACGGTTCCTGGAATTTCAGATGTGAATGTATTTAAAAATATTGGACTTCCTGAATTGAGGATACAGCTTCACGATTCAAAAATGGCAAAATACGGAGTGTCTACAGCAGATGCCCAGGCGGTAATTGAAATGACCATTGGCGGACAGGCGGCTACTAAGTTCTATGAAGAAGAAAGAATGTTTGATGTGATGCTCAGATTCGAAAAAGAATATCGTGATACGCCGGAAAAAATGGAGAATATTCTGATCCCGACACAGGATAATAAAAAAGTTCCATTGAAAGAAATAGCAACCATTGATTATCATACCGGACCTTCATTTATTTACAGAGAAGGGAACAGCAGATATATTGGTGTAGGATTTAATATTGAAGGACGAGATCTGGGAAGTACCATTAAAGAAGCTAAAGAAAAAGTAGAGAAAGAAGTCAAACTTCCGAAAAGTCATAAGATGACATGGGCCGGCGAGTTTGAAAGTAAAGAAAGAGCTGCGAAGCAATTGGCCATGGTAGTTCCTATCTCACTTGTACTTATTTTAATGTTGCTGTATTTCAACTTTGGGAATGTAAAAGATACATTGATCTCTTCTATTACATTAGCATTTGCTTTCATTGGAGGATTTCTATCCCTGTGGTTTACAGGAACCATCTTTGGAATCTCTGCAGGAATTGGTTTCATTATTCTTTTTGGAGTAGCTACTATTGATGGGATTGTTCTGATTGGAGTGATGAAAGAAAATCTTCAGAACAGAATGTCACTCAGAGAATCCATTGCTGAAGGAGTTAAAAGCAGGATCCGCCCGGTGGTGATGATTGCGCTGATGGGATCTATGGGACTTCTTCCGGCAGCAATGTCCAATGGAATGGGCTCTGAAATTCAAAAACCTTTGGCTATTATGATTGTAGGCGGATTAATTATCTGTATGCTGCTCTCATTTACCATATTACCGATTGTGTTCTATTATGCCTATCGTAAAAAGCATAAAAAGACCCTATAGTTTCTTTTTATTTGTTCATTATTTGGCCGGGATCCGTGAGGAAGATCCCGGCCTTTTTATTTTGAGCTTAAGCCGTTTTCGTTGATCCCAGAATTTCAATATTCTTTACAACATCATTGCTCTCACATTTTTTCAGTTCGTTAAGCAGGGTAGGGGTAAGGATTTTAGGATTTAAGATTTGTGTGGCAACTTTGGCAGCAGCGTAATCTACAATATTAATGACTGATTCCCTTAAAAAAATAGGAGAGTTTGAAGATATAACAGCGGTGGCCCAGGAGGTATCTCTGGCTTTGGATATCGCAAAATCTAGTACAGCGTTATCTTTTCCGTTAGACAGCTTATCGATGAGGTTGACGGGATAACATATTTTGTTCAGGGAATCCTGAACTTTCTGATTAATAGATGCTATAACAGTATTGATATTTTCAAAATCCTTTTTTAGTGGGTTAATCTTCCGATAGGGCATAATAGTCGCTGCAGAAATTCCCAGATCCAGATTAATATGAGCATTCATCCCCAGAAAAATATGCTGTAATATCAGAAGGTCTTTATTTTTGGTGGCTTCAAAGGCAATATACCAGGAATTGCTACATTTTTTATCATTATGATAGTTTTCCCATGCTTCAAGATAGCGTTGTGCAAAAGCCAGATCAAGCAGTGCCATTCTGGGATTGTCTTCAAATTTCTTTTGCTGAATCCCTTTTAGTACCTGAGCCGTCATGATGCGGTAGGTACAGGCAAAATACCCAGCCGGGCTTTTGTTTTCCTTACACCAGATGATGATTTCATCTAGTCTTTTCAAGACTTCTTCGATGGCTTTCATGGCAGGTTTTGTTTATTTAAAGATAATAAAAACCAGTGATCAGTGGTATATGGCTTTGGAAATTCGTAGAGTAGTTTTTATTCATGAAAAAAGTGAGCAGTAAGCTCACTTTATTTCTCAGGCTATGGAGTGATTACAATCGGTTCAGGAAAAGGTTCAAGAACCAGAGGTTTACACATCGCAGCCGGTTCACATCTTCCCCCCATGCATACAAAATTAGTCATAGTGGTTGAGCCGTCAGGGCATCTGATCATGCCTTCACCAGGACATCCTCCTGGACATTCTGGTAGATGTAAATACCCGCCGAATACATCTTTCAGTTCTGGTCTTGAAAGTTTTGAGAGATTCATTTTTTTCATGGAATTAATTTTTTATGTTAATGATAATTATAACTTGCTTACAGTCAGTTTTGTAAGTTTGTTTTACCATAAGCTAAAATAATTAAATTAATTCATTAAAACAAGAGATATTATGATTGGTTTGTTTGATAATTATTTGAAATGTAGTTAATTAAAAAATAAATTGTATATTTATTTCTAATTAATGAGAAATAAAAAGAGGAATCCGAAAATCTTAAAGAGTAGGAAATTAAAACTAAACTAAATACCTATGAAAAATTTAAAAAATTTAAACAGAAAAGAGCTGAAAACTGTTTTAGGAGGTGCCGCAGCTGTATGCCTGGTACCAGTGGAGGGAGGAAACTGCCCGGCAGGCTATACATTCTGTAGCAATCCTTATTGTTGCTATCCGCCAAGAAAACCATTTATTTGTATGGACTAACAATAAAAAATCCCTCAATTGAGGGGTTTTGCTTTATTCTTTAAGGATTCTCTTTTGAAATTTCATCATGATGTTTCAGGTATAACGGTAAGGCTGCGGAGCCATACCAAGGGAAAATTTCATAACTGAAAATTCCAGCCTGAACTGCAGGGTCAGTTTTTACCCACTGCTCGGCTTCTTCTTTAGATTTTGTATTGAAAATAAACATCCCCCGGTAGTTTTCTTTATTCTTTTCCAGGAAGGGACCTGCTACCACAATTTTCCCTTCGTTAGCCAGTTTACCAATGTTTTCCATGTGTCCTTTCATTAAAGTTCCCATTTTGGTTTTATCTTCAATTTTTGCAGTACCGGTTGTCAGCATCACAATAGTATAAGCTTTCATGCCATATTGATCTGCTCCCAATGAAGTAGCCAATTCCTGATTGAACTTTGCTTTTTCATTTTTCTTTTCCTGAGCGAAAGATAATACAGAGAAGAGGAGAGAAGCGGTAAGTAATGTTCTTAATATCATATTGCTTTGTTTTGATCAAATATAATAAAACCCAATAAATTGATGAGACTTCGATTTCAAATGATGATATGATACGAAAAAACCTCGATGGTTACGAGGTTATATCTAATAGATTTGATGAGGTTATATCAATCTTTTATTCTTAAAAATTCTTTGGCCAATTCAATCATTTTAGGATCACCGGTATATTTTCCGCGCTCATCCGAAAGTTTCACCGTTGGAATCCATTCCTTGTTGGGTGCTTGTACACCAATAAGTTTCATTACGATATTCATTGGCTTTAATCCCACATCATTCGTAAGGTTAGTTCCTATTCCGAAAGAAATTCCTATTTTTCCTCTGCAGTAGCTTGTAATTTCTTCCACCTTTTCAAGATTTAAGGCATCAGAGAAAATAATATATTTAAACATTGGATTGATGCCGTTTTTCTGATAATGCGCAATGGTTTTATCCGCAAACTCCAAGGCATCACCACTGTCATGACGTACCCCATCAAAAAGTTTTGCGAATTTTTTATCGAATTGCTGGAAGAAAACATCTGTTGTATAAGTGTCAGAAAGAGCTACTCCCAAATCGCCTCTGTAAACGTCCACCCAATGTTCCAAAGCCAGCTCATTAGCCATTTTGAAACCATATTCGGCAGCATGGAACATGAACCACTCGTGAGCATGGGTTCCGATTGGCTTCACTCCATATTTCATCGCAAAATGAACATTGGAACTTCCGATGAAAGTAGAATCTTTTTTCTGTGTTAAGGCTTCCATGACTAAATTCTGTACTTTATAGGAATGTCTTCTACGGGTCCCGAACTCAGCAAATGTTACTCCCAGTCTGCCTAAAGAATCTGCTTTCTCAAGGGTTTTGCTCATTACCACTTCATTAGAATCCCTCTCCATATGGTTCATTTCATAGTGCAGCTCACTGATGAGTGCCAATAGAGGAACTTCCCAAAGAATTGTTCTGTACCAAAGACCTTCAACAATTACAGAAAGATCTCCACCTTCCTGATGAATTTTCACTTCAGATGGATCAAAATGATAGCCTTCAAGGAAATCGAGATACGGAAGATCAATATAAGGACATGTTCTTGCCATGAATTTCTTTTCATCCTTGGTAAGTTTAAGTTCAGCCATTTTATTAACAGCTTCCTTTAATGCTACATCAAAACCTTCCGGAAAATGATGTTTCCCTCTGTTGATGAATTCATATTTAACAATAGAACTAGGAAAAAGTTTTACCACAGCATTTTGCATGGTTATTTTATAGAAATCGTTATCCAGTATAGAATTTAGTCTCACGTCGTTCATAATATGTGTAATTTTAACGCAAATATAAAAATTAAAAATAAAATCGCCTAAATGTAAGGCGATTTTTTTGAAATATTTTGATGAACCTATCGGTTTATTTCCCCAAATAAGAATTGTACATCCAAACTTCTTTCTCCTGTTCGGTAATGTAGTCACTCATCTGAGAGTTGGTACCTTCATCACCAGCCTTATCTGTAATATCCAAAAGTTCTCTCTGTAGGTCAATAACAACTTTGAATGAGCTTAGAATTTGCTCAACACTTTTGTTTCCGTCCGTTACTTCTTTGCTTTCTTTGATGGTGGCTACTTTTAAATAATCAGAGTAGTTGTGGGCAGGAATAGCCCCTAATGTCAGAATTCTTTCTGCAATTTCATCAATTTTTAAAACTAAGCTATTGTAAAGTTCTTCAAACTTCGGGTGAAGGGTAAAGAACTGGTCCCCTTTAATATTCCAGTGAGAACCTCTGGTGTTCTGATAAAAAATAGAATAGTTGGCTAAAAGTGCATTTAATTTTTCTGCTATTTTCTTGCAGTCGGCTTCTTTAAGCCCTATAATACTAGCGTTTTTCATAAGTTTATCTTTTTATATATCTCAAAGTTACGAAATATCGTGCCGAATAGCCAGGGATATCAATAGATGATAACTATAAGAAAATTTTTTAAAATAGTTTGGAAGTATTAATATTGCAAATGATGAAGGCTATGCGTGGGGATAGGAAGGTGATAGCTGAAATCATAGGCTGAATTTATCAGCTGAATAATTAATGTTTATATTTAATTTTAAAATGGAAATAGTCCGAAATATAGGTGTACGAAGCTTCTTGCTGTCTTTTATCTTTTTTTTCTCAGTTTGTTTATTATATTATATCAATTCTATTCTGAAAACTGACGGACATTACGTCTATCTTTTAGATGATGCATACATTCATCTTGCAATGGCAAAGAATTTTGCATTCTATGAAGTATGGGGGATGACAAGATATCAGTTTTCCTCTACTTCTTCTTCTCCATTATTCACGTATATTCTTAGTGTACTGATTAAAGTTTTTGGAAACAATGATCAGATTCCGCTGTATTTCAATGTTATTTTTAGTATTGGAATTCTTTATGTTCTTTCCGAATATTATGCTGAAATTTTTAAAGAAGTTAAAAAAACTGTTTTAGCCATACTTTTTACTGCATTCTTTATTGTACTTCCTTTGAATATTCTTTCAGGAATGGAACATGTTTTTCAGGTGTTCTTGTTTGCGGTTAATATCTTTTGTCTTTCCCGTATTGATCATAATAAACTTATCCTATTTGGCTTTTATTTCAGTTTGCTGTTGATGGGATTAGTTCGCTTCGAAAGTATGTTTTATTTTGTAATTCTGGCCTTTATGTTTGCCGTTGTCAGAAAATGGAAAGAAGCATTGTTTGTCGTATTGCTGGGTTTCATTCCTATTATAGCATTTTGTGCTTTCAATTATCAGCAGGATGGTTATTTTTTTCCTAACTCAGTAGTGGTAAAAGGAACAAAGCTAAGTCTTGATACCAATGTGTTAGGTCAGTTTAAAGTCATTTTTCTGGATAATCTTTTGCTGAATATCAGCTTTTATAAAATAGGAATTTTTCCTCTTTTGTTGTGTACAGTCTTTATTTACAGAGACTTTAGAATGAAAACACTAAAAGATGTAGTGAGTGATAATTTTTTATTAATTGTATTTTCACTGTTGATGATCTGTCATTCTATGTTTGCTGATTTAAAAGGGCATTTACGTTATGAAGCCTATATTCTTACAGGCTTTAGTATGGTATTAATACCAAAATGTAAAGGACTGTTCTTTAATTGGAAAGATTATATTGTAAAAGAAAAATGGATAAGTCTGTTAGTGGCAGCTAATGTTTTTTTGATGATCTATAAATGTTGGGTTGCTCATCCTATTATGAGCAATGGAGGTAAGAATATTTATGAACAACAGGTACAGTCTGCAAAATTTTTACACCAGTTTTATAATACTTCTAAAGTAGTAGCTAATGATATTGGGGCAGTTTGTTATTATACGGATATTCATTTGCTGGATATTGCAGGTCTTGGATCTGTAGAAACCATTCATTTTAATGAAAATAAAAAATCGTTTGACCAAAAATTTGGAAACTTTCTTAGCAACTATTGTCTGGATAATAAATATGACATTGCGGTTGTATATGAAGGCTGGCTGCAGGGATATGTTCCTTCTTATTGGAGAAAAGCAGCCACGCTAAAGATTGAAGATAAAGTAACAGTTGCCAGATTGGAAGTTTCCTTATATTCTATAGATGTGAAGAATCTTGAACAGTTGAAACAAAATATCAAAAAATTCAATTGGAATAAAAATGTTACAGTTACAATAATAGAATAGATATCAATTACAACCTCCCTTTCCGATGTTTTTTTATTTCTCTTATTGTTGATTTTCGTATTAAATTCTTAAGAAATAGATAACAATTTGTTAATGAATCCGGAGATTGTGTTTTCTAGCTTTGCACTCGAAATATAATTTAAAGTAAAAAGCAATGAAGAAGTTTTTCCTGTATTCTATGGTATCATTATTCATGTTCTCATGCAGTAATAATGATGCAGAGGCGCAGATCATCACAGACCCTAAAGTTGAAAGTAAATACCAAACTAAAAACGTTGTACTTTTAGTGGTGGATGGCCCTCGTATTTCTGAAACCTGGGAAGCTCCAAATAAAGAAAACATCCCTAACAGGGTAAGTTTATTAAACCAGGGTGTTTTTATCAGCAATTTTAAAAACAATGGAACTACAAATACAAACCCAGGGCATAGTGCGATGTGTTCAGGGGTCTATGAAAATATTGTAAATGATGGAACAGAATTGCCAGGCTATCCGTCTGTGATGCAACAATGGTTAAAGTTCACTGGAGCAGATAAAACAAAAGCATGGGTGATTGCTTCCAAAGATAAATTGGAAGTGTTGAACGACTGTAAACTGGCAGACTGGAAAGGAAAATATCAGCCAAGTGTAGATTGTGGGATAAGTGGAAATGGATCCGGTTATAGAGCTGATGCCGTTACAATGGCTAATACGAAGGAGATCATGAAAAAGTATAGCCCTAATATGATTGTGATCAACCTAAAAGATGTAGACTCATATGGGCATGATAATAAGTATAATGAATACATTCAGGCGATCAAGACAACAGATGCTTCTATTAAAGAGATTTGGGATTATATTCAGTCACTTCCTACTTATAAAGATAAAACGACCTTAATTGTTTCCAATGATCATGGAAGACATTTGGATAGTAAAGGTGGATTCAGAAACCATGGAGATGATTGTGAAGGTTGTAGACACATAGAATTTTTCGCGATGGGGCCCGATTTTAAAAAGAATGCGACAATCAGCACCGGAAATTATGAGCAAATTGACATTGCAAGTACAATGGCTGAACTTTTAGGAGTTCCTAAACAATATATGAAAGGAAAAATAATAAAGGATGCCTTTAGATAAAATTTTGATTTTTTGATACGAACCTCCATTACTTAAAATGCCACAATAACATAAAAGTAATGGAGGTTTTCGGTAGTTTTGAAAACAATTAAAGAAAATTGATGACGAAATAAAATATCATAACTGCTTGTCAATTAAAAAAATATTACTATTTTTGCAGCCTAAAATAAAAAGCAATTAAATGCCTACTATTCAACAATTAGTAAGAAAAGGAAGAGCCACGCTTGCCAAGAAGAGCAAATCGGCTGCCCTTGATTCTTGTCCACAAAGACGTGGTGTATGTACGAGAGTATATACTACTACACCTAAGAAACCTAACTCTGCACTTAGAAAAGTAGCAAGGGTAAGACTTTCTAACGGTAAAGAAGTTAACGCCTATATCCCGGGCGAAGGACATAATCTTCAGGAGCACTCGATAGTATTGGTTAGAGGCGGAAGGGTGAAAGACCTACCGGGAGTACGTTACCACATCGTAAGAGGTGCATTAGACACAGCTGGTGTAAATGGAAGAACTCAGAGAAGATCTAAGTACGGAGCTAAGAGACCTAAACCAGGACAAGCTGCTGCAGCTCCTGCAAAAGGAAAGAAAAAATAATCATTAAATAAGGTACAGAAGCAATGAGAAAGACAAAAGCGAAAAAAAGACCGTTGTTACCAGATCCGAAGTTTAATGATCAATTGGTAACGAGATTCGTAAACAACTTAATGCTAGACGGTAAAAAGTCTATCGCATTCAAAATTTTCTATGATGCACTAGATATCGTAGAAACTAAAAAAGGAGAAACTGAGAAAACAGCCCTTGAAATCTGGAAAGATGCATTAACAAACGTTATGCCTCACGTAGAAGTACGTTCTAGAAGAGTAGGTGGAGCTAACTTCCAGATTCCTATGCCAATCAGAGCTGATAGAAAAATTTCTATGGCAATGAAATGGTTAATTAGCTACTCTAAAAAGAGAAATGATAAGTCTATGGCTTTGAAATTAGCTAATGAAGTTGTAGCTGCTTCAAGAGAAGAAGGTGCAGCTTTCAAAAAGAAATCTGATACTCACAAAATGGCGGAAGCTAACAAAGCTTTCTCACACTTTAAATTCTAATCTGAAATGGGTAGAGATCTTAAATTTACAAGAAATATTGGTATTGCTGCTCACATTGACGCAGGTAAGACTACCACTACTGAAAGGATTTTATTCTATACAGGAGTAAACCACAAAATTGGAGAAGTTCACGATGGTGCTTCTACAATGGACTGGATGGAGCAGGAAGCAGAAAGAGGTATTACTATTACTTCTGCTGCAACTACTTGTTCTTGGAACTTTCCAACAGACCAAGGAAAGCCTCTTGCAGATACTAAGCCTTACCACTTCAACATCATTGATACACCAGGACACGTTGACTTCACTGTAGAAGTAAACAGATCTTTAAGAGTATTAGATGGATTGGTATTCTTATTCTCAGCAGTAGATGGAGTAGAGCCTCAGTCTGAAACAAACTGGAGACTTGCTGACAACTACAAAGTTGCTAGAATGGGATTCGTAAACAAAATGGACAGACAAGGTGCTGACTTCCTTAACGTGGTAAACCAGGTTAAAGATATGTTAGGATCTAACGCAGTTCCAATCGTTTTACCAATCGGTGCTGAAGAAGATTTCAAAGGAGTTGTAGACTTAATCAAAAACAGAGCGATCATCTGGGATGAAGCTGGACAAGGTGCTACTTTCGAGGTAGTTCCAATTCCTGAAGACATGAAAGATGAGGTTCTTGAATATAGAGAGAAATTAGTTGAAGCTGTTGCAGATTATGATGATACTTTGATGGAGAAATTCTTCGAAGATCCAGATTCAATCTCTGAAGAGGAAATCAACGAAGCTCTAAGAAAAGCTACTATCGATTTATCTATTATCCCAATGACTTGTGGTTCTTCATTCAAGAATAAAGGAGTACAGTTTATGTTGGATGCAGTATGTAAATACTTGCCTTCTCCATTGGATAAAGATGATATCAAAGGTACTGACCCAAGAACTGACGCTGAAATTACAAGAAAACCATCTGTAGATGAGCCTTTCTCTGCATTAGCATTTAAGATTGCTACTGACCCATTCGTGGGAAGATTAGCATTCTTCAGAGCATATTCAGGAAGACTAGATGCTGGTTCTTATATCTTGAACACTCGTTCAGGAGATAAAGAAAGAATCTCTAGAATCTATCAGATGCACGCTAATAAGCAAAATCCAGTAGAATATATTGAAGCTGGTGATATTGGTGCTGCGGTAGGTTTCAAATCTATCAAAACTGGTGATACAATGTGTGACGAGAAAAACCCAATCGTTCTTGAATCGATGGTTTTCCCTGATCCGGTAATTGGTATCGCTGTTGAGCCTAAAACTAAAGCTGACCAGGATAAAATGGGTAACGCTTTAGCTAAATTGGCTGAAGAAGATCCAACGTTTACTGTTAGAACTGACGAAGCTTCTGGACAAACGATTATCTCTGGTATGGGTGAGCTTCACTTAGATATCATTGTAGATCGTATGAGAAGAGAGTTCAAGGTTGAAGTAAACCAAGGACAACCTCAGGTAGAGTACAAAGAAAACTTAACAAAAGTTGCTCAACACAGAGAAGTTTACAAAAAACAATCTGGTGGTAAAGGTAAATTTGCTGACATTGTATTTGAACTAGGACCTGCTGACGAAGGTAAAATTGGTTTAGAATTCATCAATGAGATCAAGGGTGGTAACGTTCCTAGAGAATTTGTTCCTGCCATTGAAAAAGGATTTAAAGCTGCAATGAAGAACGGTCCATTGGCTGGTTTCGAAGTTGAAGGTATTAAAGTTACTCTTAAAGATGGATCTTTCCACGCGGTGGATTCTGATGCTCTTTCATTTGAAATGGCTGCTAAATTAGGATTTAAAGAAGCGGGACGTGCTGCTAAGCCAGTAATTATGGAGCCTATTATGAAACTGGAAGTTGTAACTCCAGAAGAATATATGGGTAACATCATTGGTGACCTTAACAAAAGAAGAGGTACAATCAGTGGTCAGGAGGAGAAAAACGGTGCCGTTGTAATCAAAGGTTCTGTTCCACTTTCTGAAATGTTTGGATATGTAACTACTCTAAGAACACTTTCATCAGGAAGAGCTACTTCTTCTATGGAATTAGAGAAGTACCAAGCTACTCCACAAAACGTTGCTGAAGAAATCATAGCTAAAGCAAAAGGTTAATTTTTAAATTAAAGAAATGTCACAAAGAATCAGAATAAAACTAAAATCTTACGATTACAACTTGGTAGACAAGTCTGCTGAGAAAATCGTAAAAACGGTAAAGGCTACTGGTGCTGTTGTAAACGGACCAATTCCATTACCAACGAACAAGAGAATCTTCACAGTGTTGAGATCTCCGCACGTAAACAAAAAAGCAAGAGAGCAGTTCCAATTATCAGCTCACAAGAGACTAATGGATATCTACTCTTCTTCTTCTAAAACTGTTGATGCTCTAATGAAATTAGAACTTCCTTCAGGTGTAGACGTTGAAATTAAAGTGTGATAACTGCATACTTTGCAATGATTATAGAATCCGTTCCTTTTTAGGAGCGGATTTTTTTATTTTCATTTTCAAAATGATGACGACCTATTTAGTTGAATCCAAATATTATTGATATTTTTGGCTCAAATCTATACCATGAAAAAACTGATACTCTTATTATTCCCTTTACTATTGAGTGCACAGACCCATCGTTTTATATATCTACTACAATATAAAAAAGATTCATTAGCACAGGATTTTACCAAAGCTAATATGATCCTCGACGTCAACCCTGATGATGTCAAATTTTATCCGTACTCATATGCCCAGACTGATTCTTTGAATAAGGTTCGTGGCCAGAACAGAGCAAGATGGGATGATGATCTTCCTGCTGTTATCAGGAAAAAGGGTTCTTTTGAAAATACTTCATTGATTCTGGTGAATGATTTCTTTTCTGTAAAATCCACTGATAAAATAAACTGGAAGCTACTAAGTGATACAAAAGTTGACGGACAATATAATTTGCAGAAAGCAACTACTCGCTTTGGTGGCAGAGAATGGATTGCATGGTTTTGCAAAGACATCAACTTAAGTGAGGGACCTTATAAGTTCCGTGGGCTTCCGGGGCTCATCTTTGAAATAGAAGACACTAATAAGAATTTTATTTTTAAGCTGGCTAAAAGTATGAAATTCCCCAAGACTTATGAAACACCCTTTCTTGAAAGCTTTGTTGGAAAGAAACCACTTCCTGTAACTGAAAAAATTATTGCAAAGAAACAATTGGAGCTTTACAACGATCCGTTACATGACATCGCAGAATCGTTTAAATCCAATACTAATCCCGAGAATACTTTCTGGGTTTCCGGAGTACAGGTTAAAAGCATAGATCAGCTCAAAGGAATGTCTGATGAACGAAGAAGAGTAATGCTTCGGGATAATAATCCAATCGAAATTGATAAAGCCATAAAGTACCCTTTAAACTAATATAAAGACAATACATAATACTTTCCGTCCCTATTTTAGGGATGGATTTTTTATTTTTTAATGATGGGTATAAATGAAATTGAGATCCATATAATATGCGCATTTTTTTTCTTTTTCAATATTGATAATCATTGTATAGTATGGAGGGCTTATCCTCAATAGCAGAAAGGCTACTTTAGTATATTTTTATCATAATTATGATGAGATTGTTGATCCTATATTGATGGTAATTATCAGGTGAGATATGTCACCTTAGTTTATTTATTTAGAATCATTAAAAATAATAAATTTGCAAAAAATTATCAGATGAATAAAGTAGTATCCTTTTCTCTGCTATTATTGGGTGGGGTTCTTGCAAATGCACAGAAGACAAATGATTCAATTAAGCATAAAAAAATTGAAGAAGTAGAACTGTTTGGTGAAAGAAAAAAACAGCCGCAAGGTTTGGAGGCAATTACCAGATTACCATTGAAGACGAGAGATCAGATCCAGAGCATTTCTGTGATCTCCCATAAAGCAATTGAGGAACTAGGAGCACTTACCGTTACCGATGTAGCGAAAAACGTACCCGGAGTAACTTTATTTTCCAGCTATGGAGGAGGAAGTGAAAGTATGTCTATCAGAGGATACCGTGGGGTTCCGGTATTGAAGAACGGTGTTCAGATGGATTCAGACTTCCGTACTGCTGGGATGATGACAGATATGCAGGGAGTTGAAAGTATCCAGGTAATTAAAGGTTCAGCGGCAGTAAGCCAGGGGATTGGTAATGGTTTAGGATCTGCAGGGGGAGTAATCAATGTGGTAACTAAAAGACCTCAATTTATTGATCAAACTAATGTAGGCTTCCGTTATGGAAGTTGGGACTTTTACAGACCTACTGTAGACTTCCAAAGAGTTTTGGATTCTCAAGGGAAAGTTGCAGTAAGATTTAATGGTGCCTATCAGAACAATAATTCTTTCAGAAGTCATGTTTCAGGAGAAAGAATATATGTGAATCCTTCAGTGGCATTCCGCCCGGATGATAAAACATTAATCAATGTGGAGATGGATTATCTTCATGATAAAAGAACTCCGGACAGAGGAACTGTGAATCTTGCACCTGGAACTACAGAAGCATTATATCATATGCCAAAAGGAAAGTTCTTAGGATATTCTTCCGATTATATGAAAACGGAAACCTATAACTTTGCTACAACTGTGGTACGTCAGCTTACCAGCAAATTAAAAGTAAGAGGAGCTTTCATCAATTCTGTGAGCAATTCAGATAATTTAGGCTCATCTGTTTCTACAATAGGGAATGATCCTAAAACAATCAATTATAATTTAAGACAACGTACAATAAGCAGATCTGCATCAGAAGATCTTAACAAGGTATTACAGTTTGACTTCATTGGAGAAGATATTAAAACTGGTTTTATCAAGCATACCTTCCAGGTAGGATTTGACTGGAGAGAAACAGAAACTTCTACTACGGGTTATGATGTTTATAAAAACTCTATTGCTCCGGGTAACTTGCTTTCTTCACCAAGAAAAGTAAATAATAAAGCTATTCCATCAGTTGTGATCGATCAGTTTGATGTAGTTAATGGCGTTATTCCAAACGTCCTACCATTTGATCTGGCGTTTGATAAACTGGAAAGATCTGTCCCTAATTTAAGTCCTACCATTGGTATTATGGCTCAGGATGTACTATCAATCGGGAAATATGTAAAAGCACATTTAGGATTAAGATACAGCAGGCTTAATGGAACTAGCAATGCAGATAAAGATGCATGGAACCCGTCTTTTGGATTAATTCTTTCTCCAGTTGAAAATATTAATGTGTTTGGATCTTATACCACTACCACTTCTTTAAGAACGGCAAATAATGCTATTCAGTTTGCAGGGCTGATGGGACCTTCTACCACTAAACAATGGGAAGCTGGATTCAAATCGGATTGGTTCAATGAGCGTCTAAGGTTTAACTTCACCTGGTTTGATATCAATACAAACAATTTATCAAACCCAGTTTTGGTGTATGTCTTCAAAAGAAAGTGTACTTTTTCTTAGAGAGTGTTTTCTGTTTCAAATATAGAATTTAAAGTTTAGTTTTTTGCTTTTAAAAAGAAAAAAAATTAGGTTTCGATTAATTTTCTTTTGTAATATTCCTTTTTTCTTCTTTTTAGAGTTTCAGATTTTATCTGCTGTCTTATTTTCAACACTTCATCGGCTCTTCCAAAGTACACATCCGCTGGAGTTAGATTCTTCAAAGATTCGTGATAACGCTCATTGTTATAGCGGTTTACAAATACTTCCAAAGCCGCTTCCAATTCCTCTGGACTGTAATAATGATGCAGTTTCACCACATTTTTCATCGTCCTGTGGTAGCGTTCAATCTTGCCTTGCGTCTGTGGATGAGCGGGCTTTCCATGGATTTGCTTCATGCCGTGATTATCGTGTAAATACTCCTTTAATTCCTCGGTAATATAGCAAGAACCGTTGTCCGACAGAAGTTTCGGAACTTGTCCTTTTCTTAAACCTGCTTTCTTCACAGCTCGGTCAATGGTTCTTTGAACATCATTCACCTTCATATTTCGGCACAATTCCCAATGAACGATATAGCGGCTAAAATCGTCAATCACCGTGCTTAGATAGTACCAGCCCCAACCCAGAATTTTAAAGTAAGTAAAATCTGTCTGCCACATTTCGTGAACAAAATTGGTTTTATCCTTAAATTCATTCGAGGCAGAAATCAGGATGTGCGATGGAGCCGTTATCAGTCCTCTTTTCTTTAAAATACGGTAAACACTGGATTCTGAGATAAATACACCCTTCTCATCGGTGATTTTATGAGCCAGTTCTCTGCTGGAGAGTTCAGGATAATTCAAAGCGATTTCTACCACCAGATTTTTCTCTTCTTCAGGAATGTTGTTCCACTGCCTTCTGCCAGAAGAAGGGGAAGAATGAAATCCCGCTTCACCTTTCTCAAGGTACAGATTATACCACTTGTAGAAGGTGCTTTTGTGAATGCCAAGTTCCCTGAGTGTCCTGTTCACGCCGATTTCACTACGGGTAACCATTTGGATGATTTCCAGTTTTTCTTCAGGTAACAACCTCATATACTTTCTGTATTTTTCGGTTATTCCAGAATTTCCAAACTTTTTTTTACAATGTCGTAGCGGATAACGAGGTCGGCGACCGTCTCCTTGAGTTTTCGGTTCTCTTCCCGAAGCTGAGAGACTTCTTCGGAGGTTGCCTGGCGAAGAGTATCTCCTGAGAGTTGCTTTTTACCGGCTTCAATGAACTCCTTATTCCATTTGTAGAAGGTAGATTCCTGAATAGCGTGCTTGCGACAGAGTTCGGCTATGGAGGTTTCAGCCCGAAGGGCTTCCATCACAATTAGGATCTTTTGTTCCGCGGTGAAAATCCTTCTGGTTTTTCTGCGGATGTCTTTTAAATAATTTTCAGGATTACTGATTGGTTTTTTGGCTGTCATAATAAATCAAATTTAATGGTTTTTTTTGTTCTGTTTATTATGAAAACACTATCTTAGTTCTGAACTAAATCGGTACACTTTTTGCTGACGATTTACACCTCAACAAACAAAAAGCCACCCCCACAAGGAGTGGTTTTCTATTATGCTTATTGATACAATTCACTTTCGCAATTACAAGTATCTTTATCAATACTATCCTTGGCAGAACAGCAGCCTTCAAGATTCTGAATATTCCCCTTTTCATCAGTAAGGTAGATCTTATCTTTACCGAATTTCACAAAGAAGGTCTCTTTATACTTTTTGAAAACCACTTTCATTACTTTATTGGGAGCATATTTACCCGCATTAATTTCTTCTTTGGTTTCTTTTCCGTTGGCCTGATTAACCTGAACATATCCGAAATACACATCACCTGTCTTTTTTACATCCAGATAATATTGAGGAGTGCCAGTACCACTGTATCCTTTCAGGATATCAAAACTTCTGTGGCCGGTAAAAGGCAGTTTTGTTTGTGCGAGAGTGAAAATGCTGATGCATAAGATCATTAAACTGAAAACTTTTTTCATAATATTTTTTCTTCAAATTTAAAAATATCAGCCAAACCTATAAACCGTAAAATCCCGGTAATTGAGTAAGTGATTATTATTAGTATTCTTCTGGTTCTTTTCCAACTCTCATTCATATAATTACTCCCTTCCGCCGGAATGGTAGTAAATCGCAGATTTGACAGATTAGTTTTCTACGTAACAAACAAAAAGCCACTCCTTTTGGAGTGGCTTCCATATAATTTAGTCAAAAATTAAATTAAAAAACTGTCGCAGCCAGTTGAATTCTTGCATATTTATTAGAAGGATTCCACATGGCCATCATAGAAACAGGTAAACTGTAATGTTCTGTGATCTTGAGAACCTTTCCAGCTTTTACCCCTAAGTTTACAATATCAAAGTTGTTTTTTCCATTTCCATACAAAAAGGTGTTGCCATTCAATGAAAATCCTGCACCTACAAAAGCATCAAGATTCACTTTTTGGCCACTGATGACAGGATAACTAGCCTGAACATAGGTAGAATATCTGTTCTTTTTATAACTTCCATCAGGTTCAAGGATTACTTCTCCTGCATTGGCACCTCCATATAACATAATGTCTGCCTCAATATTCATTGGAAATGAAGGACCAAAGGTATAGTTTGTTCTTAAATCAATGATATGTGCTGTTCTTCTTTGTGAATAACTGAAGATATCATCTGCAGCAACAGCCGTATTGATATTTCTGGAATTATAAAGATCCCATAATCCAATATAAAAACGTCCGTTAGAATATTGAACATAATAATTGATTTCTTTATAATGAGTGTTATCTTTATCATCTGCCAAAGCAGAAGCTCCCCAAATACCTACTTTCCATTTCTTTTCTGCATCCAAAGCGTACGAAAGATTTCCCATCACTACAGGTTTATCTGTAATAATCAATCCTCTCCATAAATGGTTGTTTTGAATGTTAGCGGTAAAATCAAGTCTTCCTTCTTTACTTTCTTTACCTTCGCTGTTTTCCTGTGAAAATAATCTTCCTGTAGCTAAAGTAAGCAAGAAGATGCCTGTTAAGATTTTCTTCATCGTATTTTTATTTTAATACCATGAATAATAATGCGGCAATGACAGCTCCGGTGATAGGTCCTATAACAGGGATCCATGCATAACTCCAGTCACTGCTTCCTTTTACCGGAAGAATAGCGTGCATGATTCTCGGAGCAAGATCTCTAGCAGGGTTAATGGCGTATCCGGTAGTTCCACCTAATGACAATCCAATTACCCATACAAGAAAGGTTACAGGAATTGCTCCTATAGAACCCAATCCTACTTTCGCATTAGGGTCGGCCTGTAAGTTAATACTTGGGTCCGAAAAGTGGAAAATAACAAATACCAATACAAAAGTTCCGATAATCTCACTGATAAGATTAGATGAAACTTTTCTGATTGCTGGTCCGGTACTGAAACAAGCGAGTTTTGCTCCTTCATCCTCTGTAATGGCAAAATGATCTTTATGAAACAGCCAAACCAAAAAGGCTCCCAACATTCCTCCAATCATCTGAGCCGCAATATAAGACGGAACCAGATCCCAGGCAAACTTTCCCGCTGCAGCCAAACCGATCGTAACGGCCGGATTTAGATGGGCTCCACTTACAGGCCCTGCAACAGTTACTCCTACAAAAACGGCTAATGCCCAGGCAGTAGTAATAACAATCCATCCGGAATTATTCCCTTTGGTATCTTTCAAGACAACATTGGCTACAACACCGTTGCCTAACAAAACTAGAAGCATCGTCCCGATCACTTCTGCGATAAATGGAGTCATATGTGTATTTTTAAGGTCAGAAATTAATCTTCAATCCAACTTTGAGCACGGGATACCGCTTTGTTCCAGAAATGAACCATAGTATCTACTTTTTCCTTTTCCAATTGAGGATGGAAATCTTTATCTACAATCCATTGAGCCTGTATCTCATCAATATTTTTCCAGTATCCTACAGCAAGACCTGCTAAATAAGCCGCACCTAATGCTGTTGTCTCTAATGTTTTTGGTCTTGTAATTTTAAATCCGAAAAGGTCAGATTGTATTTGCATCAATAGGTTACTTGCCGAAGCACCACCATCTACTCTCAGTTCAAGACTTGCTCTTCCGGAATCTGCTTCCATAGATTTTACAATATCAAACACCTGGAATGCGATTCCTTCCAATGTAGCTCTTGCAATATGTCCGTCAGTGGTACCACGGGTAATTCCTACAATAGTCCCACGTGCATATTGATCCCAATGAGGAGCTCCCAACCCTGTAAGGGCAGGAACAAAGTAAACACCACCATTGTCTTCAACAGAGGCTGCCAGATCATTCACTTGATCAGAAGAATGAATCAGTTTAAGACCGTCTCTTAGCCATTGAATAGCTGCACCACCTACAAATACGCTTCCTTCCAATGCATAGTTCACCTCTCCATTGATTTTCCAGGCAACGGTCGTTAAAAGATTATTTTTTGATGAAACAGCTTCTTTTCCTGTGTTCATTAATAAGAAACATCCTGTTCCGTAAGTGTTTTTTACCATTCCCGGATTGATACACATTTGGCCAAATAGAGCCGCCTGCTGATCTCCCGCAATTCCCGCAATAGGAATTTTGGTAGAGAATAGAGTAGTGGCTGTCTCACCATATATCTCACTGCTTTGTTTTACTTCAGGAAGAATGGCTTTAGGAATGTTGAATAGCTCCAACAGATCATTATCCCATTCCAATGTATGAATATTCAAAAGCATGGTTCTGCTGGCGTTAGAAACATCAGTGATGAACATTTTCCCACGGGTTAGTTTCCATACCAACCAGGTATCAACTGTTCCAAAGCATAATTTTCCAGCTTCTGCTTTTTCTCTTGCTCCGTCAACATTGTCAAGGATCCATTTTAATTTGGTGGCAGAGAAATAGGCATCCAGTACAAGACCTGTTTTTTCCTTAATGGTTTCTGCATGACCTTGTTCTTTCAGTTCATCACAATATTTGGAAGTTCTTCGGTCTTGCCATACAATCGCATTGTAAATAGGTTCTCCGGTTTCTTTATCCCAAACTATTGTGGTTTCACGCTGGTTGGTAATTCCAATAGCAGCTACTTCCAGTCCGGAGATGCCTGCTTTGGCAATAATTTCTGCAGCAACGGAGATCTGTGATGACCAGATTTCGTTTGGATCATGTTCTACCCAGCCTGGAGTAGGGAAGATTTGTCTGAAATCTTTTTGTGATACATATTTGATTTCTCCGCTATGGTTGAATAGAATCGCTCTGGAGGAAGTTGTTCCCTGATCTAAAGCGAGAATTAGCTTTTCATTCATATGGTGATTAATTAAGGTTGATAACTTTAGGTGAATAAGGAGTTAATAAATATCCTTTTGCCAATTCGATGAATTCATTTTCCTGTTGCTGGGCCCATTCCTCAGAATGTCCTTTTTCTTCAGCAATAATTCTGGCCACATTGTGTGCCGTGTCTATAGCTGCTCTTGCATCAAGGAATAACAAACGAGCTCTTCTTGCCAGTACATCTTCAATTGTTTCAGCCATTTCATTTCTTACAGCCCAAACTACTTCCGCTACCGTGAATGGATGGTCCGGGTGTAGTTTCTGTGAAAAACGTGGATTACCTTCCTGTAAAGCTTTTATGGCAGGGATATCAGATCCGTATACATATAAATGATTCGTTCTGTCTACTTGTTCTGGTTTTACGTTTCCATGAATAGACATATGTTCTGTTTTAGAACTCGTATTGCCCAGATTGTGTACCTGCATGGCTTTATCAATAGTATCTTCAGCCATTTTACGGTAAGTTGTCCACTTTCCGCCAATAATAGAAACCAATCCTGTGTCAGAAGCAATCACCTTGTGGCTTCGGGAAACTTCTTTTGTACTCTTGCTTCCGTCTTTTGGAGCGGCAAGAGGACGAAGCCCGGCAAAAACAGATTTTACATCATCACGGGTTGGTTTTTTAGAAAGGTATTGTCTTGCTGTATTTAAAACAAAACTAATTTCCTCTTCCAAAGCACGAGGTTCAAAGCTTTCGTTTTCCAAAAGAGTATCTGTTGTTCCTACCAAAGCCCTGTCATGCCAAGGTACTACAAACAGCACCCTTCCGTCAGAAGTCTTCGGAATCATGATGGCATCATCACTTTTCAGGAATGATTTATCCAGAACCAGGTGAATTCCCTGACTTGGTACTACCAGTTTACCATGTTTTGGATTATTCATATTAAGGATGTCATTTGTGAAAACACCGGTAGCATTAATAACCACTTTTGCATGAATTTGGTAGTGTTGTTTGGAGAATTGGTCTTCTGCAACTACACCTATTACTTTATCCTTATCATCTTTCAGAAGATTGACAACCTTTACATAGTTCACAGCGCTTCCTCCTTTTTCAATAATGGTTTGAGTTAAATTGACTGCAAGTCTCGCATCATCAAACTGTCCGTCCTGGTAAACAACACCACTTGCTAAATGATTTTGTTCAATAGTAGGAAGTTTTTCAATGGTTTTTGATTTGCTGATGTATTTCGTTTTACCCAAACTTAATTTTCCGGCAAGGAAATCATAAACGGATAAACCTATTTTATAATAGATTCCGCCCCACCAAGTATAATTAGGAATAATGAAAGACTGATTTTTTACAATGTGTGCTGCATTTTTTGCTAACAGGCCTCTTTCCTTTAATGCTTCTTTCACCAAGCCTATATCTCCTTGTGCTAAATATCTTACTCCACCATGTACCAGTTTGGTACTTCTGCTGGAAGTTGCTTTCGCAAAGTCATGAGATTCAAGTAATAAAGTTTTGAATCCTCTGCTTACTGCGTCTAATGCTGAACCTAAACCACTGGCTCCTCCTCCTATGACAATAAAGTCCCATTCTTTTATACTGGTTAATTTACTGAGTTCTTCGTTTCGTTTCATAAATGTTTCGTTTATGTTTCGTTTTCAAATATATAAATTAAAAATGAAAGCAAAAAGAAAATAAATGAAATTTTAAAATGTGAAATGACTATGATTTATAAAAACCTTTATTATTGAAGGTGAAGTAATTACGTAGGACCTTAAAAACAATAAAAATTTGCATGTGAAAAAAAAACGGTAATTTTGAGGAAACGAATAAAATGGAGAAGCTAATACCAAGGCATGATGAAATATTAAAGGAACTGGATGAAAAAGGACATGTTCTTGTTCAGGATTTGTGCGAAAGGCTGAATGTTTCTTCGGTTACGATACGAAAGGATCTGAACTATCTCGAAAGTTTAGGACTTCTTTTTAGAAATCATGGAGGAGCAAGTAAACAGGTACGATATGCTTATGAGCAGAACGTAGGTGAAAAAGAAAATATTAATGTAGAAGCAAAACAAGCTATTGCAAGAGCTGCGCTGTCTTTAATTCAAGAGAATGACTGTATTATATTGGCATCAGGAACTACTATGCATTATCTTGCAAGGATGTTAATGAACTTCGGTCCGCTTACTGTTTTAACTTCTTCATTGAGGGTTGCAATTGAACTTTGTAATAATCCTAATATTAATGTGATTCAATTAGGAGGAGAGGTAAGAAAAAGTTCTACTTCCATTGTAGGATCTATTTCAGAAGGCATTCTTAAACAATTCTCATGTAATAAACTTTTTCTTGGGGTAGATGGGATTGATCTTGAGTTTGGAATCAGTACATCCAATGCTGCTGAAGCTCACCTTAATCAGGTTATGATTGAATGTGCAGATAAAACAGTAGTTCTTGCAGATTCTTCAAAGTTAAATAAAAAAGGTTTTGGTAAAATTGCTTCCCTGGATCAGGTGGATTATCTGATTACGGATGGCGGGATTATTGCCGAAGACCAGGTCAGACTAGAGGAAATTGGAGTTAATGTAATTAAATAATCTTATAAAAGTTACTAAATCTATATAATAATATTCCAAATACAGAGCCCATGAGTAATCATGTGGCTTTTATTTTTTAGTGAATTGCCATTAGGGTGTTATTTTATTTTTTCTGAGAAGAGGAGATTGAGGCTTTCTTGTTTTATTTAAAATATAAGGATGGTGTTTTTCTGCTGAGAATTGTGAAATGTTTCATTATCCTATAGTTATGGCATTTTTTTTGTTATCAGCTGTTGGCTTTGAATTGTTATAATAAACAATGAGAAGAAAAGAGGTGTTGTTTATGTTGAACTCATTTTTGTAACCTGTACTTTTTTCTTAAAATGGTCTAAATGATTAAAAATCAAAATATTTTACTCAAAATATTTGTCGGTTACAAAATTATTCATAAATTTGCACACTCATTTTAGGAGCGTAGTGTGCCTATATCAAAAGTAGAAATCACTTCAGACTTCCGAAAAATGGGAAAAATAAAGGATAAATTTTATTATAATATAAACAATGTCAGGTATTATTGGTAAAAAAATCGGTATGACGTCTTTGTTTAACGAAGAAGGGAAAAACATTCCTTGTACAGTTATTCAAGCTGGTCCATGCTCGGTTTTACAGGTCAGAACCTTAGAAGTTGACGGATATAAAGCTGTTCAATTAGGTTTCGATGACAAGAGTGAGAAGAACGTTGGTAAAGCGTTAGCTGGCCATTTTAAAAAGGCTGGTTCTGCTCCTAAAGCTAAATTAGTAGAATTCTACAGAGAATTTGTTGATGAAGTGAAAGTAGGAGAAGAAGTAAAAGTTGATCTATTCGCTGAAGGTGAATATGTTGACGTAACAGGAACTTCAAAAGGTAAAGGCTTCCAGGGTGTTGTTAAAAGACACGGATTTGGAGGTGTAATGCAGGCAACTCATGGTCAGCACAACAGACTTAGAGCTCCAGGTTCTATCGGTGCTGGTTCAGACCCTTCAAGAGTATTCAAAGGGATGAGAATGGCTGGAAGAATGGGAGGTAAGCAGGTAACTGTTCAAAACCTTCAAGTGTTAAAAGTTGATCAAGAACAAAATCTTTTAGTAGTAAAAGGTGCTGTTCCGGGAGCTAAAAATTCTTATGTAATTATCAGAAAATGGAACTAGTAGTATTAAATACATCAGGAAAAGAGACCGGAAGAAAAGTAACTCTAGACGAAACAGTATTCGGAATTGAGCCAAATCAGCACGCGGTTTACTTAGAAGTTAAACAGTACCTTGCTGCACAAAGACAAGGGACTCATAAAGCAAAAGAAAGAAGCGAAATTACTGCTTCTACTAAAAAGCTTAAGAAGCAAAAAGGATCAGGATCTGCTAGATATGGTGATATTAAATCTCCAACTTTCAGAGGTGGAGGTAGAGTATTCGGACCAAAACCAAGAGACTACAGATTCAAATTGAACAAAGCTCTTAAGAGATTAGCTAAGAAATCTGTTTTATCTCAGAAAATGAGAGATAACAGCATTAAAGTTTTAGAAGATTTGAGCTTTGGTGCTCCTAAGACTAAAGATTTTATCAATGTATTAAATGCATTGGAACTTAACGGTAAAAAATCTTTATTCGTTCTTCCTGAAGCTAACAAGAATGTGTATTTATCTTCAAGAAACTTACCTAAAACTAAAGTAATGAACTTCAACGAGATCAGTTCTTACGATTTAGTAAACGCTGGTGAGATCATTTTCTTAGAAGGTGCAGTTGAAAAATTCCAGGAAAATTTAAAGAAATAAGTCATGTCTATTATTATTAAACCAGTTATTTCAGAAAAGGCTAACTACCTTACAGATTTAAGAGGTACTTATTCTTTCTTAGTTAACCCTAAGGCGAATAAAGTTCAGATTAAAAAGGCTGTAGAAGCAGCTTATGGTGTAAAAGTAGCAGACGTTAATACAATGATTTATGCTCCGAAGGTTTCTTCAAAGTACACTAAAAAAGGTCTTCAAGTAGGAAAGACAAATAAATTGAAAAAAGCGGTAATTAAACTTGTTGAAGGTGATGTTATCGATATTTTTGCTGTAAATTAATTATTAATTATATATAATAGTAATGTCTGTTAGAAAATTAAAACCTATCACCCCGGGACAGAGATTCAGAATTGTTAACAATTTTGAAGAAATTACTACCAACAAACCAGAGAAATCTCTAACAGTTGGTATTAGTAAGTCAGGTGGACGTAACCAAACTGGTAAAATGACCATGCGTTACACCGGAGGTGGACACAAAAAGAAATACAGAATTATTGACTTCAAAAGAAACAAAGCAAACGTTGAAGCAACTGTAAAAACTGTAGAGTATGATCCAAACAGAACTGCATTTATCGCTTTACTAGAGTATGCTGATGGAGAGAAGAGATATATCATCGCTCCAAACGGTATCAAAGTTGATCAGAAAGTAATTTCTGGTGAAAGCGTAGAACCAAATGTAGGGAACGCAATGAAGTTGAAAAACATTCCATTAGGTACTGTAATTTCTTGTGTTGAAATGAAGCCTGGTCAAGGTGCAATTTTAGCAAGAAGTGCTGGTTCTTCAGCTCAATTGACTTCAAGAGACGGGAAATATGCAATCATCAAATTACCTTCAGGAGAGTCTAGAATGATCCTTACTGAATGTATGGCAATGATTGGATCTGTTTCTAACTCTGACCACCAGTTAACTGTATCAGGTAAGGCTGGTAGAAGCAGATGGTTAGGTAGAAGACCAAGAACAAGAGCAGTTGTAATGAACCCAGTAGATCACCCAATGGGAGGTGGTGAAGGACGTTCTTCAGGAGGTCACCCAAGATCTAGAAATGGTATGCCTGCTAAAGGTTACAAAACCAGAAAGAAAAATAAAGCGTCTAACCGTCATATCATATCTAAACGTAAATAATTATGGCAAGATCACTTAAAAAAGGACCATTCATTCATCATACTTTAGATAAGAAGGTTCAGACAAACATAGAGTCTGGTAAGAAGACAGTTATTAAAACTTGGTCTAGAGCATCAATGATCTCTCCGGACTTCGTAGGACAAACTATTGCAGTACACAACGGGAAATCTTTTATCCCTGTTTATGTTACAGAAAACATGGTTGGTCACAAGCTAGGCGAATTTTCTCCAACAAGATCTTTCAGAGGTCATGGTGGTAACAAAAACAAAGGAAGCAGATAATCATGGGATCAAGAAAAAGAGAAAGTGCATTAGCACGTAAATTAACAAATCAAGATGTAGTAAAAGCATTACATAATGATTGCCCGTCTTCTCCAAGAAAAATGAGATTAGTAGCTGATATCATCAGAGGAGTAGAAGTAGACAAAGCTTTATACATTCTAAAATATTCTAAAAAGGACGCATCTAACAAGTTAGAAAAAGTATTGCTTTCAGCAATGGCTAACTGGCAAACTAAAAACGAAGGTGCTGATATTGAAGAAGCAAATCTTATCGTTAAAGAAATTTTTGTAGACAGTGCAAGACAATTGAAGAGACTGAGACCAGCTCCACAAGGTAGAGGGTACAGAATCAGAAAAAGATCAAACCACATTACATTAATCTTAGGTAAAAAAGAAAATTAATCAAGGTATGGGACAGAAGACAAATCCAATTGGTAATAGATTAGGTATCATCAGAGGATGGGATTCTAACTGGTTTGGTGGAAACGATTATGGAGACAGAATCGCTGAAGACTACAAAATCAGAAGATACCTTGAGGCTAGATTATCTAAAGGTGGTATTTCAAAAATCTATATTGAAAGAACACTAAAATTAGTAACCGTTACAATCACTACTGCTAGACCGGGATTAATCATCGGTAAAGGAGGTCAGGAAGTTGATAAATTGAAAGAAGAATTGAAGAAACTTACAGGTAAGGATATTCAAATCAACATTTTCGAAATCAAAAGACCTGAATTAGACGCTGTACTAGTTGCTGATAGTATTTCTAAGCAAATTGAAAACAGAATTTCTTACAGAAGAGCTGTTAAAATGGCAATGGCAAGTACTATGAGAATGGGTGCTGAAGGTATTAAAGTTCAAATCTCTGGTAGATTGAACGGAGCTGAAATGGCAAGATCAGAATCTTTCAAAGAAGGAAGAATTCCATTGTCAACTTTCAGAGCAGATATCGATTACCACTGGGCAGAAGCTCACACTACTTACGGTAGATTAGGTGTAAAAGTTTGGATTATGAAAGGTGAAGTTTATGGTAAAAGAGAACTTTCCCCATTAGTAGGACAACAGAAAAAAGGAGGTCAGTCAGACAGAGGAAACAGAGGAGGAGACAGAGACAACAGAAGACCTAGAAAAAACAACAACAATAACAATAATAATTAAAATTTTAGATTAGAAATTTTGAATTTTAAATTACCGTTACTTTTTTAAAATTAAAAAAAATCTAAAATCTAAAATCTAAAATCTAAAATTTAGAGATTATGTTACAACCAAAAAGAACCAAATTCCGTAGAGTTCACAAGATGAAGATGAAGGGGAATGCCCAAAGAGGTAGTCAACTTGCTTACGGAACTTTTGGGATCAAAGCAACTGAGGGGGCTTGGATCACTGCAAGACAAATTGAAGCTGCTCGTATTGCTGCTACAAGATATATGAAGAGAGAAGGTCAACTATGGATCAAAATCTTCCCAGATAAGCCAATTACTAAGAAACCAGCGGAAGTACGTATGGGTAAAGGTAAGGGTGCTGTTGAATACTGGGTAGCTGTAGTAAAACCAGGTAAGATTATGTTCGAAATCGGAGGTGTACCTTACGATATCGCTAAGGAAGCTTTAAGACTTGCTGCACAAAAATTACCAGTAGTTACTAAATTCATCGTTGCTAACGATTTTGTTAAACCTTTATAATCTTTGAGTACAATGAAAAATGCTGATATTAAAAATTTAAGCGCGGGTGATATTCAAGCTCAATTAACTGAAGCAAAAGCTCAATATTCAAAATTGAAATTGGCTCATGCAATCAGCCCAATTGAAAACCCGATTCAAATCAAAGATTTGAGAAGAACAATCGCTAGACTAAATACTGAGTTAACTAACAAACAATAATTTCATTTTACAATGGATAGAAATTTAAGAAAAGAAAGAATCGGAGTGGTTTCCAGCAATAAAATGGAAAAAACTATTGTTGTTAGCGAAACTACAAGAGTAAAGCACCCGATGTACGGTAAATTCGTTTTGAAAACGAAAAAATATACTGCACACGACGAGAACAACGAATGCACAGAAGGTGATACAGTTTTGATCCAAGAAACTAGACCTTTGAGCAAGAGCAAGAGATGGAGATTAGTAAGAATCATTGAAAAAGCTAAGTAATAATGTTACAAACAGAATCAAGATTAAAAGTTGCTGATAACACAGGTGCTAAAGAAGTACTAGTTATCAGAGTTCTGGGAGGAACCAGAAGAAGATATGCTTCAGTTGGTGATAAAATCGTTGTTACGATCAAAGATTCTACACCATCAGGAAACGCTAAAAAAGGTCAGGTATCTAAAGCTGTAGTAGTAAGAACTAAAAAAGCAGTAAGAAGAAAAGATGGTTCATACATCAAATTCGACGACAATGCTTGTGTATTACTAAACGCAGCAGGAGAAATGAGAGGAACGCGTGTTTTCGGACCGGTTGCTCGTGAGTTGAGAGACAAAGAATATATGAAAATCATTTCATTAGCTCCTGAAGTACTTTAATTTTAAAAATTTTTAAAAGAAATGTCAAAGTTAAAAATAAAAAGAGGAGATAACGTAATCATTACTACTGGTAAGAAAGATATCAAAGGTAAGACTGGTGAAGTTATTGAAGTGATTAAGAAAGAAGGGAGAGACCCTAGAGTAATCGTAGCAGGACTTAACATCGTTAAAAAACACGTTAAGCCTTCAGCTGCAAATCCTCAAGGAGGAATTACTGAAAAAGAAGCTTCTATTCATATCTCAAACGTAGCTTTAGTTGGTAAAGACGGAAAAGCTATCAAAATCGGTTACAAAATCGAAGGAGATACGAAAGTAAGAATCAACAAAAAAACGGGTGAAACTTTATAATTTGAATTAACATGGAATTTATAGCAAGACCCAAAAAAATATACAAAGAGACAATTGTTCCTGCAATGATGGAAGAATTCGGGTACAAGTCAATTATGCAAGTACCTAGATTAGAGAAAATCGTTGTATCACAAGGTTTAGGAGACGCTACTGCAGATAAGAAAATTATTGATTATGCTGTAGAAGAGTTAACTAAC
This sequence comes from Chryseobacterium nakagawai, assembly GCF_900637665.1. Taxonomy (NCBI): domain Bacteria; kingdom Pseudomonadati; phylum Bacteroidota; class Flavobacteriia; order Flavobacteriales; family Weeksellaceae; genus Chryseobacterium; species Chryseobacterium nakagawai. Next base: position 701,263 of record NZ_LR134386.1, read on the forward strand.
ATCACAGGTCAGAAAGCAGTAGGTACAATCTCTAAGAAAGATGAAGCTGCATTCAAACTTAGAAAAGGAATGCCTGTAGGTGCAAAAGTAACGTTAAGAGCTCACAGAATGTATGAGTTCTTAGACAGACTTACTGCTTCTGCTTTACCACGTATCAGAGATTTCTCTGGAATCAAAGCTGATGGTTTTGATGGTAGAGGTAACTACAACTTAGGTATTACTGAGCAGATTATCTTCCCTGAAATCGTAATTGACAAAGTGAAAAAAATCCAAGGGATGGACATCACTTTCGTTACTACTGCGAAGACAGATAAAGAAGCTAAAGCATTACTAACTCACTTCGGTTTACCATTTAAAAAGAACTAAGAAATGGCTAAAGAATCAATGAAAGCGCGTGAGCGCAAAAGAGAAGCACTAGTTGCTAAATACGCTGCTAAAAGACAAGCTCTTAAAGAAGCTGGTGATTACGAAGGACTTCAAAAATTACCTAAAAATGCTTCTCCTGTAAGATTACACAACAGATGTAAACTAACAGGTAGACCAAGAGGATACATGAGAACGTTTGGTATTTCCAGAGTAACTTTCAGAGAAATGGCTAACAACGGTCTTATCCCAGGTGTAAGAAAAGCTAGTTGGTAATAATTACTAATTAAAAATCGGGACAATTAAGTTGTCAAGATACTAGAGAATAAAAATATCAGACCGAAGATTTCTGACGTCTGATATTTTGATCTTCAAGTCTTTTCAATACTGATTGTCTTTAACCAATAATTTATAAAAGAAAAATGGTAACAGATCCAATTTCAGATTTCCTAACAAGAGTAAGGAACGCACAAAGCGCAGGCCACAAAGTGGTGGAAATTCCTGCATCGAAAATCAAAAAGGAGATTACTAAGATCTTATTTGATCAAGGGTATATCTTAAACTACAAGTTTGAAGATAACGCTGTTCAAGGAGTGATCAAAATCGCTTTAAAGTACGATAAGCAAACTAGCAAACCTGCTATTAAGTCTATTCAAAGAGCTTCTAGACCAGGTTTGAGACAGTACAAAGGTTCTACTGAACTTCCAAGAGTACTAAACGGTTTGGGTATTTCTATCATCTCTACTTCTAAAGGAGTAATGACTGACAAGAAAGCTAGAGAAGAGAAAGTAGGCGGTGAAGTAATCTGCTATGTTTATTAATTTTTAATCAGAGGAAAATGTCAAGAATTGGTAAAGCAATTATAACAATTCCAGCTGGAGTTACAATCACTGAAAACAATGGTGTAGTAACTGTAAAAGGAGCGAAAGGAGAACTTTCTCAAGAGCTTACAGCAGGAATCACTTTAGAACAGAAAGAGGGTGAACTTAACGTAAACAGACCATCTGATTCTAAACAACACAAAGCGCTTCACGGTTTATACAGAGCGTTAATCGCCAACATGATCGTTGGTGTAACTGAAGGTTTCGAAAAGAAACTAGAACTCGTAGGGGTAGGATATAGAGCTTCTCACACAGGTCAAAAACTTGAGTTAGCTTTAGGATTCTCTCACGGTATCGTATTAGAGCTTCCAAGTGAAGTAAAAGTTGATACATTGACTGAAAAAGGTAAAAACCCAATTATTACTTTAGCGTCTCACGACAAGCAACTTCTAGGAATGGTGACTGCAAAGATCCGTTCTTTCAGAAAGCCTGAGCCATACAAAGGAAAAGGTGTAAGATTCGTAGGAGAAATTGTTAGACGTAAAGCTGGTAAATCTGCTTAATAAATTATAAGTATTATGGCATTAAGTAAATTAGAAAAAAGAATAAGAATCAAAAGAAGAGTAAGAGGGAAAATCTCTGGATCTTCTGAATTGCCAAGATTATCTGTATACAAAAGTAATAAGGAAATTTACGCTCAGTTAATCGACGATAAAAATGGTAAAACTTTAGCATCAGCTTCTTCAAGAGAGAAAGGTGTAGACGCTAAAGGTACTAAAACTGAAATTTCTGCTGCTGTTGGTAAAGCTATCGCTGCTAAAGCTATCGCTGCAGGAATCGAAAGTATTGTATTTGACAGAAACGGTTTCGTTTACCACGGTAGAGTAAAAGCTCTAGCTGATGGAGCGAGAGAAGGTGGACTTAAATTCTAATCATTAAATTTCGGAAAATATGTTAGGACTAGATAATATAGAAAGAGTAAAACCGGGAGGATTAGAATTAAAAGATCGTCTCGTAGCTGTTAACAGAGTAACAAAAGTAACTAAAGGGGGTAGAGCTTTCGGATTTTCTGCTATTGTTGTAGTAGGAAATGAAGAAGGTATTATCGGTTTCGGTTTAGGAAAATCTAAAGAGGTTGCTTCTGCAATTGCTAAAGCAGTTGAAGACGCTAAGAAAAACCTTGTTAAAGTTCCTGTAATGAACCACACTATTCCTCACCAAACTACTGCTAGATACGGTGGTGCAGATATCTTCTTAAGACCTGCTTCTCACGGTACAGGATTGATCGCCGGTGGTGCGGTTAGAGCGGTATTGGAATCAGCTGGTATTCACGATATCCTTTCAAAATCTAAAGGATCTTCTAACCCTCACAACGTGGTGAAAGCTACTTTCAAAGCGTTATTGGATATCAGAAGACCTGAAGAGATCGCTAGAATGAGAGGAGTTTCTCTAAGTAAAGTGTTTAACGGTTAATAATAAAACAATGGCAACAATTAAAGTAAAGCAAGTAAGAAGCGCTATTGGTAGAACAAAAACCCAAAAGAGAACGCTTGAAGCATTAGGATTAAAAAAACTTCACCAAGTTGTAGAGCACGAAGCTACTCCTTCTATCTTAGGAATGATAGCTGCTGTAGGTCACTTACTAGAAGTTCAAAAATAATTTTATAAAAGAGAAATTAAAATGAATTTAAATAACATACAACCTGCTGCAGGATCTACTTTCAACTCAAAAAGAATTGGTAGAGGTCAAGGTACAGGAAAAGGAGGTACTTCAACAAAAGGACACAAAGGTCAGAAAGCTAGAGCTGGTTATTCTCAGAAGATCGGTTTCGAAGGTGGACAGATGCCTTTACAAAGAAGATTACCTAAATTCGGATTCAAAAACGTAAACAGAAAAGAGTTTAGAGGAGTTAATCTTGATACTATCCAAACTTTAATCGAGAACAAATCCATCACTGGAGAGATCACGAAAGAAGTTTTAGTAGCAAATGGAGTAGTTTCTAAAAACGAATTAGTGAAAATTATGGGTAGAGGAGAATTGAAATCTGCGGTTTCAATCTCTGCTGACAAGTTCACTAAATCTGCTGAAGAGCTTATTGCTAAGGCAGGTGGAAAAGCAATTACCTTATAATACTTACTAATGAAAGAATTTATACAAACACTTAAAAATATTTGGAGTCTTAAAGAATTAAGAGATAAAATTCTCTTCACTTTAGGGATTATCCTTGTGTATAGATTCGCATCTTATATCTCACTTCCAGCGATTAACCTTGCAGAAGTGGGAGATCTCTTAGAGCATTATAAAAATCAAGGCGGTAACAAGCAAGGAGCAGGTCTCCTTGGCTTGCTTTCGTCGTTTACGGGGGGAGCTTTCAGCCACGCTTCCGTAATGGCGTTGGGAATTATGCCTTATATTTCTGCTTCTATTATTGTTCAGTTGATGGGGATGGCTATTCCTTATCTTCAGAAGCTTCAGAAAGATGGAGAGTCAGGTAGAAATACATTGAACCAAATTACAAGATGGTTAACGATTGGGGTTTGTCTGGTACAGGCACCTTCTTACTTAACTTCTATTACTCAATTATTCTTACCGTATGCTCAGTTCCAATCTGCATATTTTGTAGAACCCAATTCGATTATGTTCTGGTTACCAAGTATTGTAATCTTGGTAGGTGGTTCAGTATTCGCAATGTGGTTAGGTGAAAAGATTACCGATAAGGGAATCGGAAATGGTATCTCTATCCTTATTATGGTGGGGATTCTTTCAAGATTACCTGAGGCATTCGTACAGGAGATGGCCGTGCAGAACGGAAAAGGAGGAATGGGATCTATCATGATCCTTATCGAAGTATTATTCTGGATGGTGGTTGTTCTTTTAGCAGTAATTTTATCAGTTGCTGTTAGAAAAATTCCTATTCAGTATGTAAGCAGAGCTCAAGCAAGAGGAGGTGTAAACAAGAATCTTATGCAGGGCGCAAGACAATGGATTCCATTGAAAGTAAATGCTGCTGGTGTAATGCCAATTATCTTTGCTCAGGCATTGATGTTCGTACCAGGATTATTAACAAAATTCGATGAGTCCAACACTTTTCTTGCAGGTTTCAAGAATGTTTTTAGCTGGCAGTACAATGTATTGTTTGCGCTATTAATTATTATCTTCTCGTTTTTCTATACTGCAATTACAATTCCGGTGAACCAAATGGCTGATGATTTAAAGAGAAATGGAGGTTTAGTACCGAAAGTAAGACCCGGTAAAGAGACAGCAGATTACTTAGATGATATTTTATCAAAAATTACCTTGCCAGGTGCAATTTTTTTATCTATCTTTGCAGTCCTTCCAGCAATTGTGCATGGAAGCTTTGTTCAGACAGATGCGTTTGCCCTATTTTTCGGGGGAACGTCACTATTGATTATGGTAGGTGTAATTTTAGATACAGTTCAACAGATTAATACATATCTGCTGAATCATCATTATGATGGCTTAATGCAATCTAAACTGTCTAGAACGACTGGATATTAATTTATGGCAAAACAAAAACATATTGAACAAGACGGCGTTATAACGGAAGCACTTTCGAACGCTCAGTTCCGTGTAGAACTTGAAAATGGGCATATTCTTATTGCTCATATTTCTGGTAAAATGCGAATGCACTATATTAAACTTTTACCTGGTGATAAGGTAAAACTAGAAATGTCTCCCTATGATTTAACGAAAGGGAGGATCACATTTAGATATTAAAACATTTAGCCAAATGGAATACTCATTCCATTTGGCATTTGTAAAAAATAAATACTATCAAAATGAAAGTAAGAGCATCAATTAAAAAAAGAAGCGCTGATTGCAAAATCGTACGCAGAAAAGGTGTACTATTCGTAATCAACAAGAAGAACCCAAAATTTAAACAAAGACAAGGTTAACATTAAATTATGGCGAGAATTGCAGGTATTGATTTACCAAAAAACAAAAGAGGTGTTATCGGTTTAACTTACATCTATGGAGTAGGAAGAAATACTTCTTCTGAAATCCTTAAAGCTGCCGGTATCAGCGAAGACAAGAAAGTCAACGAATGGAATGACGATGAATTGGCTGCAATCAGAACCTATATCTCAGAAAACGTAAAAGTAGAAGGAGAATTAAGATCTGAAGTGCAATTGAACATCAAGAGATTGATGGACATAGGATGCCAACGAGGAATACGTCACAGACTAGGATTACCTTTAAGAGGCCAGAGAACGAAAAACAACTCTAGAACCCGTAAAGGAAAGAGAAAAACTGTTGCTAACAAGAAAAAGGCAAGTAAATAATCGTTAGGAATTATGGCAAAACAAAGTAAAGTAGTTAAAAAAAGAAAAGTAAAAGTTGAAGCTATTGGTGAAGCACATATTCAAGCTTCTTTCAATAACATCATCATTTCTTTAACAAATAAAAACGGAGAGGTTATCTCTTGGGCATCTGCCGGTAAAATGGGATTCAGAGGTTCTAAAAAGAACACTCCTTTCGCTGCTCAAATGGCAGCTGAAAATTGCTCTAATGTTGCTCATGAAGCTGGATTAAGAAGAGTAAAGGTGTATGTGAAAGGTCCTGGAGCAGGTAGAGAATCTGCAATCAGAACGATCCATAATTCAGGAATTGAAGTTAGCGAAATCGTTGATGTGACTCCAATGCCACACAATGGATGTAGACCACCTAAAAGAAGAAGAGTTTAATTTTTGAATTTACCCATTATGGCAAGATATATTGGACCTAAAACTAAGATTGCTAGAAAGTTTGGAGCTGCAATCTACGGAGATGATAAGAACTTCGAAAAGAGAAAAAACCAACCACCAGGACAACACGGTCCTAACAAAAGAAGAGGTGCTAAAAAATCAGAATATGCAGTTCAGTTAGCTGAAAAACAAAAAGCTAAATATACTTACGGTATTTTAGAAAGACAGTTTGCTAACTTATTTGAAAAAGCACACAGAAGCAAAGGAGTAACAGGGGAAGTTCTATTACAACTTTGTGAATCAAGATTGGATAACGTAGTATACAGATTAGGTTTTGCTAAAACTAGATCTGGTGCAAGACAATTAGTTTCTCACAGACACATTACTGTAAACGGAGAAATTCTTAATATCCCTTCTTATTTGGTAAAAGCTGGTGATGTAATCGCTGTAAGAGAAAAGTCTAAGTCTCTTGAAGTTGTTACCAATGCATTGGCTTCTAAGTCAAACTATGAGTGGTTACAATTCAACGATGAGAAGAAAGAAGGTACCTTCATTTCTGCTCCTGAAAGAATCCAAATTCCGGAGGACATTAAGGAGAACCTTATCGTCGAACTTTACTCTAAATAATTTTTTAATCAAATTTTTGCTCAACCCAATAATATGGCAATTTTACAATTCATAAAACCCGATAAAGTAATTTTACTTAACTCTGATGAATTTAAAGGTCAATTTGAATTCAGACCTTTAGAACCAGGTTTCGGGCTTACAATCGGTAATGCTTTGAGAAGAGTGTTGCTTTCTTCTCTGGAAGGATACGCTATTTCATCTATCAAAATAGAAGGTGTAGAGCACGAATTTTCAACTATTCCAGGAGTAATCGAAGACGTTACCGAAATTATTCTTAACCTAAAGCAGGTTAGATTAAAAGCTTCAGCAGAAGGCCAGGCGAATGAGCAGGTTGTTGCTAAAGTTTCAGGTCAAACGATTATTACTGCTGGTGATTTAGGAAAATCGATCAACGGATTCGAGGTTTTAAACCCGGATTTAGTGATTTGTAACCTAAATACTGATGTAACTTTCGAAATTACTTTCAATATTGAAAAAGGTAGAGGATATGTTCCTTCAGAACAAAATAAGTCAAACAATGCACCTGTAGGTACTATTGCTATTGACTCTATTTTTACGCCGATCAAGAAAGTACAGTACAGCATTGAAAATTATCGTGTAGAGCAAAAAACAGACTACGAAAAACTTGTATTAGATATAGAAACTGATGGGTCTATTAGCCCTCAGAATGCTTTAACAGAAGCTTCTAAGATATTAATTTATCACTTCATGTTATTCTCTGATGAGAGAATCACGCTTGAAACTGAAGCCGTAAAAGCATCTATCCAGTACGATGAAGAAACTCTTCATACAAGACAACTTCTTAAGTCTAAATTAGCAGATATGGATCTTTCTGTAAGAGCCCTTAACTGTCTAAAAGCAGCTGAAGTAGAAACTCTTGGAGAATTGGTTTCTTACAGTAAGTCTGATTTGATGAAATTCAGAAATTTTGGTAAAAAATCTTTGACAGAACTAGAAGAATTAGTGCATTCAAAAGGTCTTAACTTCGGTTTCGACGTTGCAAAATATAAGTTAGACGCTGATAAATAATTAATAATGAGACACGGTAAAAAATTCAATCACTTAGGAAGAACTTCATCTCACAGAAGTGCGATGCTTTCTAATATGGCTTGTTCTCTAATTGAGCATAAAAGAATCAACACTACTGTAGCTAAAGCTAAAGCTTTAAGAGTATATGTTGAGCCTCTATTAACAAAAGCAAAAGAAGATACTACACACAACAGAAGAGTAGTATTCTCTTACCTTCAAAATAAATTTGCGGTTGCTGAATTATTCAGAACTGTAGCTCCGAAAATCGCTGAAAGAAACGGTGGTTATACAAGAATCATTAAGACAGGTTTCAGACCAGGTGATGCTGCTGATATGGCTCTTATCGAATTGGTAGATTTCAATGAGCTTTACAACCCGAATGCTGAGGAGAAAAAAGCTACAAGAAGAAGCAGAAGATCTACACCAGCTAAAGCAGTAGTTGCTGCTGATGCTCCAGTTGTAGAAGAAAAAGTAGAAGAAGCTAAGGCTGATACTACTGAAGAAAAAACTGAAGAGTAATATTCATTCAGATATAAAATGAAAACCATCCGAAATCCGGATGGTTTTTTTTTATGCTATATAGGTATTCCTAATTTTGTTTTAAATATTGATAAATAAGAGAGTCAAATTAAAAAGCTGCCTAATAGACAGCTTTTTTTTATATTTTAGTTCTTTTTAATTCAATAATATTACCGCCTTGTTCAAGGTGAAGACTATCACCTTTTACCCTTGCAGTCATGTCATCTTTTTTATAGATGGTTTCATCACCTTTGGTGTCTGTTTTAGGCAAAGTAAATGTTTTTTTGTTACTGGTAATTGCTACAGTACTTTCCTTCGGATCATTTTTGAAAACAACCTTTACCAGAGTACCATCTGTCGCTTTATAAACGAAATCTGTTTTTTCGTATTTTTTACCATTGATATCAACTATAGTTGAGCTTTGATCTATCGAATCAACCTTTCCATTGTGATCTGTAATTAGCGTTTCTGAGCTGTCTGTTTTAATGATACTCTTATTTCCGCTTTCACTTTTTTTACAGCTGATTACGCTTAATGTAAGTACAGCACCTAGTGCTAAAAGACTTTTTTTCATGATTACTTTATTTGAATTCAATATGATTTTTACCTTTTAATTTTACAAAAATCATGCCTTGCAAGATGATGATTTTTTTGCTCTTTTTACAAGTAATTTGCTTTTTTTTCTTCTTGGTTTAGAGTAATGAAATCATTCTCAGTTTAATGCTTTTATGGGGTATTTAACATTTATTAAAAAAATATAGTTTTGAAATGGAAAAATAATTAATTTTAATAGGACTAAAAAATAACCATAACTCTAAACTCAAACTTTAATATTACACAAAGGTGTAATTGACTCCCATCTGTTTTCTGTTGAAATTTGTTTCAAATAATAATGACATGAGCATTTCCATTGCGATAGTAGAAGACGAGAAGAACTACAACAATGCGTTGAAGAAGGTAATCAATTATCAACAGGATATGAAAGTAGTAGCTCAATTCTTTGATGGGAATGATGCTTTGAAAAACCTTCCCGATATTTCACCAAATGTTGTCATGATGGATATCCAGCTTCAGGATATGTTGGGCATTGAAATCATTGAAAAGATTAAAAAAGACATGCCTAACACCCAGTTTATCATGTGTACCAGTTTTGAAGATGATGAAAAGGTTTTCAATTCTCTAAAAGCTGGTGCTATGGGGTATCTTGTGAAAGGAGAAAGCATGGACAAAATACTTTCCTCAATCCGGGATGTTTATAATGGTGGTGCTCCCATGAGCTTTTCTATCGCCCGAAAAGTGTTACAGCATTTCGAAAAAAAACGTTCTGAAATTAAAGAACTGGATGAACTTACAGAACGGGAAAAAGAAATTCTTGAACTTCTTTCACAAGGATTGCTGTACAAAGAAATTGCTGATAAAAAGTATATCAGTATGGATACCGTTAAAAAGCATGTGGGAAATATTTACCGAAAACTCCACGTCAATAATAAAGTGGAGGCTATTAATAAATTTAACCATTTTAAAAACTAAGACATTATGAAAACCAAACTATCAGAACTTTTTTTTCATGAAAACATTGAAGAAATGCCAAAATCTTTTCTCGAAGCTTTTGCCGTAAGCCCTTTGCCAGAAAGTGATTTTATTGAACTTACAGGAGAATTTAAGCGCTTAAAAAACCAAAATGAAATTTCCTTTACGGATTCTTTAATAGTGGACGCAGCGCTTATTCAGATTATTTTAAGATCTTCAAAAAAGTATGTAAACTTCTGCTTTGTTGAAAAAAATAAAAATATTTCTTTAATGATCCATTTATCTGACAGTATTATCTCTTTAGACTCTGACGACGAAGTCTATAGTCTGGAAGAAGTTCAGAATGGAGGAGTCACGGTATATAATTTAATTCCATCAACGGATCTCGTTGACTTTCTTAAGGAAAAGAAAAATTATGAGGTGGGGCTTGGAGATTATGTGGATAGAATAACCAATATGGTTAATACCCGCATTGTATCTTATGAGGTGGATGATATTGCTCTATTTAATTTTAATATTTCTAAATCTTATTCTGCTATGTGGAGATTTTTTAAATATGTTAAAATAAGTTTTATTCTGTTTAAAAGAATAAAAGGATCAATTCTCGATCTTGAATATAAAAAAAGACTGGGAAGGCTTTCAATCGCTATGCAATATTGTTTTGAAACTCAAGATCCGGAAGGTAAACAGATGTCTTTTAGCAATCCTTCTGATATAACCAGTTTATGGCCTTAACCGTATTTTATTATATATATTGTTGTAGTTTATTAACGCTTACAATATTATTTTTCACTTTGGGAATAAGAAAGAAATTTTATTCCCAAAGTTTCTTTTTTATATATCTGTTAGTTACTTTATTAGTAGATGTTGTCATGGGCTTTGCAGAAAAAATAATAAAGGTAGATGAACCTAACGCTATACGATTTAATTTTTATATCATTTTTTCAATGTTCTATTTTCTCTATTTGTATTGGGATAAAAAGCGTTGGAATATTTTTTTAATTATTCTTTCGGCTCTGTGTTTATTCTTTATTTATGTGTTGAAAATAGATCTCCTGAACAATATTTTCGACTTGAAATTAGGCTTCATTATCTCTTTCTTTTATATCATTCTTTCATTGTCATGGCTTTTGAAAAAAAACTATTATTTTGATGGTGCAAAGATTATAGATAATCCGTTATACTGGATCAGTCTTTCACAAATTGTTTGGGCCAGCTTTTTTATTTTAAGAACAGTTCCCATGTATTATTTTAATGATTCTAATAAAGGTATTTTAAGCTTTAGCAAGATCCTTTTTATTGCCGGAAATTATATCTGTATTATCTTATACACTTTTTCGTATTTTAAATGGAAAAAAAATAGCTATGCCGGACAAGATTAAGCTTACCATACTTTTAATAAGTATAATCATTGTTTTTATAGTGATAAGCTTGGCTTTTATAACCTATCTTTTTAATAAAAAAAGACTGCTTTTTATACAGGAGCAGAAGCTTCAGGAAGCAGAATACGAGAACCAGCTCCTCCAAAAAGAGCTCGAAAAACAAAAATCCATAGAACAGGAACGTGAACGTATTTCTCATGATATGCATGATGATCTCGGAGCAGGTATTTCCGCACTGAAGCTTCAGGCAGAATTTTTAAAACAGAAAGCAAATGATGAAGATCTGAAGAATGATATCGCAGAACTTCTGAAAACTTCCGAAGAAATGAATATTTCCATGCGTGAAATGCTTTGGAGTCTGAACTCAGGAAATGATACACTAGGAAGCTTTGTTGATTATGCTATACTTTATACCGGGAACTTTTTAAAGAAAACAAAAATTGTCCTTCATTCAGAATGTGAAGACATTATTTCTGATACTCCCATTTCTACAGAGCTGAGACGTAACCTTTTTTTATGCTTAAAAGAAGCGGTTAACAATGTCTATAAACATAGTCAGGCAAGTACATTAAAACTTTCATTCTCTCAAAATCAAAATCATTTTTTAATGAAGATTCAGGATAACGGAATCGGTATTCCCGATGGACAAACTGAAGGAAACGGACTTAGAAATATGAAAAGAAGAATGAGTGAAGCGGAAGGAGAGTGTAAAGTATGCTCTACAAGTTCCGGAAATAATCTGATCTTCAAAGTTACATTATAATTACTAATAATTTTTATTTACAGCACCATTTCTAATGGTGCTGTTTTGTTTTATAATCACCCTTTTGTGTAATTGACAGGTATATTTTTTAGAGGGAAATTTGATATATAAAACCAATAGCCATGAAAACTTTAATTAATGACAGTATTGAAGATTTAGAAACTGCTTTGAAAAACAACAGTGATCTTCAGGAGAAGTTTAGAACCAATCCTATAGAGGCCATCAGAAGTGTGGAAATAAGAAATCCCAAAGACACGGATTACTGGATTTACAGGATTATTGTGATTATGCTTGGCTTGGCCATTATAGCCATTATCGCAGGACTTATTCTTCTTTCCTTTTGGAGTGAAGGTGAACCAGACAGTCAGCTGGTAACCATCTTTGCTACCATTTCATCAGGAGCCATTGGAGCTTTAGCTGGCCTTTTATCTCCTTCCCCTAGAAAATAAATTATTAAACTTAAAAAACTAAAATCATGAAAACTAAAAAAGATCAATTAACAAGAATTATAAATACCCAATCTCAATTACTCAATCTTAAAATTATGGAACTACAGATGGGGAGTGTTGTATCAGGCACACAGGAAAATGACAGCAGATATGTTGCTGCTAAAAATATAAGACTTCCAGATGATGGATCTCAGATTACTGTTTCAATTTACTTTGGTGGGGAGGGGCAGTTAGGATCCGCTACACTTAAGGTTTTGAGAACCAATCAGGAAAGTAAATTCATTAAAGAATCTATTGACAATATTTTAATAGGAACATGTAACGAGCTTATTGGACATGTTTTGAATATAGAATCTTTTATACAGGATGTAAGTAGAGAGAGCAATAAAACTATTTTGACTGTAAAGATTAGAAATGCAGGAAAAGTTATTTATGATGATACCCATGTTTCTGAAGTTAAAACTGAAGGCGGAGTTTCATTATATACACATCATATTACATTTTATTAAAAAATAGCCATGAAAACATTAAAATTGATTTATGTACTAGTCATTCTCTTACTTTCACATTTTTGTTTTGGGCAGGAAGAAAAAGAGAAAGGAATAGACTTAGATATACTAAGAGCTCAGGCATCACCAGGAGCCAATCTGTTAGGAATTGCTAATTCTGATATTGAAAAACCTACAGATCTTAAAAGTATCATGGTTGCATTAAGAGAGGGAACCAGTAATTTTTCAAGTTTACCTACTTCATTTGCGATTGATCTTGCACCATTTAAATTGAATGGAAATTATCAGGATTTAAGAGCTAATACTGATTTTGCTACAACATTTAAGCAGACATTTGTAACTTCTTTAGCTTATAAAGGAATAGCAGCAGATGAAGATCTGAATATAGAAGAAAAATCAAGGATAGGTTTCGGGATAAAGTTTTCTATTAAAAGGGGAAAATTCAATAGTGAAACGATGAGTGCATTAGATAAAATTCACGAAGTCCATCAATTGTTACAGGAACGAAGAATCTGGGTGAATAATACCAGTCCGGAATTAGCCGAGCTTGACCGTATCAACAGCTCCCTTTTACACAAGAAAAGGCTTTTGGAAGATGCTGAAAAAACAAATACTGTAGAATATAAAGAATTAGAAAAACAGATCGAAGAAATTAGAATTGATATTGAGAACTATCATAAAAAAGTAATTGATGACGAAGAAAAAATACAGGAAATAACAAAAATAGCAAAAGACATTAAATTGGAACGCTTTGGTCTTTTCTTAGATATGTCAATGGGAACCGTTCTTGATTTTAGAACTAATACATTCAATAACTCACAAATATCCAAAGTTGGAGCTTGGCTTACCGGTGGTTATAATTGGCAGAAGAATCCTTCAACATTTATTTTTATGGCCAGATATTTATATAATCCGGACTCATCTTTGGCAAACCCATCATTGAAAAAAGAAAATCTGCATACTTTAGATATGGGTTCACGATTAATATTCAGACTATTTGATGATAAATTTTTTTTGAGTGGGGAATGTATTTATAGAAGTATTTTGAATAAATCAGCCTTTGAAGCTTCCTGGAAATATATTCTTAATTTTGAGTATGAGCTGGCTAAAAACCAAAGGCTAACATTCTCATTCGGAAAAGACTTTAATGGAGACTATGAAAAGAAAGGTAACCTTATTGTGGCACTGAATCTATTAGTTGGATTAGGAAGAATGAAATTATAATACAGACATGATAGGTAAAAGAATATCAAACACAAATTTCAACTCTCCGGATCATATAATCCGGAGAGTTTTTTAGTATAATTCCACCCTATCAATTCCCCAGTTTATCATAATATAAATTAACTAAAATTTAACTTGGATTTATTTCAAAAAGATCTCCTTAAATACCCCTAAAAGCTAAATTTTGATTAAATTTGTCTAAACTAAAAAAATAAAAAATGAGTGCAATTTCTTACATAGAAGCAAGACAGATTTTAGATTCCAGAGGTAATCCTACCATTGAAGTGGATGTATTTACAGAAAACGGTGCGATGGGTCGTGCAGCTGTTCCTTCAGGAGCATCTACAGGAGAGCATGAAGCCGTAGAATTACGTGACGGAGGTTCAGAATACCAAGGGAAAGGAGTTTTGAAAGCTGTTGAAAATGTAAAAGAAGTAATTGCAGAGAATTTAGTTGGTCAGCCGGTTTTTGAACAAAACTATATCGATCAGATTATGATTGAGCTTGATGGTACTCCTAACAAAGGAAATCTAGGTGCTAATGCAATCCTTGGGGTTTCTTTGGCAGTAGCAAGAGCAGCTGCAGCAGAACTGGGAATGCCTTTGTATAAATATGTAGGAGGGGTAAACGCAAACACTCTTCCTGTTCCAATGATGAATGTAATCAATGGTGGGTCTCACTCAGATGCGCCTATCGCATTCCAGGAATTCATGATCATGCCGGTAAAAGCTGATTCTTTCTCTCATGCATTGAGAAAAGGAACAGAAATTTTCCACAACCTTAAATCAATCCTTAAAGGGAGAGGTCTTTCTACAGCTGTAGGAGATGAGGGAGGTTTTGCTCCAACTTTCAATGGTACTGAAGACGCTTTGGATACTCTACTTCAGGCGATCGAAAAGGCAGGATATAAGCCAGGTGACGATATCATGTTGGCATTAGACTGTGCCGCTTCAGAATTCTACAAAGACGGAACTTACGATTACAGAAAATTTGAAGGAGATAAAGGAGCGCACAGATCAAGAGAAGAACAGGTTTCTTACCTTGCAGAACTAGCTGCTAAATATCCAATCATCTCTATCGAAGACGGTATGCAGGAAGATGACTGGGAAGGATGGAAAATGTTAACGGATAAAATCGGTGACAGAGTACAGTTAGTAGGTGATGATTTATTTGTAACTAACGTTGACAGGTTATCAAGAGGAGTAAAAGAAGGAATTGCCAATTCAATCCTTGTAAAAGTAAACCAGATTGGTTCTCTTTCTGAAACAATGGCAGCAGTACAGATGGCTCAGAACAACAAGTTCACTTCAGTAATGTCTCACAGATCTGGAGAAACTGAAGATTCTACGATTGCTGATTTAGCGGTAGCAATGAACTGTGGTCAAATTAAAACAGGTTCAGCTTCAAGATCAGATAGAATGGCAAAATACAACCAGTTGTTAAGAATTGAAGAAGCTCTTGGTGAAACAGCAATTTTCCCAGGTTTAGAAGCATTTAAAATAAAAAGATAATTGAATTTATAAATAACGGCAAGCGATAATTTTTGTTTGCCGTATTTTATGGAAAGTGGTATATTTAAAAAAAATAAATAAATAATGTCAGACAACAAAGTAATATTGAATTACGACGGTAATTCATATGAATATCCAATCGTGGATAGTACTATCGGAGACAGAGGGATTGATATTTCAAAATTAAGAGACCAGACAGGTTTGATCACTCTGGATTTAGGTTACAAAAATACAGGAGCTACTATTAGCGACATCACTTACTTAGACGGAGATAAAGGAGAGTTATTCTACAGAGGTTATCCAATTGAACAAATTGCTGAAAAATCTAACTTCACAGAAGTAATGTATCTTTTATTACATGGAGAATTACCTACTCAGGATCAATTTACTTCTTTCGACAATAATATTAAAAAATATAACTTCATCGCAGATGAGATGAAAAAGATCATTGATGTTTTTCCTCGTTCTGCTCACCCTATGGGAGTTCTTTCTTCTATGACTTCTGCTTTAACAGCATTCAACCCGAAAGCCGTTAACGTAAACTCTAAAGAAGAAATGGATCACGCTGCTGAGCTGATGATCGCTAAATTCTCTCATCTTTGTGCTTGGACATACAGAAAGACTCAAGGTTTACCATTAAACCACGGAGATAATAACTTAAGCTACGTAGAAAATTTCTACAAAATGGCATTCAGATTACCAAACGCTGATTTCGAAATCGATCCGGTAGTTGTAAATGCATTAGATAAATTATTAATCCTTCACGCTGACCACGAGCAAAACTGTTCTACTTCTACGGTAAGAATGGTAGGCTCTGCTCATACAGGTCTGTTCGCTTCTATCTCTGCGGGGGTATCTGCACTTTGGGGACCACTTCACGGTGGTGCTAACCAGGCTGTAATCGAAATGCTTGAACTGATCGAGAAAGATGGTGGTGACGTATCTAAATATGTGGCTAAAGCTAAAGATAAAGGAGATAGCTTCCGTCTAATGGGATTCGGACACAGAGTATACAAAAACTTCGATCCAAGAGCAAAAATTATCAAGAAAGCTGCTGATGATATCCTTACTGCACTAGGTATCCAGGATAAAGCTCTTGATATTGCAATGCAGTTAGAAAGAGTTGCGCTTGAAGATGAATACTTCATCGAAAGAAAGCTGTATCCAAACGTAGACTTCTATTCAGGGATCATCTACAGAGCATTAGGAATTCCTACAGAAATGTTTACAGTAATGTTTGCATTAGGAAGATTACCAGGATGGATCTCTCAATGGAAAGAAATGAGATTGAAAGGAGACCCAATCGGAAGACCAAGACAGGTTTACCAAGGTGCTCAGGAAAGAAACTATATCGATATCGCAAGCAGATAATATTTGCTTTTACCATATCAAAATCCCAAGGCTTGCTTTGGGATTTTTTGTTTTTTAATGGTTAGGAGCTGTTTCCCGCTATCCACTTTTACTCCTCGCGCCCATGCTATGCAAAAGCTGCTGCGGGGTAGCCGTTTCTATCGGGGCTAAGGATATGGGGCATTATAAATACCCGAACAACATTATCCACAATGCTTATTATTCAATAGAAACGGGCTTTAGCCCGTTTAGAAATAAAAAAAATGGATTGGCTTTAGCCAAAACCTAAAAAATATTCCATCTGTCTGAAATTCAATTTAATAATTTATTAAATTTACTCTTGTAAAAAAGATAAGTTTCGGCTAAAGCCAAATGAATAATATTTATCGATGAAACGGACTAAAGTCCGTTTCTATTGATAGAACAATTGATATTAGAAAAATAAATAAGCCATGACCTTCGGACAACAGTTGCTTTTTTTCTTTAGTGCAGTAGGGGCCTTTAATGGGTTGCTGCTTGGTATTTATCTGCTGTTTGTCAAAAAACTGAAATATATACCGGATTTTTTCCTCGGACTTCTTTTGCTCATGCTTAGCTTAAGAGTGGGAATCTCAGTGTGTATTTACTTTTACCCTGATCTGCCTAGACTGATACCATATTTGGGACTAGCAGCATTGTTTTTTACAGGGCCTACTTTATATTATTACATTAAGTCATCATTTCAACAAGAACATTTTAATTGGAAAAGTTGCCGTAAGATATTTGGAATACTGACAGTGATTTTAGGTATTGTTGGTTTGCTTTACCTGTTCTTTCCAATAACTTTAGATCATTATTTTGGAACTTTTATATACACCGTTTGGTCAGTATTTATTTGTCTGACAGTCTATCAGTATTATATTTTTTCTAAGCAGAGTATTGTAATGACTAACAAATTTGTTCTTCCGGTTCTGATCAGTAATGTGATTATCTTTTTGACTTACCAACTGATTTCTACAGGTTGGGTACAAATCTATTGTGCAGGAGGAAGCTTAGTTTTTTCATTCGTTCTGTATGCTAATTTTTTAATTTTATTCAATAAAAAAGATCAGCAGATCCCGGTAAAAGATCCCGGCAACAGGTATTCCAATAAAAAGATTTCCGAAGAGCAGGCGGATAATTTTGTTTCCAGATTAGAAAAACTTATGAACGCAGAAGAACTCTATAAAAATCCGAATCTTAAATTAAGTGACCTTGCCTTCAGAATGAATATATCGACTCATCAGCTTTCCCAGCTGTTAAATGATAATCTGGGTAAAAGTTTTTCCACCTATATTAATGAATACAGAATTAATGAAGCTTGTGGAAAAATAGAAAATGGCTCTTATTTAAAAATTGAAGAGATTGGTTATGAAGTAGGATTCAACTCAAAATCAACTTTCTTTTCAACATTCAAAAAAATAAAGAATACAACACCACTTTTATACAAGCAAACACAAACACCTTCTGATACTGGGTTTCATAGTCTTAATTTATAATTTCGTACTGCGGAATTTTAATTTCAAAACCAGATTTTTGCAACAAGCCAATACTTTTGATCTCATAAAATTTAAAAATTATGATGATCAAATTATGGTTCTTTCTGTTACTGCTTTTCCTTTCTGTTTTTGGTAATGCACAGCAAACCACAGGACAAAAGGTATCAGATTCTCTTGCTCAACAAAAGCCTCCGACAACAAACATTTCAGAAGTTGTTATTCAATCTGCTCCGCGAAACGTTAAATTGAATGATGGAAATTTGACGATGACTATTTCCGGAAATAAAGACTTTAAAACATCCACCCATTTGCTTGATGTTTTAAGAAAAACTCCCGGAGTTTCCATAGATCAGGAAGGAGGGATTTTTATTGGAGGAAGAATTTCTCCGGCTATTTTTATAGATGGAAAAGTTACTGTAATGAGTAATCAGGAATTGCAAGCATACCTCCTGTCCCTGTCTCCTGAAATGGTTGAATCTCTTGAGATAAACACCAATCCCTCTTCAAAATATGATGCAGAATTTAAAGGAATTATTGATATCAGATTAAAAAAGAACACTAATCTCGGCTGGAAAGGAAATTATAATGGGAATATATACATCAATAAGTTCAATTACAGAGAAAATGCTTTAAATCTGTCATACAACACAGAAAAGATTGCCTATACGATGCAGGTGGGATTAAATGATGGGATTTCCACCTATCGGTATAGTGCTTTACAGCGATTGGCCAATACGAATGTTATGCGTACCAATACCAACCAAAAAGATATAGGGCAGGTATATAGTATTCAGGCAGGAGCTGATTTCAGATTAAATACTAAAAATAGATTGAGCCTAAATCTGAGAAGCAATTTTAGAGATAGTGACCGTACCCGAGCAGGATCATTATTTACCACTGATAAAAGTGAAACCCAGGTTGTTTTTAATACCGAAAGCTTAAATCCAATAGATTATTCACAGAATAATTGGGGGGTAACTACGGATTATTCGTTTCAAAATAAAGGTCTTAAAATAAGTTTTTTAGGCAATTATCTTTCTGTAAAAAATAAACAGAAAGATAAATTTATCAATAAAAATCAGCCATCTTCTGAATTATTATCCTATTGGAAATCTGACCTTTTTAATAAAATTGATATTTATACAGGACAGATTGATGCCTCTCAAAAAATTGGAAATGCAGATATAGAAGCAGGATTTAAGTACAGTCATTCATTAACTAACAATAATATCAGATATGATACCTTATCTGTGAACAACCAGTTTATATTTGATCCTTCAAGAAGTAATATCTTTTCTTACAGGGAAAAGATAGTTGCTGGTTATGTTGCTTACAGACAGAAATTCGGAAAACTTCAGATCAACGCAGGAATAAGAGCTGAAAATACCCAGAGTATTTCTGATGCCGTTACTACTGATTCTATTGTTTCAAAAAATTACCTTGAATGGCTGCCCTCTTTCAGTGTAAGTTATTCTTTTAATAAATCCAATGAACTTTCCATTTCCTACAGCAGGAGGATTACAAGACCTGTTTTTTCACAGCTTAATCCTTTTCGTTTTTACTTTAGTCCCTTGAATTATTGGATTGGAAATCCTTATCTGCTACCTTCTTTTACCAGTCAGATTAAAGCAACCTATCGGTATAAAAATTGGATTACAAGCTTTACCATTGGTAAAGAAAAAGATGTAATGGCCCGTTATCCGATATATAATCCGGCAACCAATGTACTGGAGTATCTCGGAACCAATCTTCCTTATCGTAAATTTGCCTCTCTTGAAACCAGTTTTCCTTTAAAAATGACAAAATGGTGGAGTATCACTAGCCAGGTAGCTGGATATTATAATTACGAATTCAGACCCTATCTTGATGAGGTCTTTGCACTAGATATCTATAATTATGAAATTAGGTTAAATCAGGTCTTTACTTTACCCAAAGGATATACCGTTAATCTATTTGCAAATTATGAATCCAAAACCGGAAATAGCCTTTATATTATTAAACCACGTTATAGCATAGATCTATCCATTCAAAAATCCTGGTTGGATAATAAGCTGAATACAAAGTTGGGATATAATAATATTTTTGATTCCAATGAGCAGAGCCTGGAGTTCAGGCATAAACAGATTATGGATAATCGTTTGAGGCATTGGTGGGATAGCAGTAGATTTTTCTTCTCATTGAGTTATACTTTCGGAGTTTCAAAGTATCAGGTGAAAGAAGTTCAGAGAACAGAGGAAGAAAACAGGGCAAGATAAAAGAAAACCTGCTTGGAAAAGCAGGTTTATTATTTTATTAAGGGCAAACACAGTTACCACATGTCCAGATTCTGCAGCTACCATCTTCATTCCACTCACAGCAGTATCTTTCTCTGTTTATTCCACCGATCACCGATTTTTGTTGCTCTCTTCCTAATTTTTGTGCGTTTCTTAGCACAGGATTTTTCTTGTTCATGATTTTGTTGTTTTTGATGTTAATAGATAGTTAAGTTCTGATTTTTTATGGACATTGACATCTATCACAAGTATAGAGCGTGCATTTTCCTGACGGATCCCATTCACAGCATCTTTTGCCTGCTGAGATTCCTATTCCACCTACTACTGATTTTTGTTGCTCTCTTCCTAATTTTTGTGCGTTTTTTAGCACAGGATTTTTCTTGTTCATGATTTTGATTTTTTGATGTTGATAGTTAAGTTTTAAACAATATAATTTAATGATAAATTATATCACTAATATATGATTTTATTTTGTTTAAAAAAGAATTTTTTATTATTATGTATGTGAAATTTAATAAGTTGTATTGTATTAAATAGAATTTCAACAATTTTTTATCATAAAATAAAGAAGATAGAGTACGACTCAGAAAGGTGAAATTGAAAGTTACTGTTACAAAAACCCTTATACATATAATTTGATTTAGACGCATTAAAAAAGCCGTATCAAAATTCATGAAACGGCTTTCTAAATATTTTATGGACAACCACATCTGTTACATACCCACAGGAAGCATGCTCCAGTTACATCATCATATTCACAGCATTTTCTAGGCCCTGTAAATTCACCTCCAATAATAAATTTTTGTTGGTCTCTTTCTAATTTTCGTGCATTTTTCAGCACAGGATTTTTCTTGTTCATGACTTTGATTTTTGATGTTAATAATAAAGTTTTAGCATATATAATTCCGCGAAAATTATATCACTAATGTAGGATGTTAAATTGTAAAAAAAATCTATTTTTTCGTTCTTATGTAGATGAAATATAGTAGGTTGTAGATGTTTTTGTATGCTTTATACTACGGTTTAGTGAATAGGGGGAGGATTTCGCTAGAAGAGAGTACTTAGGAAGGCCAAATTTCAGGCATAAAATAATCCAAAAGTTTTCTAGATAGAGTCCTTTACTTATATTTGTAGTATTGCATAAATCTTTATGAGACTAAACATTAAAAACGAAACGGGAAGGCTGAAGTCAGTAGTTCTAGGCCAGCCTAATTCATTGGGAGCTGTTCCCACGCTAGAGGAAAGTTATGACGCCAAGTCATATTACTCAATCGAACACAACATTTATCCTAAGGAAGTGGATATCATCAATGAGATGAACGCCTTCGAAGAAGTTTTAAAAAAGTATGACGTAGAAGTACTTCGTCCAAGCATTATCCAAGATTATAATCAGGTCTTTTCAAGAGATGTAGCCTTTGTAATTGATGATAAAATGATCATTTCTAATGTGATTGTTGACAGGGCAGATGAGCAGGAAGCCTACAAAAGTGTTTTTGAAAAAGTAGCCTGGAGAAAGATTATCAACCTGCCGGAAACAGCACATATCGAAGGAGGAGATGTTATTGTATGGAATGATTTCCTTTTTATAGGAACCTGCTTCAGTGAAGATTACAGAAATTATAAAACGGCAAGGACCAACGAGTATGCCATCGAAATTTTAAAAGAATACTTTCCGAAGAAAAGAATCATTGATCTTGAACTGAAGAAAAATGATAAAGTTCCGTTTGAAGGAATCTTACATCTGGATTGCACCTTCAATCCGGTAGGAGAAGATAAATGTATCATCTACAAAAACGGTTTTGTAGACGAAAGTGATTACCGTCTTATCATCGATATTTTCGGAGAAGAAAACTGTTTCCATATCAATGATGAAGAAATGTTTGAAATGTTTCCGAATATCTTCTCTATTTCTCCGGATGTTGTAGTTTCAGACAAAGCATTTACCAGAATGAACAATCACTTAAGAGATGTATGGGGAATGACCGTTGAAGAAATTCCTTACAGAGAGATCTCTAAAATGGGTGGCCTGTTGAGATGTTCTACCATGCCGCTTGTGAGAGAATAGTTGAGCGGTAGAGTTTTAGTGTCTGAAAGTGAGAGAGTTTTAATCTTTCAATCTTTTAATTTTTCAATCTTTTAATCAAAAAACATGCAAACGACAGATACAGTATTAATGATAGAACCGATTGCATTCGGTTACAACGCAGAAACTGCAAAAAATAATTACTTTCAGGTAGAACAGACAGGTTCTGATATTCAATCAAAGGCTTTAGCAGAGTTCAATACCTTTGTTGGAAAGCTGAGAGAGAAAGGAATCAATGTAATTACCATAAAAGATACATTAGACCCTCATACACCGGATTCCATTTTCCCTAACAATTGGGTAAGTTTCCACAAAGATGGAAAAGTGGTTTTATATCCGATGTTCGCTTCCAACAGAAGAGTGGAAAGACGAGATGATATTATAGAAAGTATCAAAGATCAGGGATTTGAAGTTGCTGAAATTGACGACTGGTCATTTCCTGAAACTCAGGGACATTTCCTGGAAGGAACAGGAAGTATGATCTTCGATCACGATAATAAGATTGCTTACGGATCTGTTTCCTTGAGATTAGATGAAAATCTATTCAGAGAATTCTGTGAAAAATATGGCTTTACACCAGTAGTTTTCCATTCTTATCAAACGGTGGGTGCAGAAAGACTTCCTATTTATCACACCAATGTAATGATGTGTGTGGCAGATCGGTTTGTAGTTATTTGTCTTGACTGTATTGATGATGAGCTGGAAAGAGAAAAGGTGATTGAAGCCATTAAAAATTCAGGAAAAGAAATCGTTGAAATTTCAGAAGAGCAAATGCAGCAGTTTGCAGGAAATATGCTTCAGGTTCAGAATAAAGAAGGTGAAAAATTCCTTGTTATGAGCCAGACAGCTTATCAATCTTTAACTTCGGAGCAAGTAGCTGCCATTGAAAAATATTGCGAAATTATTTACTCTGATTTAAATACCATTGAAGTAAACGGTGGTGGAAGTGCAAGATGTATGCTTGCTGAGGTTTTTCTTCCTAAAAAATAATTAAAATCATTACCATTATATTCTTCTGACTTTGGAAACAGGGTCAGAAGTTTTTTTTATCATTCAGAGGATAAAAGTTTCTGTATGTTTTTTACATGAAGAAACAGGAAAAAGTTAGCTAACTTTGTCTGGAATGTTTAAAATCTAAAAATGAGACAATACTTTTTATCTTTAGCAATTCTCCTCGGAATATTGGTGGGCGGGCAACAGAAGACGTTCTGTAATCCGATTAATATAGATTATGGATATACTCCTTTTGAAGTCTTTTCAAAACAAGGAAAACATCGTGCTACAGCAGATCCGGTAATTGTCAATTTTAAAGATAAACTTTTCCTTTTCTCTACGAACCAGGAGGGATACTGGTATAGCGATGATATGCTGGATTGGAAGTTTGTAAAAAGAAAATTTCTAAGAGATAATAAATATATTCACGATCTCAATGCTCCGGCAGTATGGGCAATGAAAGATACCCTGTATGTGTATGGCTCTACCTGGGAACAGGATTTCCCCATTTGGAAAAGTACCAATCCCACCAAAGATGATTGGAAAATAGCTGTAGACACCTTAAAGGTTGGCGCTTGGGATCCTGCATTCCATTATGATGAAGATAAAAACAAGCTTTATCTGTATTGGGGTTCCAGCAACGAATGGCCTTTATTAGGAACAGAAGTAAAAGTGAAAACCCTTCAATCTGAAGGCTTTGTAAAACCGATCCTTAAATTGAAGCCGGAAGATCACGGATGGGAAAGGTTTGGAGAATATAACGATAATGTTTTTCTTCAACCCTTTGTGGAAGGAGCCTGGGTGACCAAACACAAAGGAAAATATTATATGCAGTATGGTGCTCCGGCAACAGAGTTTAGCGGATATTCAGATGGTGTATATGTCAGCAAAAATCCTTTGGAAGGCTTCGAATATCAGAAGCACAATCCGTTTTCCTATAAACCGGGAGGATTTGCAAGAGGTGCCGGACATGGGGCAACCTTTGAAGACAATTATAAAAACTGGTGGCATGTTTCAACCATTTTTATTTCCACAAAAAATAACTTTGAAAGAAGACTGGGAATATGGCCGGCAGGATTTGATAAAGATGATGTCATGTATACCAATACAGCTTATGGGGATTACCCGACTTACCTGCCGCAGTATGCGCAAGGGAAAGACTTTTCAAAAGGTCTTTTTGCCGGATGGATGTTGCTGAATTACAATAAGCCCGTTCAGGTTTCATCTACTCTGGGAAGCTATCAGCCCAATTTTGCCGTAGATGAAGATATTAAGACTTATTGGAGTGCAAAAACCGCAAATTCCGGAGAATGGTTTCAGACCGATCTTGGGGAGGTATCCATGATCAATGCCATTCAGATTAACTATGCAGATCAGGACGCAGAGTTTATGGGAAAGACTTTAGGCAAAATGCACCAATACAAAATCTATGGATCAAATGATGGCAAAAAATGGAAGGTCATTGTGGATAAAAGCAAAAACACAAAAGATGTTCCTCATGACTATATTGAGCTTGAAAAGCCAGCAATCGCAAGATTCCTTAAAATAGAAAATCTGAAAATGCCAACAGGGAAATTTGCATTAAGCGGTTTCAGGGTATTCGGGAAAGGAGCAGGAGCAAAACCTAAGAAAGTAGAAGGTTTTGTCCCATTAAGAGCCGATCCTAAGAAATATGGTGAAAGAAGAAGTATCTGGATGAATGGCAGCAAAATCCTGAAGCAGACGGCTACGTAATCTATTGGGGAAAATCTCCTGATAAATTATACGGAAGCATTATGGTATATGGAAAGAACGAATATTTTTTTACAGGTGCAGACAGAACGGATGCTTATTATTTCCAGATTGAAGCTTTCAATGCCAATGGAATGTCTGAAAGAACAGAAATCGTAAAATCTGAATAAATAATTTGGGATATAAAATGAAGCACGCTTTAACTAATTAGGGCGTGCTATTTTTTATCAATATGTTTGATGAATTTTCCAATTTTATCAATAAGAAAAGTATTATTGGGTTGTTTATCCCAATCCAGATGACCTCCATTAAACTCGTATGATTCGTGAACGACATTATTTTTGCTGAGAATAGAATCCAGAATTTTGTTTTGGCTTAAAGGAACCACCCGGTCTGTTGTTCCATAGTAAGAAAGAGTAGGAGCAGATGCTGAGGTAATCCAATGTATTGGGCTGGCAAAGTTGACGGCTGGGGTTCCTGTAGATAATATTTTGGGGTCAACCATGTGCTTTTCTACAAAAGAATATTCTTCATAGTTTTTAAAACCTGTATCTGAAAGATCAGCAGGACCTACTATATTAATAACTGCTTTTACATCTTTATCCGCATCAAAATGATAAGAATAGAGCATAGATAAATGCCCACCTGCACTGTTTCCCAGCAGAAGGAACTTAATTTTATGGTTGAATTTCTTTTTTAGGGCTGTAATGACACTTTTAATATCATTCATTTGGTTAGGAATGGCATATTGTTGTGAAGAAGCAAGTCTGTAATTTATATTAGCAAAGACATGATCCGGAAACCTTTTCATCAAAGAAAGAGTAAAGAGACTGAGCTGGTATTTATCTCCACCATGCCAGCCTCCACCATGAATAATAATAAAAACCTCTTTTTCTCCAGATAATGCTTTGTTAGGAATATAAAGATCCATAACCTGTTCCGGATGATTTCCATAATGTACATTTTTCTCCTTTTTAAAACTGATATTGTTGCCCAGATTGATTTTGTCCTCTTTACAGGCTGTAAGTAAAAAGAAAGTAAAAAAGGTGATGAATACTAAGCTATTTTTCATACAATTAAAGATAAAAAACCTGCTGAAGAATCAACAGGTTTGTGTACAAAATAATTTGATTGAATATGAAGAAAGATAGTTTTTATCTAGTTCTGTTTTTGATAGAATCGGAAGCCCCTTCAATATCTCTTACCTTTTTCAGTTTTTTATTTCCGAAATTGTAAGTAAGGCTCACTGTTAAGTTTCTTTTATACTGATTCTGGTGGATATAGTTATAGTTTCCGTTGCTTTGGTAATCATCAATTACTACAATATTGGTTCTTAAAACATCATTTACATTCAGGGCAAAAGTCCAGTCGTTCCAGTTTTTCTTGATGCTAAGATCTAAACTTGATAAACCTCGTAACATCCCCAATTCTATCTGCTGTTTGTCTATGTAGAAAAAGTTCACTCCAAGGAACCACGTTTTCGCTTTATCAAGACGAATGGTATTATTGGTCTGAATCAAAAGACTGGTAGAATTTACATTATTGACATAGGTTACAAAATTTCCAAGCTCATCTTTGAATCGATCCCCTGTGGTAGGATCCATATCCAAACTTCCGTTGTTACTGTTATGCTGAACTCCTATGCTGAAGTTGGTTGTCCAATACTGTTTAAAGAATGATTTTTGAACTCCTATCATCGCTGACATTTCCTGCTTATCTCCAAAATTGGTTCTAATATATCTTAAAGCAAGATTTTTGCCAGTATTTCCATTAGGCTTCACAGGATAGCCCTGTAGAGGAACCTGGGTGATTGCATCTTTAATATAAGAATGGTTTAAAACTACAAAATATGAATTCTTATACATGTACATTAGCTCTTGATTATAAGTCGAGGAAGCCTTTACAAATGGGTTGTTTTGTGTATAATTGTCATCAGTCAGCTTGTTCACCACAGGATTGATTTCCCAGAAACTTGGTCTTCTCATTCTGCTTGAAAATGAATAGGAAATATTGTTCTTATCATTAATAGTATAGTTAAGGCTCAGGTAAGGAAGAAAATTATTGTAGTTTCTTTCAATTCTTTTAAGAGCTTCTGCCCCTTCAGGTGGATTATCTGAGGTTCCTAAACTATTAGTGATCTCATATCTTGTTCCAATTTTTCCAGAGAACTTATCCGAAAACTTTTTTTCAGCAGTCACATAGAAACCATAGATACTTTCATCATAGATAAAGTGGTTAGGGGCTAACTTTGGCGTATCCTCTGGGTCAAAAAAGTAAGTATCACTTTTTGTATCGTTATCTGTTTGGGTTTTATTATAATTTCCTCCAATGGAAATGGTCAGATCATTTTTAAATTTTTGAATGTAATCCACCATTCCGGAGAAATTGTTGATAATCTGCGGAAGATCCTGGAACATCTGTATAGACTTATTTCCTATGTTTCTGTTGATGTCAGAATTATAAGTAATATTATCTATAGCTTGGAATCTTTTATAATTCAGGTAAGCTGCATTTACATTCAGTTTACTTCCTAAAGAATCGGTTTTCAATTCATAATTTAAATTGAGCGAGTTATTATAACTTCTTGCATCTTCTTTATTTTTGGACCATGTATAACGTGGGCCTTTTTCGTTAACAATAGTATTGAACAAGTTTACCGTTGAATTATAACTCTTATTGGCCCAGGTATTCCAGGATAGAGCTAAGTTGCTTTTATCATTTAACTGATAGTCGATGTTCAGATAACCGCCAATGTTTTTGTTTGGATCATCAATATCACCTGTAGATTCATTGGATGCATTTTTACTGCTGTTCTTCAGAGTATAGGTTTGAGCTTCAATATTTTCACCACCGCTGAGACTGGCACTTATTCCCAGTTTATCTTTTCTGTAGTTAGCAGAGAAACTTGCCTGGCTGGCATTGTATTTACCTTGGGTGTTAGAGAATCTCATATTTCCATTAAGACCATCAATCATTTTTTTCTTTAAAACGATGTTGATGATTCCGTCAGAAGATTCTACCTGATATTCACTTCCCGGAACTGTAATTACCTCAATTTTCTGGATGTTTTCTGCCGGAGTATTTTTAAGGAACTGAGCTAATGATTCTGCATCCATATTGGATTTTCTTCCATTGATGTAGATTAACACATTGTTCTTTCCTGCAATCTTTAATGTTTTATCATCGGTTGAAGACAATAATGGAGTCTGTTTCAGAATATCAAAGGTTGTGTTTCCTTTGGCTATAGGAGAAGAAGCAACATCATATACTAGACGGTCACTTTGTTTTTTGAAAACTTGTTTGGTGATGGTAATCCCTTCTATATTTTTAGTTTTTGTCGAGTCAGATTTCTTTTCCTGTGCAAAAGCACAAGTTCCGAATATGACTGCAATTGACAAAAGTATACGTTTCATGTTTATTTTTTTAAGAGTGGTTAAGAGAGATAAGTTTTATAGATTAGGTTCTTGATTTTACAGCATCATTGGCTGATTTCATTTCCCTCGCTTTTTTCAGTTTCTGATTTCCGAAATTGTAGGTTACTCCAATGCTTATTAATCGTGGGTAGTTAAAGTTGGTTATATTATTATAATTTCCGTTCGGCTGTATACTGTTAACTCTATAAAAACTTTGATTAAATAGGTCATTTGCTTCTGCAACTACAGTCCAATCGCCAATAATTTTTTTCAGACTGATATCAAAGCTCTGTCTTACTCCGATTGTACCACCTTCCATAGCTACTTTGCTTCCGAAAAAGTAATTCACTCCTAGAAACCAGTCTTTTTTAGAAGAAAGACGAACAATATTATTGATGGTTGCAGACATATTATAGTTTTTAACATTAACAATATAAGGTTCGAGTTCTTCCGTTTCGTATGGCCCAAGCTGAGACGTTGGATCTTGCCATACTCCGCCTGTGTAAGTAATATATCCCAGATTCACAGAATAGTTGGTGGTCCAGATATCTTTAAACCAGGACTTGTTCATTCCAAGCGTCAAACTGATTTCTCTATTCTTACCATAATTGGTTCTGATATATCTTAAGAATCTTATTTTATCCATAAGCATATTACCCGCTTCATCGTATAAGTAATTACCATTTTCATCCTTTTGCGGAGTAGTTAAAATTCCCTGTAAAGGAAGCAGGTCAGAAGCTGCAGCATCGTCTACCATTGTATAACTCAGGTTAGCATAAAATGCATTTTTATACATATAGTTCAGCTCCTGATTATAGAATTTAGCTGCCAGGACAAAAGGATTATTTTGGGTATAATTGGTTGGAGTAAAATACGTTCTGGATGGGTTGAGTTCCCAAAATCTTGGTCTTCTGATTCTACTGGAGAAAGTATAACTTAAATTATGGTCGGAATTGATGGCATAGTTTAAATTCAGATAAGGAAGCAGATTATTATAATTTCTTTCAAATCCTGTTTTTCCAAGGATATCTCCGGTACTTCTGGTCATTTCGTAACGGGCACCTATTTTTCCGGATAACTTTTCAGTCAGTTTTCTTTCATAGTTGAGGTAAATACCAATAATATTTTCTTTATAAATGAAATGATTGGTTTGCTTAGTATCCATTACAAATTCATCCCCGATTAATTTGTCCTGTCTGGTATCATTATCTGTATTCGTATAATTATAGCTTACTCCCATTAACCAGGTTGCTCCTTTTGTTGTTTTTTTAAGATAGTCTATATTAGCTGCATAATTGTTGATGATTTGAGGTACAGATTGTTGTAAAGCTGAATACCTTTTTTTGTACGCTTCACTGGAAGGATCAAGATTGAACGGAATACTTTCATTGAAACTTACTTTATTTCTGTTGAACCATAAATAAGAAACATTAGAAGTAAGTTTACTGCCTATAGAATCTGTCTTGATCTCATAATTTAAGTTGAAAGAGTGATTTCTGGTTTGAGCATCTTCATGGTTAACAGTTCTGTCCATTAAGACCCCATTTTGCCAGTTCGTCATATCCAAAATAGAATTGAAACTCTTATTGTATCTCATATTATAGGATAATCCCAGACTTTGATTTTTGCTGATCTCATAATCAATATTAAACCCACCTCCAAAGTTTTTATTAGGATCATCGTTAGAACCATAAGACTCATTTCTGAAAGTTGGGTCTCCATTAGAAAGCGTATATCTTTGTCTTTCTGTCCAGCTACCCATTCTAAAATTAGAATTTCCTGACCATTTCCCCTGTCTGAAGTTAAAAGATCCTCCTGCATTAGGGTTGTTGTAATAAGCTTGCTCGTTCTGCATTTTCAACGTCCCGTTGTAGCCATTATTTTTGTTCCTCTTCATTACAATATTGATAACCCCTTCCTTAGACTCAACTTGGAATTCACTTCCCGGAACCGTAATCACCTCAATTTTCTGAATATCTTCCGATGGAGTAGACTTCAGCATTTCAATCAATGCCTCAGAATCCATATTGGTTTTTTTATTGTTGATGTAAATAACAGCATCAGACTTCCCAAGAATTTTCAGGGTTTTACCATCAATGCTGGAAATCATAGGAGTTTGCTTTAAAAGGTTAAATGTATTGGTACCTTTTGCAATAGGAGAGGCTGCTACATCATACACCAATCGGTCACCCTGCTTTTTGAAAACTTGTTTCTTAATATTGACAGCCTCAATGCTGTTAACCTTCAAACTGTCTTTTTTCTGCTGAGCTGTAGCAAATCCGCTTAAAAATAGGGCTGCAATAAAAATTTGAGTTTTCATGATTATTATATTTTTAGTTTAATAGCTTGTATCGTTTGTTATTTTACATTACAAAGATATATAATAAATTTAGTATCATGCAATACAAAGTACTGAAAAATATTTTTAAATAGTTTTAAATAGTTGATTTTCAGTTGTTAAAATTTTGTATTAAAATATTGCTTGCTTGACCTTTCTGTATAATAAGACAACTGTAACAAGAATTTTGTTACAGCAAAATATGAAATTTTATAAAAAAATAATTTATTCTCTGTCGAACTGAGCCAATTTTTTATCTACCCATACTGTAGCAAAGGGGAAAAAGGCTGCTAATAAAGCGAACACAAAATCTTCGTCATCCCAGTTGTAAATTTTTCTTGCGGGAATGCAGAGTAAAAGATAAAGTGTAAAAAATAACCCATGTAGACTACCAATGACGCTGATGAAAATAATAGAATACAGATTTTCATCATACCGGATCCAGATCATAGCCACACAATATAATAAAACACATGAAATAGCTTCCGCAAGACAAATCTGTTTAAACCATTTGATGAGTTTTTCCTGAGAATATTTTGAGAAGAAATTTTCGATGAAGTTCATTTTTGTAGAATAAGTTGAGTATTAAAGATAAGAGACTCTACAGTTTCCCACTTTAATCTCTTATTAATGGTTTTGCAAAATTACTTATAAAAGTTACTTCCATCCAAATATTCAAAAACTTCAGGTGGTAACATAGGTCTTACATTCTTACCTTCTTTGATCATATTACGGATTTCTGTAGCAGAAAGTTCTATCACAGGAGCTTTTATCAAAGAGATATTTTCATGCTGAAGATATTCTGAATCCTTCTTTTCTCCTTCAAACACTCTTGGATAAACAATGATATGATGATTTTTAATCAGAGCTTCAGAATTTTTCCATTTGTGCAGGCTATCCAGATTGTCCTCGCCCATAATCAGGCTGAAAGAATAGTCTGGGTGTTTTTCATGCAGATAAGTAAGCGTATCAATGGTATAACTTGGCTTTGGAAGAGAAAACTCCACGTTGGAAGCACGCATATTAGGGTAGTTTTTCACTGCCAGCTGAACCATATCTAATCTATTATGGTCTTTCAGTAAAGATTTTTTGTCTTTGAAAGGATTCTGTGGACTTACTACAAGCCACAGCTCATCCATATCCGAATTTTCCAGAATATAATTGGCTAAGATAAGATGTCCGATATGGATCGGATTAAAAGATCCGAAGAATAGACCGATTTTTTTCATGTTTGTTAGATAGTAGATAGGGGAGTATTATAAATGAATATATCTAATCCCTAAACTTTACATCTTTTATATTAAGATAATGAGTCACATTGCCTTTCCAGTGATTTTCTTCCAGTGTAAATGCAAGATCAAAATTTTTATTTTTAAAATCCTCTACAAACTGCCCAAGCTTAAAACCGACACATTCAATATTTCTTCCTGTAGCCTCCTGTTTGATATAAAACTTCAGGTGATTGTTATCTTTACCCATTGTTTTTACATAACCAGAAAGCCTTTGGTTAGTCAAGGTAAAGATAGGTTTCATATTTTGAGGTCCGAAAGGAGCTAGTTTTCTATGAAAGTTGATAAACTCTCTGTTGATCTCATCAACCTTAATTTCAGAATCAATATTAATGGAAGGTTCCTTTTGGTGCTCTTTTATTTTTTCAGAAACAATTTTTTCAAATTTAACTTTGAATGCTTCAAACTTATCTTTCTCCATTGAAAGTCCGGCAGCAGCATGATGTCCCCCGAATTTAAGAAAGTATTCTGAACACATATCAAGAGCTTCATGAACATCAAAATCTGAAACAGATCTTGCAGAAGCAACCATTTCACCATTATTACCGTCTGTAAAGACCAATGTAGGTTTATAATAGGTTTCAATAAGTCTTGACGCCACAATTCCAATTACACCTTTGTTCCATTCGGGGTGATAAACAATGGTAGTATGCTTTGTTTCCTGTTGGGATTCTATAATCTGATTCAAAGCGGAAAGGGTAGAGTTCATATCCAGTTCGCGTCTTTCATCATTGAGGTTCATGATATCACCTACGATCTGGTTGGCATGTTTCAGGTTTTCAGAAACCATAAGTTCTACAGCCGCTTTTCCATGGGAAATTCTTCCCGCAGCATTTATCTTAGGCGCAATTTCAAAAACAATATTTGAAATTTCGAAATGAGACAGTTTATCCTCTGGAATTAATAATCTTAACCCAAGATTTCTTGTTTTTCTAAGGGTTTTTAATCCCATTTTAGCAAGAACTCTGTTTTCTCCAGTCATCGAAACAATATCTGCAGCGATGGATATAGCCAGAAGATCTGTGAGTTCAAATAATTCAGCATCCGGAAGTTTGTAGATGGTATTCAGTCCCTGGCAAAGTTTAAAACCTACACCACATCCTGAAAGTTCCTTGAACGGATATCGGCAGTCACTTCTTTTAGGATCAAGTACAGCTGCAGCATCAGGAATCTCTTCACCGGGAAGGTGATGATCACAAATAATAAAATCTATGTCCAGGCTGGAGGCATAATTAATCATATCAAGAGCTTTAATTCCGCAATCTAGTGCAATGATTAATGAAAAACCATTCTCTTTGGCAAAATCAATTCCCTCTGTAGAAATTCCGTATCCTTCAGAATTCCTGTCCGGAATATAGTAATCCAGATATTTTTTCTCAACAATTTTGCTGAGGTAAAGGTACATTAAGGCAACGGCGGTGGTTCCGTCCACATCATAGTCACCATATACTAATATTTTTTCACCATTTTCTATTGCAGTGGCAATACGCTCTACAGCTTTTTGCATGTCTGCCATTAAAAACGGGCTGTGTATATCGGTAAGGTTTGGTTTGAAAAATTCTCTCGCCTTCTGATAATTGTCAATTCCTCTTAGAACGAGAAGTTTAGATTCAAAAGTGCCAAAACCAAGTGACGAACTTAGTCCATCCACAACTTCCTCATCGGGTTCGGGCTTGTAAATCCATTTTTGACTCATGTTCACAAAAATAAGGAAAAAAAATAGCATTTTGATTGGATAGGGAACGAAGTTTTGACTTAAAGATTGTTAAAAATTGATTACCTTCGTGCTCCAAATTTAAATGAGTATGAAAAAAATTATCGTATGCCTTGCATTTTTAGGGGCAATGAATTCGATCAGTGCACAGAAAATCAATCTTGGAAAAGCTGCCGGGATTGTTTCAAATGGTGCCAAAGCTTTAACGTTTACTAACGAAGATGCTATTAAATTATCCAAAGAATCTGTAGATTGGATGGATAAAAACAATACTGTAGCAGGACCCAAAGATCCTTACACAGTAAGACTGAACAAATTGTTTGGAAAACACAAAACACAAGATGGTTTGAATTTGAACTATAAAGTGTATAAAGTGAAAGATATCAATGCTTTTGCTTGTGCGGATGGAAGTGTACGTGTGTTTTCTTCCCTGATGGATATTATGACAGATAATGAATTACTGGCTGTAATTGGTCACGAAATTGGTCATGTTAAAAATCAGGATACAAAAGATGCCATGAAATCTGCTTATTTAAAAGCAGCAGCATTAGATGCAGCATCATCTGCTTCTAACGCAGTAGCTACTCTTAATGAAAGCCAGGTTGGGAAAATGGCCAATGCATTTTTAGATGCCTCCCACAGCAAAAAGCAGGAATCTGAAGCAGATACTTATTCTTATGACTTTATGAAAGCTAATAAATATGATGTAGTAGGTGCTTATACAGCTTTCAGAAAGTTAGCATTGTTATCTGAAGGAAGTGCACAATCTGGTTTTGAAAAAATGTTTAACTCTCACCCGGATAGTGAAAAAAGAGCTCAAGCAATCAAAAAGAGAGCAGAAAAAGACGGATTATGGAAAGATCCGGGAACTGTTTCACTTCCTACAACAAAACTTACAAAATAATTATTTTATTTATTGTTTAAACAAAAATACCTCAAGGCAATGCTTTGAGGTATTTTTATATTCATTTGGTATATCAGATTAAGAATACATCTTTTCTCTTAATTCTTTTACTTTTTTATCAGCAAGATATTCGTCATAAGTCATTTCTCTGTCGATAATTCCATTAGGAGTTAATTCAATAATTCTGTTACAGACCGTTGACAACATTTCGTGGTCATGAGAAGCCAATAATAGATTTCCTTTGAAATTAGACAATGAGTTGTTCAATGTTGTGATACTTTCAAGGTCTAAGTGGTTGGTAGGTTCATCCAATAAAAGAACGTTAGCTTTCTGAAGCATCATTCTACTGAACATACATCTCATTTTTTCACCTCCTGAAAGTACTTTACAAGATTTCAACGCTTCATCACCAGAGAATAGCATTCTTCCTAGGAATCCTCTTACGAATTCTTCGTGACGCTCTTCATCATTTTTAGTGAATTGTCTTAACCAATCAACCAAACTTAAATCTTCCTGGAAGAAATTGGTGTTATCTAAAGGCATGTGAGATTGGTTCGTAGTAACTCCCCAAGCAACAGTTCCTTTGTCTGCTTCAACGTTTCCAGCCAAAATTTCAAAAAATTCCGTGATGGCTAAAGAGTTTTTAGAAAGTACAGCTACTTTATCTCCCTTTTTAAGGTTTAAATCAATGTTAGAGAATAATAATTCTCCGTCTTTTGTTTTTTCAAGACCTTTTACATCAAGAATCTGATCTCCTGCTTCTCTTTCCATTTCGAAAATGATAGCCGGGTATCTTCTTGAAGAAGGCTTAATATCGTCAATATTTAATTTGTCGATCATTTTCTTTCTTGCAGTAGCCTGTTTAGCCTTAGCAACGTTAGAACTGAATCGGGCAATGAAGTCCTGAAGTTCTTTTTTCTTCTCTTCAGCTTTTTTATTAGCCTGAGCTCTTTGTCTTGTTGCTAATTGAGATGCCTGGTACCAGAAAGAATAGTTACCCGTGTAAAGGTTAAGTTTCGCATAATCTAAATCTCCAATGTGAGTACACACTGTATCTAAGAAGTGACGGTCGTGAGAAACTACGATTACCGTGTTTTCATAATCAGCAAGGAAATCTTCTAACCAAGAGATCGTATCAATGTCAAGGTCATTGGTAGGTTCATCCAGGATCAATACATCAGGATTTCCAAAAAGTGCCTGAGCCAAAAGAACCTTTACTTTATCTTTGTTCTCAAGTTCACTCATCGTTTGCCAGTGCATTTCATCTTTAACACCTACATTGGAAAGCATGGTTTGTGCATCTGATTCCGCAGTCCATCCACCCATTTCATCATAGATTACCCCCAATTCACCTGCTTTAATTCCATCTTCATCGGAGAAATCTTCTTTTGCGTATAACGCATCCATTTCCTCCTTTATCTCAAATAATTTTTTATTACCTCTTAATACAGCTTCAAGAACAGTATACTGATCATAAGCAAAGTGATCCTGCTCTAAAACTGACATTCTTTTCCCTGGTTCCAGAGACACGTGACCTGTTGTAGGATCTTGCTTTCCTGTTAATATTTTAAGGAATGTAGACTTTCCTGCCCCGTTTGCTCCGATGATCCCGTAGCAGTTTCCTTTGGTAAACATAATATTTACCTCGTCAAAAAGAACTCTTTTCCCGAATTGTAAAGATAAGTTAGATACTGTTAACATATAGTTTTGTAAATTTGGCGCAAAAATACAAAAAGAATTTGGGTATATTGTAATAATATAATAGTCAAGTTTTTAAATGTATGGTATTTTTTATATATTTCATTAACGAAATTTTATAATAATGAAGATTGAGAAAACAGTTAATATATTAAATAAAAGAGCCCGCTTTGAATATGAGATTCTTGAAGAATACGAAGCCGGGATGGTTTTAACGGGTACGGAAATAAAATCTTTGCGTTCCTCTAAAGCATCTATCACAGAATCGTTCTGTCAGTTTATTGATGGGGAATTATACATCATTAATATGATGATTGATGAATATAAATTGGGAACTTTTTACAACCATAAGACAAAAAGGGAACGGAAATTGCTCTTGCACAAAAAAGAATTGCAAAAACTTGAAAAAAAGTTAAAGGATGCAGGAAACACGATTATAGCTTTAAAATTATATATCACTGATCGAGGTAAAGCAAAAGTGCTGATAGCGCTGGGTAGAGGGAAAAAACTTTTCGATAAAAGAGAGGCCATTAAAGATAGAGAAAATAAGCGGAACCTGGACAGAATATTAAAGAAAAGTTAAAAATCATTTGAAAAACTTTGTATATAAAGAAAAATTATATTTATTTTGCATTATCAATTATTTAATCATTTAATTCTATGAAAAATCTAAAATTAGGAATTTCAGCATTGGCGCTTACTGTTGCTTCTACTGTTTTCGCACAGACTACCAACAATCCGTGGTTAATCGGAGTTGGTGCTCACGCAGAAAACCATGTAGCTGCACGTGCAGGTTTCAGTAATACGTTCTCTGCGAAAAATTTGACAAAGAATCTGTTCAATATGAACAGCTATTCTATTACACCTCCATTATCTAAGTTAACAGTTGCTAGAAACATTGGTAAAGGTTTAGTAATTGACTGGCAAACTTCTGTTGGAAATGTTGAAAACAAAAGATTCAACATGGGGAAAGAATTTTTCCTAATGACAGGTATTGGTTTCCAGGCTAAAGCTGCAGGTCTTTTATGGAACGAAGAATCTTGGTTTGATCCATATTTAAGAGTTGGTGCTAACTACCTAAGACATGACTATACAGGTCAAGCTTTCCCTAAAAATGGACTTGATGCTAATGGAAATGTATTAGATTACAATGTACCTAATGGAAAAGATGGTAACGAGAATGGTAAAGCTAACCACTTTGCTGTATCTACAGGTGCTGGTGCTAACTTCTGGGTAACTAAAAACTTCGGTCTTGGTATCCAAGGAGATTATGTATCAACTCCAGGTGATAAATCTACAGTTGCTAACTTCTGGCAAGCTTCTGCTTCTATCTTATTCAGATTCGGAAACAGAGACAGAGATAAGGATGGTATCCTAGACAAAGACGATCTTTGCCCAGATACTCCAGGTTTACCAGAATTCCAAGGATGTCCTGATACTGACGGAGATGGAGTTCCAGATAAAGACGATCAATGTCCAGATGTAGCTGGTCCAGTTGAAAACAACGGTTGTCCTTGGCCAGATACAGACGGTGATGGTGTTATCGACAAAGATGATGCTTGTCCTACTGTTGCAGGTCCTGCTGAAAACAAAGGTTGTCCTTGGCCAGATACAGACGGTGACGGTATCCTTGATAAAGATGATGCTTGTCCTACTGTTCCAGGTCTTCCAGAATACAACGGATGTCCTAAGCCTAAGACTGTAACTGCTAAAGATGTTGAAACTAAATTAGGAAGCGTATTCTTCGATTTCAATAAAGCTACAATTAAAGCTGAATCTAAACCAGCTCTAGATCAGGCTGCTGAAATTATTAAGAAGGATGGTGGTCACTATCTATTAGAAGGTAGAACTGATGCTAAAGGTGCTGCTGCTTACAACTTGAAATTATCTAGACAAAGAGCTGCTTCTGTAGTTGCTGCTTTAGATACAAGAGGTGTTGAAACTAACGCTCTTAAATCAATCGGTGTAGGTTCTGCTAAAGCTACAGTTCCTGCTAAAGCTACTGACGCTGAAAGACAAGTAGACAGAAAAGTTGTTGTAACTGCTATTGAAGATGATGCTCAATGGAATGCTCTTAAGAAAAGAGATTACGATGATCCAACTCCAGTAAAAGTGAAAAAAGCTACTAAAAAAGGAGGTAAAAAAGCTCCTGCGAAAAAAGTAGTTAAAAAGAAAAAATAATTAATTTTTCTAAATAATGAATACCTCCAATTTTTTTTGGAGGTATTTTTTTTTTGTAGACTTTTAAGTAATTTTGTTGAAAATTTAAAATTTAAAAATGGGAAGAGCATTTGAATATAGAAAAGCTTCTAAAATGGCCAGATGGGATAAAATGGCCAAAACTTTCTCTAAAATAGGTAAGGATATTGCATTAGCAGTAAAAGCTGGAGGGACAGATCCAGAAGCGAATCCGGCATTGAGAAGATGTATCCAAAATGCAAAAGGGGCAAACATGCCTAAGGATAACGTAGAGAGAGCAATTAAAAAAGCGAGCGGTGCAGATGCTGAAAACTATGAAGAAGTTACTTATGAAGGATACGGGCAAGGAGGAGTTGCCTTTTTTGTAGAATGTACTACAAACAATACAACCAGAACGGTAGCCAATGTAAGAGCTGTTTTCAATAAGTTTGACGGGAATCTTGGTAAAAATGGTGAATTGGCATTTATCTTTGACAGAAAAGGAATTTTTACAATTGATTTAGCTCAAGTTAAAATGGACTGGGATGATTTCGAAATGGAAATGATTGATGGGGGAGCTGAAGATGTAGAAAAAGATGAAGAAGAAGTAATGATTACTACTGCTTTTGAAGACTTCGGATCTTTATCTCACAAATTAGACGAACTTGGAATTGAAGCAAAGAGTGCAGAATTACAAAGAATTCCGAATAACACGAAAGAGGTAAATGAAGAACAGTTCAAAGCGAATATGAAAATGCTTGAACGTTTCGAAGATGACGACGATGTGCAAAACGTTTACCACAATATGGAAATCAGCGAAGAGCTAATGAACTCTTTATAAAAAATAATATAGCATTCATATACAGTTAACTTTCAATTAGTTTCTTTGTAAAAAACTGTGAAACGCCTTAACATATTTTCGTTGTGGAATAGCAGGCGTTCCGTCCGGCCAATTTAAAAGCTGAAAAATATACGGATGAAAAGAAACGTTGAGTTAGTTGTTATATCGGATGTTCATTTGGGAACTTATGGATGTAAGGCTAAGGAATTGCTGAGATACCTCAATTCTATCCAGCCTAAAACTTTGGTTTTAAATGGTGATATCATTGATATCTGGCAATTCAAAAAGTCTTACTTCCCTAAACCTCATTTGAAAGTGATCCGAAAGATTCTTTCATTTGCTACCAAGAATACAGATGTGTATTATATTACAGGCAATCATGATGAAATGTTCCGTAAGTTTACCGATTTTGAACTGGGAAAGCTTAAAGTCTGTAATAAAATCTGCCTGACTATTGACCAGAAGAAAACCTGGATCTTTCACGGTGATGTCTTCGATGCATCCGTTCAACATTCTAAATGGATCGCCAAACTTGGCGGAAAGGGATACGACCTTTTAATAATCATAAATAATATTGTAAATTGGTTTTTGGAAAAAATGGGTAAAGAAAAATATTCATTTTCAAAAAAAATTAAAAATAATGTGAAGAAAGCAGTAAAGTATATTGGTGATTTTGAACTCACCGCTTCTGAACTGGCTATTGATAATCAATATGATTATGTAATTTGCGGACATATTCATCAACCACAAATCAGAGAAGTTGTGAATAAAAAAGGTTCTTGTACTTATCTGAATTCTGGAGACTGGATAGAGAATCTTTCTGCATTGGAATATCATGATAAAGAATGGAAGATCTTTTATTATGATGAACACAAACATTTACTGAATGATGATGAAGCAGAGGAAATCCAAGAGATGGATAATTCTGAGCTTTTAAAAATCGTAACTAATTTTACCTAATGAAGATCTTGTATGCATTTCAGGGTACCGGTAATGGACATGTAGCCCGGGCACAGGAGATTATTCCGATACTCAAAAAGTACGCTTCGGTGGATACACTCATTAGTGGTCATCAATCACAATTAAAGGCTGATTTTGACATTAACTTTCAATATAGGGGTATTTCCCTTCTTTATAATAAAACAGGCGGTTTATCCTACCGAAAAACATTTACAGATAATAAATTTATTGATGCAGCAAAAACTATAAGGGATTTGGAGCTTTCCCAATATGATCTGATCATCAATGATTATGAGCCTTTAACGGGGTGGGCTTCTAAATTAAAGAAACTACCAATGATTGAGCTTAGTCATCAGGCATCTATGAGTTTTCCTGAAACCCCTAAACCTCAAAAAAAAGATTTTCTGGGAGAAATGATTTTAAAATATTATGTTCCCAGTGAAAGGAAGATCGGATTCCATTTTGAAAATTACCATCCGCAGATCAAGAAACCGGTAATCCGCAGAAAGATAAGAAATCTTAATCCTTATAAGAAAGGATATTACCTTGTTTATCTTCCGAGCTTTGCAGATGAAAATATCATTAAAGTTCTGAGAAAAATTCCGGTAGAGTGGAAAGTGTTTTCAAAATACAGTAAAGTACAGGTTAAAGTAAAAAATGTTGAAGTATTTCCTATTGATGAAATCCAATATCTGAAATATTTTGAAGGGTGTGAAGGAATTCTTTGCAATGCAGGTTTTGAAACCCCTGCTGAAGCACTTTTTATGGATAAAAAATTATTTGTGATCCCAATTCATAACCAATATGAACAGGAATGCAATGCCTGTGCTCTGGATAAAATGGGAATTCCCAACTCTAAGGTTTTAAATCTGCAGGAGATTATGGAATGGGTGGCTTCAGATCATCACCTTAAAGTTGATTATCCTGATAATATTGAAGAAATCCTGGTGAAGGATGTCTTAGTTCTTTAAGAAAATATCATCCACATCATTCATTCTCATCATTACAGCTCTTGCATAAGAGCAGTGAGGATAAACATTCCAATTATTTTCCCTTGCAAATTTGATGGCTTCTTCTACCAGATATTTTCCCATTCCTCGTCCTTCAAATTCAGGATGAACCAGAACAAAAGAAATAATCAATTTATGATCTTCAGGAAAAATTGTATAGGTTAGTCTTCCTACTTCTTTTGTTTCATTATTCAGGGTAAGAACTCCGCCGTTTCCGGATCTGTTGTTTTCAAATTTCATGATAGAATGTTTATTATTATTAAAGATACAAAAATTATGAGGACTGATAAAATGTATTGGGTTCGATAGTCCTGCTATTCACTCTTTACTTGCGAAGCAAAATTGACTATTGACAATTTATTTGTCCTTTCCTGTGTAATAGTTATAATCTTTAATAATAACATTAATAAACTGTTTTTCCGTCATTTTTGTAGGGTCTATTTCCAGTTTCAGAATGCTTTTGATCTTATTGGAAAGTTTACTGATGATCAGGCGATCACCGGCTTTCACTGCTTTCGTATAATTATCTTTGATGATTCTCATGTCATTATCACTTAAAGCAATAACTTGAGGAAATGAAGGGATATAATCGTCATTGATATTCTCGAGAATCGTATGAGAAATATTAATATTGTTCTTTAAAGAAATTACAGCCGTTCCGGAAGCGATATCTCCCAGACGCTGATTGTTTTTGGAAACAATCATTGAGATTAAGCCTACCACTCCTGCAAAAGATACATCTATCAGCCTGAATACCCAACGGATCAAATAATCTCCAAAACTTGCCTGATATCCGTCAATCTTTACCACTCTGATTTTCATGAGTTTTTTACCTGGCGTCTGCCCTTCCATCAAACTTTCCAAAACAAGAGGATAAATGTAAGTAGGGAAGGTGAGTATAATATAAACTGCCATTACAGACCAGTTATCCAGACCATTAAGTAAATATCCCAAGTCCAGGATATTGAAAAACAAATACAGAACAATGACAACGTAAGCAACTCTTATCAAAAGATCAATGATAAATGCAAGCATTCTTTCTCCAACACTTGCGGTATTGAAGTTAATATTTACATTTTGTGAGGTATTTATCGCAATCTGAGACATATTTTTTATTATTTTAGCCTTACAATTATGAGAGAAGTTTATTTCATTAAACAAAATAAAGAAAAATGGTTGGGAATAGAACAGGTTATTGATGGGAAAATTAAAAAAAATCCTGATGACCTGTCTTCGTTATATATTAACCTGATCAATGATCTTTCTTTTGCCCAGACTTACTATCCTAAAAGTAATACAACCATTTATCTGAATCACCTATCTTCACAAATT
Source organism: Chryseobacterium nakagawai (assembly GCF_900637665.1). Taxonomy (NCBI): domain Bacteria; kingdom Pseudomonadati; phylum Bacteroidota; class Flavobacteriia; order Flavobacteriales; family Weeksellaceae; genus Chryseobacterium; species Chryseobacterium nakagawai. The sequence goes on from NZ_LR134386.1 coordinate 744,321, forward strand.
TTCCAAAAGATTTACAAAACCAAAAGAGTAGAGGAGAACAGGTTGGTGTATTTCTTTAAAACAGAAGTGCCGCTGCTGGTGTATCAGTATCGGAGATATTTACTGTATGCTTTTCTGTTTTTTGTTCTTTTTACTTCTATAGGAGTACTTTCTGCTATGTATGATAAAGATTTTGTGAATATTATTCTTGGTGAAAGTTATGTAAATGAGACTATTGAAAATATTAAAAAGAATAATGCAGTTGGAGTCTATCAGAGTGGAACAACTTGGGGAACAACCATTGGTATTATTTTTAACAATATCCAGGTAGGTGCTAAATTATATATCTACGGAATTGCTGGTGGAGTGGGAACTTTATTTGCATTGCTCTCCAACAGTGTTATGTTAGGATCTTTCCAATACTTTTTTTATGATTATGGTGCTTTGAAAGAGAGTGCCAGAGGAATTTGGCTTCATGGCGTTTTTGAAATCTTTGCTATGGTTGTAGAAGCGATGTGTGGATTGATTTTAGGAGCATCTATTTTATTTCCGAGAACCTTTTCAAGATTTAATTCTTTTAAAAAAGGATTTAAAGATTCTTTTAAAATATTTTTAAGCACCGTTCCCTTCACTATTTGTGCCGGAATTATCGAAGGGTATGTGACAAGACATGCTTTAAAAATGCCTATCATCCTGAACCTGATTATTATTCTGGGATCTCTGGCGATTATAGGATTTTACTATTTTGTATATCCGGTTATGGTCAATAAAAAAACTAATAAACACATCAATGATACAATTTTATAAAAAAAGAGATTTTGGAACTTTCATCAGTGACAGTTTCAATTTTTTCAAATTATACGGAAAGAATTATTTTAAGAATTACATTCTGATCAATGGCTTACTGTTAATTTTAATGGTAACCGTTTTTATTTTTGGATATAGAGAGCTTTTTTCTCAAATTTTCGGATCTAATCTGGGGGGAGATACTTATTATTTTGAACGGTATTTTTCAGACAACGCCGGAATGCTGATTGGAGTTGGGATAGTGACATTCCTGCTTTTTATGATTCTGGCTATTGTTAATTATCTTTATCCTGTTTTTTATCTTAAAAGAATCGCTGCCGGAGCAAAAAATATAAAGACCGATGAGATCTTAGGTGACTTTAAAGAAAATATAGGTAGAATTGGTAAGTTGTGTATTGGGATGACATTTATTGTAATTCCTTTATCTTTATTTATAGTAGGGTTTTCCTATCTTCTGATATTTGTGCTTATCGGGATTTTTCTTGTCATGATTGTTTATCCTACATTATTTAATGTGATTACATTTCTGATGTATGATTATTTTAATTCGGGCAGAGGTTTTATGGAGAGCCTGAGTTATTCTATCCGTTCACAGTTTTCTTATCCTAATGGAAGCGAAAAATCTCCTTACTGGAAATATTGGGGTGCAGGATTTGTGATGTTTATTATCATATCCATCGCCAGCTCTGTATTTACCTATATTCCCATGATTTTTTTCTACGGTTCAATACTTACCTCTACACCCGATGGAAGTTTTGAGCAAGATCCTTTTACAGGTGCTTTCGGAATTATATTTTTTGTATTTTACGGAATTTCAATGCTGCTTTCATTCTTCCTTTCTAATCTGTTGTATGTGAATGCAGGATTCATGTATTATGACAGCAGAACAGATCTTCATCAGAAAGTAGAACTTGAAGAAATAGACACTATTGGAATTAATGAATAAGATTCTTTTTTTCATATTATTCGTTTTCTCCCTAAGCCTTGTTAAAGCTCAGGATGAAAATGATATGGGCGATTCACTGTTTACAACGGGACATTATCATAATATGCTGCGTGCAGATTCCGTACTGGCAAAGAATCCTATTTCTGAAAATACTGTATATCCTAAAGAGTTTAAGAAAAACGTTCCATCAAGATATAAAGGAAATGAATTTGATTATTCTGTATCAAAACCCAGAGAATCTTTTTGGCAAAAACTATTGAAGAAAATAGATCGTATTTTTAGAAGCATTTTTGGAGAGACCGTTTTTGAAAAATCTTCCCAATTGACGGTAGCACTTGTTCGGCTTTTTGCTATTATTCTGGTAGGCTTTCTTTTATATTTTATTATTAAGTATATTCTTGGAAAAGATGGGAGTTTTATCTTTGGTAAAAAGAATAAAAAACTAGATCTGAATGTAGAAGAACTTCACGAAAATATCCATGAAATCAACTTTCCGGAAAGTATTGCAAAATTTGAACATGCTGGAGATTATCGTTCTGCTGTTCGTTATCAGTTCTTATTCATTCTTAAAAAATTAAGTGATAAAAAACTGATTAACTGGAATCCTGAGAAAACCAATAAAGATTATGTAACAGAGCTAAAAGCGGCACATCTTAAAAATGAATTCTTCGATCTGTCCTACATCTTTGATTATGTATGGTATGGTGAATTCAATATTGACGAACAGAGTTACCAGAGATTTAAAAATCAATACCAGGCATTTAAACCATAACCCCATTACCATGAATAAGACTTTCAGAATATATGCTGTGATCTTCATCGTTGTGATGGTTATTTTGGCATTGCTTGAAGTGAATAAAAAAGAAACTACAGACTGGCGTAAAAATTTTGATATCAATGAGAAGTCTCCATTTGGCCTTTTTGTGTTTGATAACGAAGCAAAAGATCTTTTTAAAACTCATCTGAAGAAAATAGATCGGGCTCCTTACGAATATTATAACCAACATAAAAAAGAAGCTCATAATATTGTCATTATTGAAACTGATATTGATACAGAATCCTGGAAGAAGATTATGGATCAGGTATCAAAAGGTTCAGATGCTATGCTGGTGATAAGCAGTATGCCCAAGCAGATTTCAGACAGTATAGGATTTTATGATTCAGAAATTTCTTTTGAAGAAGAGAATGTACTAAAGCTTACAGATCAAAAATATAAAAATGACTTTATTCAATTAGATAAGTTTCCTTCAGGAAGAGGGTTCTCATTTATTAAGCCTGGAGTGGAAGTATTGGGAAAGACGGTGGAGAGTAAAAATACAGATCAGGCTAACTTTATCAAGGTGAAATTTGGAAAAGGAAACTTCTATGTTCACACTGAGCCACTTTTCCTTACCAATTATTATTTATTGAAGCCTGGAAATGTGAAATATGCACAGGATGTTTTCTCTTATCTTCAGGATAGGGAAACCCTTTGGTTTGTTGATAATAACACTAAGACATCCCGTTTCTTCATGAGATTTGTATTGGGAAATCCAGCGTTGAAATATGCATGGTGGATATTCCTGGGTGGCCTTATTCTTTTTATTCTCTTCAATGCAAAAAGAAAACAAAGAATTGTACCGGTTATAGAGGCATTGAGAAATACATCACTGGATTTTGTGAAAAGCATTGGAAATCTATACCTTCAGGAAGGAGATTTTCATGATATGATGGCCAAGAAGGCTCAATATTTCCTGAATAAGGTAAGAATGGATCTTCTGATTGATACGCAAAATCTAGATGAAGAATTTGCTAAAAAGCTGCAAATGAAAACAGGAAAACCAATGGAAATGATTAATGAGGCCATTAGCCTGATCAAAAGAGCACAGGATCCGTATGCCAGTGTAATGAAAGAAGATCTGGCAAGAATCAATAAACTGCTTGACGAGATATTAAAATAAAATAAGCATCCTAAGGGACGATTTAATAAAAGATAGAACGAAGTCCTATCAAACCCAAAGAAAAAAATATGGAAAATCTTGATAACCCAAACATAGAAAATCAATCTTCTATAAATCTTAATAAGAACGAAGATCAGTTTCAGTCAAGAATTGATATGATTGAGCTTCGTGCAAGCCTGGATAAGGTAAAAGCGGAAATAGGAAAAGTAATTGTAGGACAGGAGAAAATGATAGAACATCTTCTGGCAGCATTACTTTCAAACGGACATGTTCTTATTGAAGGTGTTCCGGGAGTAGCAAAAACGATTACCGCAAAATTATTAGCAAGGACCATTGATGTAGGTTTCAGCAGAATTCAGTTTACACCGGATCTTATGCCTTCTGATATCTTAGGAACCTCAGTTTTCAATGTGAAAAATTCTGAATTTGAATTTAAAAAAGGACCGATATTCTCCAATTTTATATTAATTGATGAGATTAACAGATCACCAGCGAAAACTCAGGCGGCATTATTTGAAGTAATGGAGGAAAGACAGATTACGATGGATGGTAACCGCTACATTATGGAAGAGCCATTTTTGGTGGTTGCTACACAAAACCCGATAGAGCATGAAGGAACATACAGACTTCCTGAAGCCCAGCTAGACCGTTTCCTATTCAAAATTACTGTGGGATATCCGAATCTTGAGCAAGAAATCGCCATTATTAAAAATCAGCACGAAAGTAAAAGAGAAGATAAGACAGAAGGGGTAAACCATGTTATTACGTCAGAACAACTGAAAAGTTATCAGCATTTGGTTAAGGAAATCATCGTGGAATCTCAGTTGATGGAATATATCGCGAAGATTATCATCAACACCAGAGAAAACCAATTCTTGTATTTAGGTGCTTCACCAAGAGCTTCATTAGCACTTCTTACGGCTTCCAAAGCTTTTGCAGCATTAAGAGGAAGAGATTTTGTAACTCCTGAAGATATTAAGGAGGCAAGTTACGCTGTTTTAAGACATAGAGTGATTGTTTCTCCGGAAAGAGAAATGGAAGGCCTTACTGCAGATGAAATTATCCGTCAAATCTTAGAAGGAATAGAAATCCCTAGATAGGTAATAGGTAAGGATCTCTTGTAAAACCTATAATCTGCTACCAGCCACCTAAACAATGAAAAACTTATATATCAATACACGTTTCTTCTTTACGCTCATTGGAGTGGGGATACTGTATGTTCTGACATTTTTCTTTCCGGTGTTGATGTGGGTAGCCCACATTGCACTTCTGATATGCTTTCTTGCCGTAATAGTGGATTATTTGCTGATTTTTAATCAGAAAAATGCCGTACAGGCACAAAGAATATTGCCGGAAAAATTGTCCAATGGTGATGAGAACTTTGTAAAGATTGATATTAAAAATAACTACAGTTTTAAAATCAATACTAAGATTATTGATGAGATCCCGTTTCAGTTTCAGAAAAGAGATTTTCTAATTGAAAAATCAATTAATGCTGACGCCAACACATTCTTTCAGTATAGTTTAGAACCCAAAGAAAGAGGGGAATATCATTTTGGAAGCCTTAATGTTTATGCTTCATCACCTTTAGGATTTGTTTCGAAAAGATTCAATTTTCAGAAGGATGCGATGTTACCTTCTTATCCGTCTTTTATCCATCTTAGAAAATATGAATTGATGGCTTTACAGAGTGAATTTCTGTTAGGCGGAATAAAAAAAGTAAGAAAGTTGGGGCACACTATGGAATTTGAACAGATCAAAGAATATGTTCCGGGAGACGATATCAGAACCATCAATTGGAAAGCAACTTCTAAAGCCAATCGTCTGATGGTAAACCAATTTCAGGATGAAAAATCACAGCGTATTTTCATGCTGATAGATAAAGGGAGAACCATGAAGATGCCTTTCAAAGGATTGAGTCTTTTAGATTATTCCATCAATGCAACGATGGCTTTATCTCATATTATTCTAAGAAAAGGAGATCGAGCAGGAATGATGACTTTCTCCAAAAAAGCTGAAAATAAAATTGCAGCAGAGAATAAGTCCGGACAGCTTAAGAAAATATCAGAATCACTTTATAATATTAAAACAGATTTCTTTGAAAGTGATTTCAACCGACTGTATCAGGATGTAAAATATTCGATCAATCAGAGAAGTCTTATTTTGTTATTTACCAATTTTGAAACGTTAGATGGATTAAACCGTCAGCTAAAATATCTTCGCGGAATTGCTAAGAACCATTTGTTGGTTGTGGTATTCTTCAAAAACTCAGAATTACAAACATTGATTCATAAGAATCCGGAAAGTATGCAGGAAATCTATGATGAGATTGTTGCTGAAAAATTCGAATTTGAAAAGAAACTGATTATTCAGGAGCTCCGTAAATATGGAATTTATACAGTATATACACTCCCTGAGAATTTGAATATTGACGTTATCAATAAATATTTGGAGATAAAAGCCAGAGGAATTTTATAATTTTGTAACAAGCAACAAGCAACAAGCAACAAGCAACAATGAAAATAACACTAAATAGAATCAACGACGACTTTTTATTTGAATGTACAAACAGTCAGGGAAATTCCATCCTTTTAGACAATACTTCTCAGCCAGGAGCTAAAGGAGTTTCTCCAATGGAAAGTGTCCTGATGGCAGTGGCTGGATGCAGCGGAATAGATGTAGTTTCGATTTTAAAAAAGCAACGTCAGGAAATTAAAAGTTTTCAGGCAGAAGTAGAAGGGGAGAGAGTTCAGGTAGACGATGCAAAACCTTTCAAATCAATTATGGTTAAATTCCTTTTAGAAGGTGAAATTGATCCTAAGAAAGCTTTAAAAGCTGCAGAATTATCTTTCGAAAAATATTGTTCTGTATCGAAAACTTTAGAACCGAACGTAGAAATCGGATACGAAGTGTTCGTAAACGGAGAAAAAATTTAAAACTATAGTGAGGCCTTCAAGCCTCATTTTTTTATTTGGCCACAAATTCACGAATAAAATAGTTTATAAGCATTATAGGAGCTATATACCTATGTGATTTAAAAATTCTTACCACATAAGCACATAGACCTTATGCAAAAAATATATATACAAAAAGAAAACCGGATGTTTCATCCGGTTTTTTTTATTACTCATTAACTATTATTCATTGCTCATTAAAAGGTAAGCCTTGGTTTTATCAATTTCGCCACTGTAGCTGTCCATCCTGTTTGATGGGAAGCTCCTACGCCTCGGCCATTGTCTCCATGGAAATATTCAAAAAAGGTGATATAGTCTCTAAAGTGTTCATCGTAATTGAATTTCGGATTTCCTCCATTGAAGGCTCGTTGCCCATGTTCATCCTTTAAGAAGATAGAACATAGTCTCTTACTGATATTCTGTGCCACTTCATCCAGGTTTTTCTTTTCACCGCTTCCTGTTGGGAATTCTACTTTTAAGCTATTTCCATAATAATAGTGGAAACGTTGTAAGCTTTCTACAATAAGAAAATTAATGGGGAACCAGATCGGACCACGCCAGTTACTGTTTCCGCCAAACATTCTGCTATCGCTTTCTGCAGGCGTATAATATACTACATTTTCATGACCGTGAACAGAGAATACAAATGGATTTTCCTCATATACTTTAGACATAGCCCGGATTCCGTAAGCGCTTAGAAATTCCTTTTCATCAAGCATTCTTGATAATACTTTAGTCAGTCTGTTTTTACGAAGGATGCTCATCAGATGTTTTCTGCCCTGGCCTTCTTCATCCCAATGAGAAACAAGTTTGGTGAGTTCAGGTTTGTTTTTTAAGATCCATTCCATTCTGGTTTTGAAATTCGGCATCTTTTCCAGAAGGCGGTGATCTACAATTTCTACGGCAAATAATGGAATTAATCCAACAATACTTCTCAATCGTAAAGAAACACTGTTTCCATTTCCAAGCTGAAGAACATCATAGAAAAATCCGTCTTCCTCATTCCATAGTCCTTTGGTTCCTTCACCAAGATTTTCCATAGCTTCCGCAATATAAAGGTAATGCTCAAAGAATTTGATGGCCATATCTTCATACACCTGATAATATTGGGCAAGTTCCATGGCAATTCGCATCATGTTCAGCGCATACATCGCCATCCAGCTTGTTCCGTCTGCCTGTTCCAGATGTTGTCCATCCTCTAAAACCATATTTCGATCAAAGGCTCCGATATTATCCAGTCCAAGAAAACCGCCACCAAAAATATTTTTCCCGTTTTTATCCTTTCGGTTCACCCACCAAGTGAAATTCAGAAGAAGTTTTTGGAAGACTTTTTCAAGGAATAATAAATCGGGTTTTCCATTGTTTTTTTCATCAATTTTAAAAACCCTGAAGCAAGACCATGCATGTACAGGTGGATTCACATCGCTCATATTCCATTCATAGGCTGGCAGCTGTCCGTTAGGATGCATATACCATTCTTTGGTAAGGAGTAATAGCTGCCCTTTGGCAAATTCAGCATCAATGATGGATAAAGGAACACAGTGAAATGCCAAATCCCAGGTTGCATACCATGGATATTCCCATTTATCGGGCATCGAAATAATATCTTTATTGTGAAGATGGTTCCATTCCGTATTTCTTACATACTGATTAAAGTTTCTGGGCGCCTCAAAGTTGGGATCTCCTTTCAGCCATTTTCCAACATTATAGTGATAAAACTGTTTATTCCAAAGAAGTCCTGCAAAAGCTTGTCTTTGCACATTCCTTTCGTCTTCATTGGTGGTATCATTCTGAATTTCATGATAAAACTCTTCGGTTTCAGATTGCCTGATCTCAAAGATTTTATCAAAATTTTCAAAAGGCTCATCACTTTCCTCAGGACATAGTCTGAATTCAAAGACCTGAGATTGCCCTGCTCCAATGAGTTCGTCAATTAAAAAAGAAGCTTTGCTACCTCTTTTTTCAGGGTTTACGGTATTACTATGATGGACGATAAAATCATTAATCCCATCTTTAAAATAAGTATTTTCTGCCTGTGGTGCTCCATACAGCTTTGGAGTATTGGTTTCATTTTCGCAGAATACGCTTTGGGCATTTCCATTTCTTGAATAAAACTTTTTGATGGAAATACTGTCGTGCCCAATAGTAATACTTCCGTCATCGGAGGCATTCATTTCTCCTTTATAGGTATTATAACCCCATTTCCAGTTGTTTCTAAACCAGGCTGTTGGTGCTACTACTATTGGAGCATCTTGTTGGCTTCGGTTGCATATCGTTACCCTTACCAGAATATCGTTGTGATCTGCTTTACAATATTCAATGAAAATATCAAAATAGGCATCATTATCAAAAATTCCGGTATCAAAGATCTCATATTCCGGCTCCTGTTTGCTGCGCCTTCCGTTTACTGTGACAAGATCATCATAAGGGAATTCATTGATCGGATATTTGTAAACCATTTTCATATAACTATGAGTAGGGGTATTATCCAGATAATAGAAAATTTCCTTGATGTCTTCTCCGTGGTTTCCCTGAGGATTGCTCAGACCAAAGAAACGTTCCTTAACGATTTTATCTTTTTTATTCCAGAACGAAAGCGCAAAGCAGAACAGCTGTTTTACATCAGAAATTCCTGCAATACCTTCTTCACCCCAACGGTAGGCGTAGCTTTCCGCATTATTATGATTGGTATGGTTCCAGGCATTTCCGTCCGGGCTATAATCTTCTCTTACATTTCCCCATTGCCGGTTGCTTACATAAGGTCCCCAGTTTTTCCATTTGGTATCTTGTAATCTTTCTTTTTCGGCGATCATATATCATCATTTTTCTTTACGAAGGTAGTTTTTTTGAAAAATAATTCCAATTCATTTTATCTGAAGAATAATTAATATGCCCTTGAGAGACTTCTATTTAAGGGCTTTTTTTAATATTAAATTATTTTTTTTTTGATTTTAAAAGAAAAGAACTACCTTTGCACCATTCGTTCATTCAAATATTGAAAATGTTATCAAGAAAGGTTGAGGGATTAGACCCTATGAAACCTTAGCAACCCTTTGCGCAAGCAAAGAAGGTGCTACGTTCTACCAAAATTATTTTGGACAGATAACTTACTGAAGTTCTTTTCAGCCATTTCCTGTGGCATTTTCAATTGTATTAAAATATATAATAGAATTGAAAACAGAACTAAACTATATTAATCTTTCGTATCAAACCCATTCCCAAAAGGAATACGATATCTCGTTGAGCTATGAGCTTTTCGGGAAAGATCTGTTTACAGCTCCAATCATTTTAATTAATCATGCCCTTACCGGAAATTCAAATGTATCCGGAGAAAAAGGCTGGTGGAAACAATTGGTAGGCGAAAATCAGATCGTTGATACTAATAAGTACACTGTTCTGTGTTTCAATATCCCCGGAAACGGTTACGATCATTTTTTAATTGAAGACTATGAAGACTTCACGCCTTCAGATATAGGCAATATTTTTCTGAAAGGATTAGAAGCTCTACATATCAAAAATTTATATACCATTATTGGTGGCTCCCTGGGAGGAGGAATTGCATGGGAAATGTTAGCAAAACAACCAAAGCTGGCAGAAATTTTTATTCCCATTGCCTGTGACTACAGAACTCATGATTGGCTTCATGCACAATGTCTGGTTCAGAAATTTTTATTGAATGATAAAGAAGAACCATTACAAAAAGCAAGAATCCATGCGATGTTGTGCTATAGAACTCCGGAATCACTTAACGACAGATTTCAAAACAAATACAATCAGGAAAAGCAATGCTTAGAATCAGAAGACTGGCTGGTTTATCATGGTAACGCGCTAAACGAAAGGTTTAGTTTACAAGCATACAAGCTGATGAATCATTTATTGATGAATATCAATGCTGATGAAACTGCTCTGGAGAATATACAAGCACGAATGCACATGATCTCCGTAGATACAGATTTATTCTTCCCGGCTTCTGAAATCCGAATGTGTTTTGAGAAACTGAAAAAGAAAAAGGAGAATATTTCTTATCACGAGATCCAATCTATACACGGGCATGATGCCTTCCTAATGGAATATCAACAATTAAATAATATCATAAAAAACATTTTATAAGTAATGAAAAATGCTAAAGAAATAAAATTTTTGAAGAACAGATCAATTGTCAAATTTGAAGGGGTAGATTTCTTAGGGGAAATCGGAATTGACGGACGAATTTTTAAAGCGCTTACTTTAGCGCGCATCAGTGTGGGAGTAATCTCTCAGCAAGCTATAGAAAACGGAATTTCTATTTTAGTTCACGAAAACGATGCTGAAAAAGCAGTAGCTTGTCTTATTGATGAGTTTGAAGCAGAAAGAAAATCAGGAAAAGTATCTCAAATATACAGTATCAACAATGTTTCTGTGATTGGTTTTGTAGCAGAAGATTCCAATAAAGTTTTTGCAGAATTGGCTAGAAACAATGTTTTTCCATTGCTTTTAAATCAAGTTGCTGGAGAAAACAGAGTAAACATCGTAGTAACTTCTTCACAGGATGAAAAAACAAGAAATATTATAGAATCTGAGATTTTCAAAAAACCGAAGACCGTTCATCTGGCAATTATTGGCCATGGAAATGTAGGGAAAACATTAATTGAGCAGGTTCTTGAGTCTTCAGAAGAGATCAAAAGACGTAAAAAAGTAGATCTGAAAGTTGTTGCAGTAGCCAATTCAAAGAAAATTGCATTCAATAAAAAAGGGTTTGACAATAATTGGTCTGATGAGGTTTTAACGGCAGAGCATTCTTCTGACGTTCAGGAATTAATCAATTTTTCCAATGAAAATCAATTAGAGAACCTGATTGTTGTAGACAACACAGCAAGTAAAGATTTTGTAAAAAATTATCATGCATTAGCAGAAAACGGATTTGATCTGGTGTCTTCCAATAAAATTTTCAATACCCTTCCGATTGAAGAATACAGAAAACTAAGATATACGTTGAGTAAAAACAACAGACGTTATCTGTATGAAACCAACGTAGGTGCAGGTCTTCCTTTAATTGATACGATCAAATTATTACACCTTTCAGGAGAGAATATCACAAGAATTAAAGGAGTTTTTTCGGGAACATTGAGCTATGTTTTCAACAATTTCTCTTTGAGAGAAGATAAATTTTCAACAATTATCAACGAAGCTTTAGAAAAAGGATATACAGAACCAGATCCAAGAGAAGACCTTTCAGGAAATGACGTAGCAAGAAAATTATTGATTTTGGCAAGAGAATTAGATCTAATCAACGAATTTGAAGATATCAACATTCAAAATCTCGTTCCGGAAAGCTTACTTGAGGTTTCAAAATCAGAATTTCTTACAAGATTAGACGAGCTGGATGAAGAATATCAGAAGATCAAAGAAAACCAGGAGCCAGGTCATGTATTGAGATATGTAGGAGATTTACATGGAGATTTACAGAAAGACAAAGGTGAGTTGGATGTAAAACTGATTTCTGTTCCTGCAACATCAGCATTAGGGCAGTTGAAAGGATCAGATTCCATCTTTGAGATCTATACAGAAAGTTATGGCGAAAACCCAATCGTGATTATGGGAGCCGGAGCCGGAGCACAGGTAACTGCCAGAGGAGTATTCGGTGATATTTTAAGACTAAGTGAAACAAAATAAATTAATGTAACAATTTAATAATGTAACAGTTTACCAATGACTATCATTCTGAGCAAAGCGAAGAATCTCATTATTACACTGTTAGATTGATACATTGGTAAATCAATTAAAACTATATGGAAAATTTCGAAACATCAGCAATAAGAACTCAGACGGAGAGATCTCAGTTTGACGAACATTCTACACCATTATATCTTACTTCCAGCTTTATTTTTCAGGATGCTGAAGATATGAGAGCAAGTTTTGCTGAAGAAAAACCTAAAAATCTGTACAGCCGTTTCTCCAATCCGAACGTATCTGAATTTACAGAGAAGATTGCAAAAATGGAAGGAGCAGAAGCAGGATATGCCTTTGCAACCGGAATGGCAGCAATCTATTCTACATTTGCAGCTTTATTAAGTGCTGGAGATCATATTGTAAGTTGTCAGTCCGTTTTCGGATCTACTCACACTTTATTCACAAAGTATTTTCCGAAATGGAATATTGAAACCACTTATTTCAAAGCAGAAGATGCACAGAATGTAGAACAGTATATTAAACCGAATACAAAGATTTTATACCTTGAAACTCCTACCAATCCTGCAATTGAAATCCTGGACCTGGAATTTTTCGGACAAATCGCAAAAAAACATAATCTGATTTTTATTGTAGATAACTGTTTTGCAACTCCTTATCTTCAGCAGCCTATTAAATATGGTGCGGATGTTGTTGTACATTCTGCAACGAAGTTGATCGACGGGCAGGGAAGAGTATTGGGAGGAATCGCAGTAGGAAAAGAAGACCTGATCAGAGAAATTTATCTTTTCGCAAGAAATACAGGACCTGCGTTGTCCCCTTTTAATGCATGGGTATTATCAAAAAGCCTTGAAACATTAGCAATCCGTGTGGAAAAACACTGTGAAAATGCATTGAAGGTAGCTGAATTTTTAGAAAGCCATCCTAATGTGGAACTCGTAAAATATCCATTCCTGAAATCCCATCCAAACTATGAAGTCGCTAAAAAGCAGATGAAACTAGGTGGGAATATCGTTGCTTTTGAAATAAAAGGAGGAATTGAAGGCGGAAGAAACTTCCTGGATAAGATCCAGATGTGTTCATTGTCTGCAAACTTAGGGGATACAAGAACGATCGTAACCCATCCGGCGTCTACTACACACTCTAAATTATCAGATGAAGAAAGAAACGAAGTAGGAATTACAGCAGGATTAGTTCGTTGTTCAGTAGGTTTAGAAAACGTAGACGATATCATTGCAGACTTAAAACAAGCCTTAGATTAAACTCCCAAGAGCCCCAAAGGGGCGATTTAACCCAAAGATAGAACGAAGTCCTATCAACCCCCAAACCATATCAGTTTCACTCAACAACTATAAAAGAGATGACAAATATAGAATCACTAAACAAAGCCCTCAAAGAACGCATCCTCGTTCTGGACGGAGCCATGGGAACCATGCTTCAGCGCTACAAGTTTGAAGAAGAAGACTATCGTGGTGAACGATTCAAAGACTGGGAACATCCGGTAAAAGGAAATAATGATTTACTTTCCCTTACTCAGCCACAGGCTATTGAAGAAGTACACAAGAAATATCTGGAAGCAGGAGCTGATATCATTGAAACCAATACATTCTCCGGAACTACCATTGCAATGGCTGATTACCACATGGAAGAGTTGGTGTATGATCTGAATTATGAGTCTGCAAAAATTGCCAGAAAAGCCTGTGATGAATATACAGCTAAGACTCCGGATAAACCAAGATTTGTAGCAGGGTCAATAGGCCCAACCAACAGAACGGCAAGCTTAAGCCCTGATGTGAATGACCCTGGATACAGAGCCATAACGTTTGAAGAACTGAGAGTCGCTTATAAACAACAATGTGAAGCATTATTGGATGGAGGTTCAGATATCCTGTTGGTGGAAACAATCTTCGATACCTTAAATGCTAAAGCTGCCTTGTTTGCAATCGATGAACTTCAGGAAGAAAGAGGAATAAAAATTCCAATCATGGTTTCCGGAACCATTACTGATGCTTCAGGAAGAACTTTGAGCGGACAGACCGCTGAAGCCTTTTTAATTTCAGTTTCTCATTTGAATCTATTAAGTGTAGGCTTTAACTGTGCTCTAGGAGCAGATCAGCTGACTCCTTATCTGGAAACTTTGGCTCATAATTCAGAATTCTATGTTTCAGCTTACCCCAATGCCGGATTACCGAATGCCTTTGGAAAATATGATGAAACACCAGAAGATATGGCAAGACAGATCAAAGAATATGCAGAAAAAGGATTGATTAACATTATTGGAGGTTGCTGCGGTACCACTCCGGAACATATCAAGGCGATTGCGGAGCTGGTAGAAAAATATGAACCAAGGAAATTGAAGGAATTTGTGTAATTAGATAGATTTTTTTAATTAAAATCAAGAATGTAGGCTGGAATATAAATATTAACTTTAAGTAAACCACAAAAATTAATATAATGGAAAAGCCGAGTTACTTAAAAGATTCAGATGATGCCAAGTTGTTTAATGAATTGAGAAAGAAAGTAAACCAACGGATAGAAGCTATTCCTGAAAACAGAGATATCTATATTCAGATCAAAGCGGTACTTCTACCACTGATCTATGTTGGTTTATATTTTATTGCTCTCTTGAATGCCGAAAAACATTGGATGTATATATTCAGTTTCGTTTTAATGGGAATTTTTCTGGTTTTAATTTATTTAAATCTGATCCATGAAGCAGCTCATAACAACATTTTTAAAAGTAAAAAGCTGAATGGAGTAGTGTTACACATTTTTGATTTCATAGGAGCTAATTCCTATATCTGGAAGAAGAGACACATCGCAAGTCACCATGCTTATCCGAATGTGGATGGTTGGGATACCGATATTGAGCAGAGTGGTTTACTTTTAATAGTGCCTTGGATTAAGGCCAAAGGAGTTCAGAAGTATCAGCATAGGTTTTTCTTTTTAGTATATCCATTGTATTTGTTCAATTGGATGTTCATAAGAGACTTCAGAGACTTCTTTGATAAGGAAAGAGTGATTTTGAAAACACAGGGAAAAATACCTGTGGTGGAGAAAGTGAAAATGGTGAGTTATAAGTTGTTTTACTTTTTTTATCAAATTATAATTCCTATAGTGTTCTTTAAAGTATCAATTGGGTTGGCTTTAGGAGCTTGGTTTTTACAGGTAATTGCGGCAAGCATTTTTGCACTGTTTGTTTTATTGCCTTTGCACCCTCTTCCTGATAATGCCTTTCCAAGATTGAATAAAGATAATGGTCTTCCATTCAGCTGGCTTCATCATCAGTTTGAAGTAACCAACGATTTGCAGGAAAATAACTGGTTGGTAAGAAATGTATTAGGAAATTTTAATTTTCATGTGGCGCATCACCTCTTTCCTAACTACAGCTATATGTATTATAATGAGATTACTGAGGAGATAGAAGAATTTGCTAATGAACATGGCTTAGCGTACAAAAGATTTCCGTTGTTTACTGCTTTAGGCAAGCACAGGGACTTATTAAGGCAGAATGCAAATAACGCCTACTATATTTTAGAAGAATAAAATGAAATATTTAAGATTATCAGGCCTTGAGCCTCTTATCATAACACCGGAAAGTAATTTCATCAATGTGGGTGAGAGAACTAATGTTGCCGGGTCCAAAAAATTTTTAAGACTGATCAAAGAGGAAAAATTCTCTGAAGCATTAGATATTGCCCGCCATCAGGTAGAAGGAGGGGCGCAGATTCTTGATGTCAATTTCGATGATGGTTTGATTGATGGAAAAGCATCGATGATTAAATTTCTGAACTTAATCGCATCAGAACCGGATATTGCAAGAATCCCCATCATGGTAGACTCTTCCAAATGGGAAATTCTGGAAGCAGGTCTTCAGGTAGCTCAGGGAAAATGTGTGGTGAACTCTATCAGCTTAAAAGAAGGCGAAGAAGAATTTATCAAACATGCCAAAGCCATTAAAAGATATGGAGCTGCAGTTATTGTAATGGCATTTGATGAGGTAGGGCAGGCTGACAATCTTGAACGAAGAATAGAAATTTCAAAACGATCTTATGATATTCTCGTCAACCAGATAGGATTCCCGGCTGAAGATATCATTTTCGACTTAAATATCTTCCCGGTAGCAACGGGAATGGACGAGCATAGAAAAAATGCCATCGATTTTATCGAAGCTACACGCTGGGTAAGACAAAATCTTCCTTATGCATCTGTGAGTGGAGGAGTAAGTAATGTATCCTTTTCGTTCCGTGGAAATGATACGGTAAGAGAAGCCATGCACTCCGTATTCCTTTACCATGCCATTCAAGCTGGGATGAATATTGGTATTGTAAATCCTGCGATGCTGGAAGTTTATGATGAAATCAATAAAGAATTGCTGGAGCTTGTGGAAGATGTTATTCTGGACAAGAGGGAAGATGCTACAGAAAGACTTCTTGATTACTCCGAAAAACATAAATCAGTCAAAATAGAAAAGACTGAAGATTTGGAATGGAGAAAAAATCCATTACAGGAAAGAATTACCTATGCTCTTGTAAAAGGAATTGATCGTTTTATTGAAGAAGATGTAGAAGAAGCTAGGCAGGTTGCTGCTAAGCCCCTTCATGTTATTGAAATCAATCTAATGACCGGAATGGGAGTTGTGGGAGATTTATTCGGAAGTGGGAAAATGTTCTTGCCGCAGGTTGTTAAATCTGCAAGAGTAATGAAAAAAGCAGTGGCTTATTTACAGCCTTTTATTGAAGCGGAAAAAGACGGATCAAGACCTGCCAATGGAAAAATCCTGATGGCAACCGTAAAAGGAGATGTACATGATATTGGTAAAAACATTGTAAGCGTAGTACTGGGCTGTAACAATTATGAGATTGTGGATCTTGGGGTAATGGTTCCTGCTGAAAAGATTATTCAGACAGCCATCGCAGAAAAAGTAGATGTCATCGGGCTAAGCGGATTGATTACACCGAGTTTGGATGAAATGGTGTACATCGCTTCAGAATTAGAAAGACAAAATTTAGATTTTCCATTATTAATTGGTGGTGCAACGACTTCAAAGGCACACACCGCGGTAAAAATCGATTTAAAATATAAAAATGCAGTAGTTCACGTTAATGATGCTTCAAGAGCTGTAAATGTGGTAAGCTCATTATTGGGAGACAGAAATAAGGAATATGTTTCTGATCTGAAGAGTGATTATTCAGACTTCAGAGAAAAATTCCTGAACAGACAAGTTGATAAAGATTATGTTTCCATTGAAGAAGCCAGAGAAAGTAAGTTTAAAATAGACTGGAAAAACGAAGAAATCTTCACTCCGAATAATTTAGGAATCACTGTAATTGAAAATCAGGACCTGAGAGAATTATTACCTTTCATAGACTGGTCACCATTCTTCAGAAGCTGGGATCTTCATGGGAAATACCCGAATATCTTAGAAGATGAGGTGGTAGGTGTGCAGGCAAAAGAACTTTTCAAAGACGCACAGGTTATCTTAAAGAGAATTTTGGATGAAAAGCTGTTAACAGCAAAAGCAATCTTCGGGATCTTTAAAGCCAACTCCAATGAAACAGATGATATTCTGATTTTTGATGAAAATAATAACGAAAAGGTTAAGTTTTTAACCCTAAGACAGCAGGCTCAAAGATCAAAAGGAAAAGATTATCTGGCATTAAGTGACTTTATCGCCCCACAAAGTTCAGGAAAGACAGATTATATGGGAGCATTTTGTGTAACCACAGGTTTCGGTACGGATGAGCTAGCCGAAGAATATGAAAAAGCTAATGATGATTATAATGCTATCATGGTAAAAGCATTGGCAGATCGTTTTGCAGAAGCCTACGCAGAGTTTTTACATAAAAAAGTAAGAACAGAATATTGGGGCTATGCCGTTCAGGAAGAATTGAGCAATGAAGAGCTGATTGCAGAAAAATATAAAGGAATCCGCCCTGCACCAGGATATCCGGCTTGCCCTGACCACTTGGAAAAACATGCGATCTGGGATTTATTGAAGGTTGAAGAAAATATTGGAGTTTATTTGACTGAAAGTTTAGCAATGTTCCCTACAGCAGCTGTTTCAGGATATTATTTCGGAAGCCCACATGCAAAATATTTCGGACTGGGAAAAATCGCAGAAGACCAATTAAAAGAATACTCAGAGAGAAAAGGAATCTCTTTACAGGAAGCAAGAAAGTGGTTGTCACCAAATTTAGCAGATTAAAATTGATATGAAGATAACAGAGCACATTCAAAACGCAAATGGAAAAACTTTATTCTCCTTAGAAGTGGTTCCGCCACAAAAGGGAATTGGTATTGAAGACTTATATACGAATATAGATCCGTTGATGGAGTTCAAGCCACCATTCATTGATGTTACCACTTCAAGAGAAGAATATATTTATTTAGATAAAGGAAATGGATTGATGGAGCGTCGTATCACAAGGATGCGCCCGGGAACATTGGGGATTTGTGCAGCTATTCAGCATAAATATAATGTAGATACTGTTCCACACCTATTATGTGGAGGCTTTACCAAAGAAGAAACCGAATATCTTTTAGTAGACTGTATGTATTTGGGTATTGATAATGTAATGGCATTGAGAGGAGATGCTATGAAAGGACATCAGTATTTTGAACCTACTCAGGGAGGTCATGCCAGCGCCATGGATCTTGTGAATCAGATTAACAACCTGGGAAGAGGAAAATACCTTCACAATGAAGAACAGGTTTGTGATGAACTTAATAAATTCTGCATCGGAGTAGCGGGTTATCCTGAAAAACACATGGAAGCTCCCTCCATGAATTATGACCTGAAATGGCTGAAGCAAAAAGTAGATGCCGGAGCAGATTATATCGTAACCCAAATGTTTTTTGACAATAAAAAGTACATTGAATTCGTTCAGAAAGCAAGAGAGATGGGAATTACCGTTCCAATCATTCCGGGAATTAAACCGATCGCCACCAAGAAACATTTGAAAATCCTCCCTCAGGTATTTAAAATAGACCTTCCGGAAGAGTTAATCAATGAAGTGGAGAATGCTAAAAATAATGAAGCGGTTAAGCAGATTGGAGTAGAATGGGCCATTGCCCAGTGCAAAGAACTTCTGGATTTCGGAGTTCCTGTTTTACACTTTTACTCAATGGGGAAAAGTGACAACATCAAAAAAGTAGCCGGTGAGCTATTCTAATAAAAGTACCAAAAATGAAAGTAGCCTTGTCTTAAATGACAGGGCTTTTTATTTTATAAAAATCTCACAAGTAATATCTCCCCAAAATAAGATAGATGAGTAAAAAAGCCGTAGGCTAAACATTAGCTTCAAAAGAATCAACGAAATTGATTCCACCTTCGCTCCCTCAAAAATATAACAGTAGCAAATTAAACCTTTGCGTCAAATAATTGGCAGGCTCCAAAAGAAGTAAACTAAACCTTTAGTCAATCATTAGACTTCAATAACTCCCATCTTCCATTCTCCATCTCCCTTACCTTAAAGAATCACATGTCTCTCAAACTCCTTATCCCGATCAAACAAATATCGATAGGTCGCCAGTTTCCTGGTCACAGTAGTATCAAGAGTTTCAGCAATCTTAATCATTTTTGGATTAAAATCACCAATCCACTGAAGCTCAGTAATCGTAAAATCGGTATGCTTTCTCAAATGTTGGGTGCCTTCCCAAATCATATACCCATCAATTCCTTTTCTTTGCCATTCAGGAACCACGCCGAACACCAGACCAACCATTTTTTCATTCTTCTTAAATCGCTTTAAAAACAAAAACTTAAGCTTCTCAAAAACGCCAAACTTTCCGTTGAGGTATTTAAACCACTGGTTGAGGTCCGGAAGATTGATCCACATCGCAATAGGCTTGTCATTTTCATACACAAACCATGAGATATGTTCATTCATAATAGGTTTCATCGTATTGAACATTTTCAAAACCTTACCTTCTTCCAATTGCTTTCCTTCTCCGTGAGCTGCCCATGCCTTATTATAAACCACTGTAAAATCCTTTGCAAACTTTGGCAGGTTATTCTTTTTCATAGGCTGAGCAGAAATAGCCGGATTTCTCCTATTTTTCTCATGAGCAATCGTAAAAACACGTGAAACTTCTGCAAATACAGGTCTGGTGAAACAAAGCTGTTCAAAATAAATCTGAAATCCATAATTTTCAAAAAGCTCTTTGTAATAAGGAAAATTATAATTCATTCCATACAAAGGCTCTATAAACCCTTCAATCAAAAGTCCCCAGAACTTATCCCGTTCTCCAAAATTGATAGGGCCATCCATAGCTTCCATTCCTCTTTCATGAAGCCAGTTTTTACAATGGTCAAAAATAAAATTAGCCGTCTCCTGATCGTTGATACAGTCAAAGAAACCAATTCCTCCGGTAGGCTGCTTTTGTTCATAGCAGCTGTTGATGAATGCAGCTACTTTTCCAACTGTCTTATTGTCTTTTTTAAATAAAAACCTTTTGCATTCACCATTCTTGAAGAACTTATTCTTTTCATGGCTAAAGATCTCCTCAATATGCTTGTCTAAAGGACGTATATAATTTTTGTCGTGTTGATAAAGTTGCGCGGGAAATTCCAGAAATTCCCTTTTATGGTCTTTGTTGTGTACTTCTTCGACAATAATCATATAGTTTTTAATCAGAGTAGGTTATAAAAGATAATTTTGTTCATGCTGGCCAAAATTCCACTATTCAAAAAATATCCAATAGATATGGAGATTATAGAGGTTTTTGACGATCCAAAAAATAAATAAAAACTTTTCGGAACAAATAGATGAAACGATATTATCCGTATTTTTGCTGCAAAATAATAAAAATGGTTGATTTTACTGATAACGACGATGATATTTTCACTGGAAAAGAACATACGCCTATAAGGGAAGATGCTTTTGATAAATCGCCACAGGAAAAAATTGAGAAAATTACTGAGCTTTTTGGAGAAATCATGGAAACATTAGGACTGGATATGACCGATGACTCTCTAAAGGATTCTCCGAAGCGTGTTGCTAAAATGTACGTGAACGAGATTTTCGGAGGACTTCTTCCGGAAAACAAACCAGGGATCTCTACATTTTCCAATAAATATAAATACCGTCAGATGTTGGTGGAGAAAGATATCACAGTATACTCTTTTTGTGAACACCACTTCTTACCTATTATAGGAAGAGCGCATGTTGCGTATATCTCTAATGGAGAAGTAATCGGTCTTTCAAAAATTAACAGAATTGTGGATTACTATGCAAAAAGACCACAGGTTCAGGAAAGATTAACAATGCAGATTGTAGAAGCTCTGAAAGAAGCTTTAGGAACAAAAAATGTTGCATGTATCATTGATGCTAAACACCTTTGTGTAAACTGTAGAGGAATTAAAGACACTGCAAGCTCCACTATTACTGCGGAACTAAGTGGAATCTTCAGAACAAACCCAATCACAAGGCAGGAATTCTTACATTATGTAGGAAGCCATGCAAAACTAGATTAATCAATGAACTACCAGATCCTTAAAAATATTATAGATACAGAACTAAAAAAGTTCCAGTTAATTTCTGAAGAAGAATGGATTTATAAAAAATCACCGGAAAAATGGTCCAAAAAAGAAATTATTGGCCATCTTTGTGATAGTGCTTTTACAAATATCCGTAGATTTGTAGTCACTCAATATAAAGAGAACGAGAATATCATATATGATCAGAACGCCTGGGTAAAAGCTCAGAATTATCAGAATGTTCCCATTGGAGAGTTAATCAACCTTTGGAAAGCACTAAACTATCAGATCGTTCATATCGTAGAAAATATTCCTGATGAAGCATTACAAAGAACGTGTGATACCACCAAAACAGAAACTCAGGTTTTTACCCTGGAGTTTATCATTAAGGATTACGTAGAACATTTGCAGCATCATTTAGAATCGATTTAATTATGATAAAATTTAAAAAAGTTTCACATAAAATCTTTATCACAACAATTATTTGTTGTGACAGATTTTTATTTTAACTAATTTTTGAATCTTAAAACTATTGAATCTTTTAATAAAAAATAAATGCAATTAAAAATATATAACTCGCTTACAGCGGAAAAAGAAATATTCAAACCCATCTTAGAAGGAAACGTAGGAATGTATGTCTGCGGACCTACAGTGTACAGCAATGTGCATTTAGGGAATGTAAGAACTTTCCTGTCTTTTGATTTTATCTACCGTACCCTAATGCATTTAGGATATAAAGTAAGATACGTAAGAAACATTACCGATGCAGGGCATCTTACTGATGATGGAGATGTAAATAACGATAGATTCGTTAAGCAAACTCGTCTTGAAAAATTAGAACCCATGGAAATTGTACAAAAGTACACTGTAGATTTCCATAAAGTTTTAGAGATGTTTAATCTGCTCCCTCCTAATATTGAGCCTACAGCAACAGGGCATATTGTAGAGCAAATCGAGCTTACTCAAAAACTGATAGATACAGGTTTTGCATATGAAAGCAATGGTTCTGTATATTTCGATGTATTAGAGTACAATAGAAGAGGACTGAATTACGGCGAACTTTCAAAACGTAATATAGAAGAACTTTTTGCTAACACCCGTGATCTTGACGGGCAAGGGGAGAAGAAGAATCCACAAGATTTTGCTCTTTGGAAAAAAGCATCTCCCGCTCACATCATGAGATGGAATTCCCCTTGGGGAGAAGGTTTCCCAGGATGGCACCTTGAATGTACAGCCATGAGTACTAAATATTTAGGTGAAACTTTTGATATCCATGGCGGAGGTATGGATTTGAAATTCCCTCACCACGAATGTGAAATTGCCCAAGGAAAAGCTTGCAATGGAGCCGCACCAGTACATTACTGGATGCATGCTAATATGTTGACAATGAACTCTCAACGTATGAGTAAGTCTACAGGAAACTATATCCTTCCAATGCAGTTGGTAACAGGAGATAATGATTTCTTTGAAAAACCTTTCCATCCGTCAATTGTACGTTTCTGCTTCCTGCAGGCACATTACAGAAGTGTTTTGGATATCTCCAATGATGCCATGATTGCCAGTGAAAAAGGATTTATTAGGTTGATGGAAGCTGTGAAAGTACTGAATTCCATTACGCCTGATGACAAAAAGCAATCAGCATTCAGTCTTACAGAATGGAAAAACAAATGTTATGATGCATTAACAGATGATTTCAATTCTCCAATTCTGATCGCCCATTTATTTGAAGCCGTAAAATACATTTTTGCTTTAAATGATAGCAAAGAAACAATCTCAACAGCAGATCTTGAAGATTTAAAGTCAACATTGAATGCCTTTATCTTTGACGTGCTAGGATTGCAGCCTGTAGAAGAAAACAATAATGAAAAATTGGATCAAACCCTAAAAGTTTTAATCGAACTTAGGAATCAGGCAAGAAAATCCAAAAATTTCGATCTTTCAGATCAGATCAGAGACAAACTGCTTGCTGAAGGCATAGAATTAAAAGACGGAAGAGACGGAACATCCTATGTTCTGAACTAAAAATATAAACTTCGGTTTTACAATCATTCCGTAAGAAACCTGCTGTAAAGGATTCTTACGGAATTTTTTTATCACAACGTTGAAAGCTTCCTGGCTCAAATAAATTTTCCCTTCCTCTTATTAAACTCTCATTCTCTCCAACTCTCCAATTCATTCAGGAGCTTAATCCCGCTATACACTCATACTCCTCGCGCCATCCTTCCCAATACTCAAACCCACCTGCTCTCCAACGTGTGCTGTGGGGTAACCGTTACTATCGGGGCTAGGGTAATGGACCACTTTATAAATGATGAATAAATAATAGATAATAGATAATAGATAATAGGTTGGCATCAATTAATAGCATTACCTATTATCCATAAGTGATGGCTTCTATCATTCCCATCCTTTGGAGGGGTGTCAAAAATTCAAAGAATTTTTGACGGGGTGGTAATTTAGTCATTTCTGCTCTATGAAAGTTCTGTGAAAATCTGCCTTCCCGTCTTGCAACTCTATTGCTAACACTTGGCTAATCCATCATCTTTGTCATCCTGTAAGGATCTCAACAAGATGATTCCATATTAATAAAAGAATCTGCCAGAATCAATCCTAATTTTCATGCTATATATTAGCTTCCCCCCACAGAGTCTTCATTAATAGAAACGGACTTTAGCCCATTTACATAAAATAAAGTCTTATCCATTGGCTTAGCCAAAACTTACAATACCCAATTTTGTATTTTTAATATATAATAGTAACATATAATAATTAATAATACCTCTATATAATATATAAAATACCTGTTATATGATCTCTAAAACAAGATTTTCACATCTTCCAAAAAGCAATTCCCCATTGTGGATAAGTATAAAATTGTATATAAATATAAATAAATCAGCAAGTTAAACTGTCTACTTATTAACAATTGTAATATTGGTGTAAACTTTATGTTAAATAAACTTGCGGGGAATAGATGAAGTTTCTATCTTTGCCCCACTGAAAAACGAAAGAGATTCGGTAAGCGCAGAGGAGCTTTTAGATAAGCATAAACATTATATTCTACGAGAGAGACAGGCGAAAAAAACTTTTAATTTTTAGGATTTAAAAGTTGCGAGTTAAAATAAAGTTTGTATCTTTGCAGTCCCAATTAAGGGAGCGCAGGAGTAGAGGGATTGAGGGTTTGGAAAGAGATTAAGGTTACTTAAAAAACTTTAAAATTTTCTTTCGAAACATTTGGTCAAATGAAAATAAAGTTTTACTTTTGCACTCGCAAATACGGAGCGACACTGACAGAAAGATTGCTTCGTTAAAAAGCGAAAGATATAAAGATCATTGACATATAATATAACAACCAAGTAAGGAAAAACTAAAGCGTTAAAAACTTTGAGTGAGTCAGACAAACATACAATGGAGAGTTTGATCCTGGCTCAGGATGAACGCTAGCGGGAGGCCTAACACATGCAAGCCGAGCGGTAGAGGTCTTTCGGGATCTTGAGAGCGGCGTACGGGTGCGGAACACGTGTGCAACCTGCCTTTATCTGGGGGATAGCCTTTCGAAAGGAAGATTAATACCCCATAATATGTTGAATGGCATCATTCGATATTGAAAACTCCGGTGGATAGAGATGGGCACGCGCAAGATTAGATAGTTGGTGAGGTAACGGCTCACCAAGTCTGCGATCTTTAGGGGGCCTGAGAGGGTGATCCCCCACACTGGTACTGAGACACGGACCAGACTCCTACGGGAGGCAGCAGTGAGGAATATTGGACAATGGGTGAGAGCCTGATCCAGCCATCCCGCGTGAAGGACGACGGCCCTATGGGTTGTAAACTTCTTTTGTATAGGGATAAACCTAGATACGTGTATCTAGCTGAAGGTACTATACGAATAAGCACCGGCTAACTCCGTGCCAGCAGCCGCGGTAATACGGAGGGTGCAAGCGTTATCCGGATTTATTGGGTTTAAAGGGTCCGTAGGCGGATGTGTAAGTCAGTGGTGAAATCTCACAGCTTAACTGTGAAACTGCCATTGATACTGCATGTCTTGAGTGTTGTTGAAGTAGCTGGAATAAGTAGTGTAGCGGTGAAATGCATAGATATTACTTAGAACACCAATTGCGAAGGCAGGTTACTAAGCAACAACTGACGCTGATGGACGAAAGCGTGGGGAGCGAACAGGATTAGATACCCTGGTAGTCCACGCCGTAAACGATGCTAACTCGTTTTTGGGTTTTCGGATTCAGAGACTAAGCGAAAGTGATAAGTTAGCCACCTGGGGAGTACGTTCGCAAGAATGAAACTCAAAGGAATTGACGGGGGCCCGCACAAGCGGTGGATTATGTGGTTTAATTCGATGATACGCGAGGAACCTTACCAAGGCTTAAATGGGAAATGACAGGTTTAGAAATAGACTTTTCTTCGGACATTTTTCAAGGTGCTGCATGGTTGTCGTCAGCTCGTGCCGTGAGGTGTTAGGTTAAGTCCTGCAACGAGCGCAACCCCTGTCACTAGTTGCCATCATTAAGTTGGGGACTCTAGTGAGACTGCCTACGCAAGTAGAGAGGAAGGTGGGGATGACGTCAAATCATCACGGCCCTTACGCCTTGGGCCACACACGTAATACAATGGCCAGTACAGAGGGCAGCTACACAGCGATGTGATGCAAATCTCGAAAGCTGGTCTCAGTTCGGATTGGAGTCTGCAACTCGACTCTATGAAGCTGGAATCGCTAGTAATCGCGCATCAGCCATGGCGCGGTGAATACGTTCCCGGGCCTTGTACACACCGCCCGTCAAGCCATGGAAGTCTGGGGTACCTGAAGTCGGTGACCGTAACAGGAGCTGCCTAGGGTAAAACAGGTAACTAGGGCTAAGTCGTAACAAGGTAGCCGTACCGGAAGGTGCGGCTGGAACATCTCATTTTAGAGCGTCTTTTAGACGATAAACAAAATTAGTATCTTCGGATACAAGTACTTATTCAAAGTAAAGCTTTAGTTTTTTGTTTGGTTGATTATATTAAAAATACAAAACCCACTAGAAATTAGTAAAGGGATTGAGAGAGACAAGGATGAAGATAGGATGGTCAGTTAAATCTGATATCTGTTATCTGAAATCTGTTAGTCTAACAGACAGTCTCGTAGCTCAGCTGGTTAGAGCGCTACACTGATAATGTAGAGGTCGGCAGTTCGAGCCTGCCCGAGACTACTAATTAAAAAGACGGGAAGATATAAGACATCAGATGTCAGACAATAAAGTCTGTAATCTGAGATCTAAAATCTGAAGTCTACTAGAGGGGAATTAGCTCAGCTGGCTAGAGCGCCTGCCTTGCACGCAGGAGGTCAAGGGTTCGACTCCCTTATTCTCCACAGTTTTGGAAGACTGATTTAAAAGTTACGGATAGAGCCAAAAACAATATTCGTTCATCAGTTAGACAAGAAGAATTTAAGATCATTGACATTAACGGTAAAGACATCACAAAGAGATAACCGAGCACTTTCGAGTGCCGAGTTTATAAAAATATCGATAAATTTATTTATCAAAAAAATACTGAACTAATTTAATATTAGGAAAGAAATCGTTAAGGGCGTATGGCGGATGCCTAGGCTTTCAGAGGCGACGAAGGACGTGGTAAGCTGCGAAAAGCTGCGGGGATTGGCACACACGAATTGATCCGCAGATGTCCGAATGGGGCAACCCGTCTGGTTGAAGACCAGTCACTCTAAATTTATTTAGAGAGCAAACCCGGAGAACTGAAACATCTAAGTACCCGGAGGAAAAGAAATCGAAGAGATTCCGTAAGTAGTGGCGAGCGAAAGCGGATTAGCCCAAAAGCTAATTTATGTTTAATAGAATGTTCTGGAAAGAACAGCCGTAGAGGGTGATAGCCCCGTATATGAAAGGCATATTTAAGTGATAAATGAGTAGGGCGGGACACGTGAAATCCTGTCTGAATATGGGGGGACCATCCTCCAAGGCTAAATACTCCTGAAAGACCGATAGTGAACAAGTACTGTGAAGGAAAGGTGAAAAGCACTTCGAATAGAAGGGTGAAATAGAACCTGAAACCGTACGCCTACAAGCGGTCGGAGCAGCATTAAGCTGTGACGGCGTGCCTTTTGCATAATGAGCCTACGAGTTAATTTTACTAGCGAGGTTAAGGACTTCAGGTCCGGAGCCGGAGCGAAAGCGAGTCTGAATAGGGCGGATAGTTAGTAGGATTAGACGCGAAACCTTGTGATCTACCCATGGGCAGGTTGAAGCTCTGGTAACACAGAGTGGAGGACCGAACCGGTTGACGTTGAAAAGTCTTCGGATGACCTGTGGGTAGGGGTGAAAGGCCAATCAAACTGGGAGATAGCTCGTACTCTCCGAAATGCATTTAGGTGCAGCGTCGTATATAAGTTTATTAGAGGTAGAGCTACTGATTGGATGCGGGGGTTTCATCGCCTACCAATTCCTGACAAACTCCGAATGCTAATAAATGTTCTACGGCAGTGAGGGCATGGGTGCTAAGGTCCATGTCCGAGAGGGAAAGAACCCAGACCAACAGCTAAGGTCCCAAAATATATGTTAAGTTGAAGCAACGCGGTTGGACTGCATTGACAGCTAGGATGTTGGCTTGGAAGCAGCCATTCATTTAAAGAGTGCGTAACAGCTCACTAGTCGAGCGGTCCGGCATGGATAATAATCGGGCATAAACATATTACCGAAGCTATGGATTTGTATTTTAGATACATCTGGTAGGAGAGCATTCTATTTGCGCCGAAGCAGTACTGTGAGGTATTGTGGAGCGGATAGAAAAGAAAATGTAGGCATAAGTAACGATAAAGCGGGCGAGAAACCCGCTCACCGAAAGACTAAGGTTTCCTCAGCCATGCTAATCAGCTGAGGGTTAGTCGGGACCTAACGCGAACCCGAACGGGGAAGTGGATGGACAATGGGTTAATATTCCCATACTTGCTCACACTAAAAAGGGGACGGAGTGCCGTACTTACTGGAGACTGACGGAATAGTCAAGGCCTAGCCTTCGGGCGAAGCTGCTGTAGGGAAAGTGCTTCCAAGAAAAGCCGAAGTGAAGCAACCCGTACCAAAACCGACACAGGTAGTCGAGGAGAGAATCCTAAGGTGCTAGAGTGAATCATGGTTAAGGAACTAGGCAAAATAGTCTCGTAACTTCGGGAGAAGAGACGCCATCAGCAATGGTGGCCGCAGTAAAGAGGCCCAGGCGACTGTTTATCAAAAACACAGGACTCTGCAAAATCGAAAGATGCAGTATAGGGTCTGACACCTGCCCGGTGCTGGAAGGTTAAGGAAGGTGCTTAGGGTTAAACCGAAGGCATTGACTGAAGCCCCAGTAAACGGCGGCCGTAACTATAACGGTCCTAAGGTAGCGAAATTCCTTGTCGGGTAAGTTCCGACCTGCACGAATGGTGTAACGATCTGGGCACTGTCTCAACCATGAGCTCTGTGAAATTGTAGTATCGGTGAAGATGCCGATTACCCGCAATGGGACGAAAAGACCCTGTGAACCTTTACTATAACTTCGTATTGACTTTGAGTAAGTAATGTGTAGGATAGGTGGGAGGCTATGAAGTGGGCACGCTAGTGTCTGTGGAGCCGACGTTGAAATACCACCCTTTACTTACTTGGAGCCTAACTTCTTTTAGAAGGACATTGCGTGGTGGGTAGTTTGACTGGGGTGGTCGCCTCCAAAAGAGTAACGGAGGCTTTCAAAGGTACCCTCAGCACGCTTGGTAACCGTGCGTAGAGTGTAATGGCATAAGGGTGCTTGACTGTGAGACCAACAAGTCGATCAGGTGCGAAAGCAGGACATAGTGATCCGGTGGTTCCGTATGGAAGGGCCATCGCTCATAGGATAAAAGGTACTCCGGGGATAACAGGCTAGTCTCCCCCAAGAGCTCACATCGACGGGGAGGTTCGGCACCTCGATGTCGGCTCGTCACATCCTGGGGCTGGAGAAGGTCCCAAGGGTTGGGCTGTTCGCCCATTAAAGTGGCACGCGAGCTGGGTTCAGAACGTCGTGAGACAGTTCGGTCTCTATCTATTGCGGGCGTTAGATGTTTGAGAGGGCTTGATTCTAGTACGAGAGGACCGAATTGAACAAACCTCTGGTGTATCAGTTGTACCGCCAGGTGCACTGCTGAGTAGCTACGTTTGGAAGAGATAAGCACTGAAAGCATATAAGTGCGAAACTCGCCTCAAGATGAGACATCTTTTAAGGGTCGTGGGAGATGACCACGTTGATAGGCTATAGGTGTAAAGACAGTAATGTCATAGCCGAGTAGTACTAATTACCCGTAGATTTATAGCCTGATATGGCGCACGAAAGTGCAGCAAGGTTAGCTCTTTGTGAAAGTTTTTATCGATTAAAACAGATGTCAGATATAAGACATCAGATAACAGACTTAAAGTCTGAGATCTGAAATCTATCCTCTGATATCTTATATAAAGCCTTTAGGGTGGTTTTAGCGGTGGGGCTCACCTGTTCCCATTCCGAACACAGAAGTTAAGCCCACCAGCGCCGATGGTACTGCTAACGCGGGAGAGTAGGCCGCCGCCAGTTTTTATTTTATTTTTAAAAGTCTCATACAGTAATGTATGAGACTTTTTTTTGTTATATACTCAAATCCAAAACACAATACAAAACACACCACCACACCACACTAAGAACAATACAACCACAATACAATCAGCAATGAGCAATGAGCAATG
Organism: Chryseobacterium nakagawai; assembly: GCF_900637665.1. NCBI lineage: Bacteria > Pseudomonadati > Bacteroidota > Flavobacteriia > Flavobacteriales > Weeksellaceae > Chryseobacterium > Chryseobacterium nakagawai. Next base: position 774,827 of record NZ_LR134386.1, read on the forward strand.
AGTAATAGGTAATAAGTAAGATCTAATCTCTAAGTTTTGGCTAAAGCCATTGGAATTCTTATTTACTATTAAGCGGGCTAAAGCTCACTTCTATTGAATTGCAGATTACCCTTTCTGTTTTTTCATTCTTTATTTTATCACAGACCTTTTCTTTAGTATCATTACTTCTGATGAACTTACCGCATTTTGTTATCCTGTAAGAATCTGAGTGGGATAATAAACATTGATAACGTTACCTGGATGCCTAAGGGATCGCAACGTAAGGGCATCAAGACAATCTACTATAGCATATCAATATTTGTTATTCATCAGAGATTACTCATTGCTGCTCATTATTCATAATAAACAAGATCTCTCTGTTTAATTTATATTATAGGATAATTGAGAACCCGCATGTTTTTATCATTGACTATCTATTGCTCTATCTTTATCATCCATTTAATTTTTCACCAATTTAAAAATCTCTATAAAGAACCATTACAATGATTCATTCTATAGAATTTTTGTTCCTCGTCATTTATTATCGTTTACAGCTATTATCTTCAGAAAGACTTGTCTCCAAAATCATTTGATTTTGATTTCAATGATCTGTAGAATTATAAATCTATATCTCTAGTTTTATATGCATAAGAATACCCGTTGTATAGGGGTAAGTGAGATTCTACAGACTTTCAAAAGCAATTCCCCATTGTGGATAAGTATAAAATTGTATATAAATATAAATAAATCAGTAAGTTAAACTGTATACTTATTAACATTTACTCTATTGGTGTAAATTTTATGTTAAATAAACTTGCGGGTAATGGATGAAGTTTCTATCTTTGCCCCACTGAAAAACGAAAGAGATTCGGTAAGCGCAGAGGAGCTTTTAGATAAGCATAAACATTATATTCTACGAGAGAGACAGGCGAAAAAAAACTTTTAATTTTTAGGATTTAAAAGTTGCGAGTTAAAATAAAGTTTGTATCTTTGCAGTCCCAATTAAGGGAGCGCAGGAGTAGAGAGATTGAGGGTTAGGAAAGAGATTAAGGTTACTTAAAAAACTTTAAAATTTTCTTTCGAAACATTTGGTCAAATGGAAATAAAGTTTTACTTTTGCACTCGCAAATACGGAGCGACACTGACAGAGAGATTGCTTCGTTAAAAAGCGAAAGATATAAAGATCATTGACATACAATATAACAACCAAGTAAGGAAAAACTAAAGCGTTAAAAAACTTTGAGTGAGTCAGACAAACATACAATGGAGAGTTTGATCCTGGCTCAGGATGAACGCTAGCGGGAGGCCTAACACATGCAAGCCGAGCGGTAGAGATCTTTCGGGATCTTGAGAGCGGCGTACGGGTGCGGAACACGTGTGCAACCTGCCTTTATCTGGGGGATAGCCTTTCGAAAGGAAGATTAATACCCCATAATATGTTGAATGGCATCATTCGATATTGAAAACTCCGGTGGATAGAGATGGGCACGCGCAAGATTAGATAGTTGGTGAGGTAACGGCTCACCAAGTCTGCGATCTTTAGGGGGCCTGAGAGGGTGATCCCCCACACTGGTACTGAGACACGGACCAGACTCCTACGGGAGGCAGCAGTGAGGAATATTGGACAATGGGTGAGAGCCTGATCCAGCCATCCCGCGTGAAGGACGACGGCCCTATGGGTTGTAAACTTCTTTTGTATAGGGATAAACCTAGATACGTGTATCTAGCTGAAGGTACTATACGAATAAGCACCGGCTAACTCCGTGCCAGCAGCCGCGGTAATACGGAGGGTGCAAGCGTTATCCGGATTTATTGGGTTTAAAGGGTCCGTAGGCGGATGTGTAAGTCAGTGGTGAAATCTCACAGCTTAACTGTGAAACTGCCATTGATACTGCATGTCTTGAGTGTTGTTGAAGTAGCTGGAATAAGTAGTGTAGCGGTGAAATGCATAGATATTACTTAGAACACCAATTGCGAAGGCAGGTTACTAAGCAACAACTGACGCTGATGGACGAAAGCGTGGGGAGCGAACAGGATTAGATACCCTGGTAGTCCACGCCGTAAACGATGCTAACTCGTTTTTGGGTTTTCGGATTCAGAGACTAAGCGAAAGTGATAAGTTAGCCACCTGGGGAGTACGTTCGCAAGAATGAAACTCAAAGGAATTGACGGGGGCCCGCACAAGCGGTGGATTATGTGGTTTAATTCGATGATACGCGAGGAACCTTACCAAGGCTTAAATGGGAAATGACAGGTTTAGAAATAGACTTTTCTTCGGACATTTTTCAAGGTGCTGCATGGTTGTCGTCAGCTCGTGCCGTGAGGTGTTAGGTTAAGTCCTGCAACGAGCGCAACCCCTGTCACTAGTTGCCATCATTAAGTTGGGGACTCTAGTGAGACTGCCTACGCAAGTAGAGAGGAAGGTGGGGATGACGTCAAATCATCACGGCCCTTACGCCTTGGGCCACACACGTAATACAATGGCCAGTACAGAGGGCAGCTACACAGCGATGTGATGCAAATCTCGAAAGCTGGTCTCAGTTCGGATTGGAGTCTGCAACTCGACTCTATGAAGCTGGAATCGCTAGTAATCGCGCATCAGCCATGGCGCGGTGAATACGTTCCCGGGCCTTGTACACACCGCCCGTCAAGCCATGGAAGTCTGGGGTACCTGAAGTCGGTGACCGTAACAGGAGCTGCCTAGGGTAAAACAGGTAACTAGGGCTAAGTCGTAACAAGGTAGCCGTACCGGAAGGTGCGGCTGGAACATCTCATTTTAGAGCGTCTTTTAGACGATAAACAAAATTAGTATCTTCGGATACAAGTACTTATTCAAAGTAAAGCTTTAGTTTTTTGTTTGGTTGATTATATTAAAAATACAAAACCCACTAGAAATTAGTAAAGGGATTGAGAGAGACAAGGATGAAGATAGGATGGTCAGTTAAATCTGATATCTGTTATCTGAAATCTGTTAGTCTAACAGACAGTCTCGTAGCTCAGCTGGTTAGAGCGCTACACTGATAATGTAGAGGTCGGCAGTTCGAGCCTGCCCGAGACTACTAATTAAAAAGACGGGAAGATATAAGACATCAGATGTCAGACAATAAAGTCTGTAATCTGAGATCTAAAATCTGAAGTCTACTAGAGGGGAATTAGCTCAGCTGGCTAGAGCGCCTGCCTTGCACGCAGGAGGTCAAGGGTTCGACTCCCTTATTCTCCACAGTTTTGGAAGACTGATTTAAAAGTTACGGATAGAGCCAAAAACAATATTCGTTCATCAGTTGGACAAGAAGAATTTAAGATCATTGACATTAACGGTAAAGACATCACAAAGAGATAACCGAGCACTTTCGAGTGCCGAGTTTATAAAAATATCGATAAATTTAATTTATCAAAAAATACTGAACTAATTTAATATTAGGAAAGAAATCGTTAAGGGCGTATGGCGGATGCCTAGGCTTTCAGAGGCGAAGAAGGACGTGGTAAGCTGCGAAAAGCTGCGGGGATTGGCACACACGAATTGATCCGCAGATGTCCGAATGGGGCAACCCGTCTGGTTGAAGACCAGTCACTCTAAATTTATTTAGAGAGCAAACCCGGAGAACTGAAACATCTAAGTACCCGGAGGAAAAGAAATCGAAGAGATTCCGTAAGTAGTGGCGAGCGAAAGCGGATTAGCCCAAAAGCTAATTTATGTTTAATAGAATGTTCTGGAAAGAACGGCCGTAGAGGGTGATAGCCCCGTATATGAAAGGCATATTTAAGTGATAAATGAGTAGGGCGGGACACGTGAAATCCTGTCTGAATATGGGGGGACCATCCTCCAAGGCTAAATACTCCTGAAAGACCGATAGTGAACAAGTACTGTGAAGGAAAGGTGAAAAGCACTTCGAATAGAAGGGTGAAATAGAACCTGAAACCGTACGCCTACAAGCGGTCGGAGCAGCATTAAGCTGTGACGGCGTGCCTTTTGCATAATGAGCCTACGAGTTAATTTTACTAGCGAGGTTAAGGACTTCAGGTCCGGAGCCGGAGCGAAAGCGAGTCTGAATAGGGCGCATAGTTAGTAGGATTAGACGCGAAACCTTGTGATCTACCCATGGGCAGGTTGAAGCTCTGGTAACACAGAGTGGAGGACCGAACCGGTTGACGTTGAAAAGTCTTCGGATGACCTGTGGGTAGGGGTGAAAGGCCAATCAAACTGGGAGATAGCTCGTACTCTCCGAAATGCATTTAGGTGCAGCGTCGTATATAAGTTTATTAGAGGTAGAGCTACTGATTGGATGCGGGGGTTTCATCGCCTACCAATTCCTGACAAACTCCGAATGCTAATAAATGTTCTACGGCAGTGAGGGCATGGGTGCTAAGGTCCATGTCCGAGAGGGAAAGAACCCAGACCAACAGCTAAGGTCCCAAAATATATGTTAAGTTGAAGCAACGCGGTTGGACTGCATTGACAGCTAGGATGTTGGCTTGGAAGCAGCCATTCATTTAAAGAGTGCGTAACAGCTCACTAGTCGAGCGGTCCGGCATGGATAATAATCGGGCATAAACATATTACCGAAGCTATGGATTTGTATTTTAGATACATCTGGTAGGAGAGCATTCTATTTGCGCTGAAGCAGTACTGTGAGGTATTGTGGAGCGGATAGAAAAGAAAATGTAGGCATAAGTAACGATAAAGCGGGCGAGAAACCCGCTCACCGAAAGACTAAGGTTTCCTCAGCCATGCTAATCAGCTGAGGGTTAGTCGGGACCTAACGCGAACCCGAACGGGGAAGTGGATGGACAATGGGTTAATATTCCCATACTTGCTCACACTAAAAAGGGGACGGAGTGCCGTACTTACTGGAGACTGACGGAATAGTCAAGGCCTAGCCTTCGGGCGAAGCTGCTGTAGGGAAAGTGCTTCCAAGAAAAGCCGAAGTGAAGCAACCCGTACCAAAACCGACACAGGTAGTCGAGGAGAGAATCCTAAGGTGCTAGAGTGAATCATGGTTAAGGAACTAGGCAAAATAGTCTCGTAACTTCGGGAGAAGAGACGCCATCAGCAATGGTGGCCGCAGTAAAGAGGCCCAGGCGACTGTTTATCAAAAACACAGGACTCTGCAAAATCGAAAGATGCAGTATAGGGTCTGACACCTGCCCGGTGCTGGAAGGTTAAGGAAGGTGCTTAGGGTTAAACCGAAGGCATTGACTGAAGCCCCAGTAAACGGCGGCCGTAACTATAACGGTCCTAAGGTAGCGAAATTCCTTGTCGGGTAAGTTCCGACCTGCACGAATGGTGTAACGATCTGGGCACTGTCTCAACCATGAGCTCTGTGAAATTGTAGTATCGGTGAAGATGCCGATTACCCGCAATGGGACGAAAAGACCCTGTGAACCTTTACTATAACTTCGTATTGACTTTGAGTAAGTAATGTGTAGGATAGGTGGGAGGCTATGAAGTGGGCACGCTAGTGTCTGTGGAGCCGACGTTGAAATACCACCCTTTACTTACTTGGAGCCTAACTTCTTTTAGAAGGACATTGCGTGGTGGGTAGTTTGACTGGGGTGGTCGCCTCCAAAAGAGTAACGGAGGCTTTCAAAGGTACCCTCAGCACGCTTGGTAACCGTGCGTAGAGTGTAATGGCATAAGGGTGCTTGACTGTGAGACCAACAAGTCGATCAGGTGCGAAAGCAGGACATAGTGATCCGGTGGTTCCGTATGGAAGGGCCATCGCTCATAGGATAAAAGGTACTCCGGGGATAACAGGCTAGTCTCCCCCAAGAGCTCACATCGACGGGGAGGTTCGGCACCTCGATGTCGGCTCGTCACATCCTGGGGCTGGAGAAGGTCCCAAGGGTTGGGCTGTTCGCCCATTAAAGTGGCACGCGAGCTGGGTTCAGAACGTCGTGAGACAGTTCGGTCTCTATCTATTGCGGGCGTTAGATGTTTGAGAGGGCTTGATTCTAGTACGAGAGGACCGAATTGAACAAACCTCTGGTGTATCAGTTGTACCGCCAGGTGCACTGCTGAGTAGCTACGTTTGGAAGAGATAAGCACTGAAAGCATATAAGTGCGAAACTCGCCTCAAGATGAGACATCTTTTAAGGGTCGTGGGAGATGACCACGTTGATAGGCTATAGGTGTAAAGACAGTAATGTCATAGCCGAGTAGTACTAATTACCCGTAGATTTATAGCCTGATATGGCACACGAAAGTGCAGCAAGGTTAGCTCTTTGTGAAAGTTTTTATCGCTTAAAACAGATATCAGAGATTAGATCTCAGATATCAGACCAATTGGTCTGACATCTGCTGTCTTGCATCTGACATCTTATATACAACCTTTAGGGTGGTTTTAGCGGTGGGGCTCACCTGTTCCCATTCCGAACACAGAAGTTAAGCCCACCAGCGCCGATGGTACTGCTAACGCGGGAGAGTAGGCCGCCGCCAGTTTTTATTTTATTTTTAAAAGTCTCATACAGTAATGTATGAGACTTTTTTTTGTTATATACTCAAATCCAAAACACAATACAAAACACACCACCACACCACACTAAGAACAATACAACCACAATACAATCAGCAATGAGCAATGAGCAATGAGTAATAGGTAATAAGTAAGATCTAATCTCTAAGTTTTGGCTAAAGCCATTGGAATTCTTATTTACTATTAAGCGGGCTAAAGCCTACTTCTATTGAATATTGGCTGTACACAATATAAATAGTACTTAGATTTTACTCAACATATTGATTAGATTACTATTATCGATTATTTATACTTTTTCCTAGCCCTGATAGGAACGGTTACCCCACAGCATGGGTTGGCCCTTTGACTAGGTTCAGGATAATGCAAAGACATTAGCGCGAGGAGTATGAGTGGATAGCAGGATTAAGCTCCTGAAATATCTTAGAGTATTTACTAATTTCGTACTAGATTTTATTTATTTGTAATTAAGATTCTTTTATCATTTTAGTTTTTTTGTTGTAAAGTTTGTTTAAATGATTGTTTTTTTTTGTTTTTCTAATGGGTAAATTGTGTAACTTAGTCATATTAAAATGATTACGAATCTAAAATATACAATCTATGAAAAAACATTTATTCCCTCTATTTCTACTGTTGTTAGGTGCGAATGCATCTGCTCAGCAGGATTTTTTTGCTATTACAGGAAAAGACACCCAGGCTATTAATTTTAGTGATTTCCGTGTAATGGATGTGATGAATGGAACTTCCGGTGAGAGGATTTTTACAGCTGATTCCTCTACAAAAGTTATTTCACAAACACGAAGAGGATTAGTAACTGAGGATAAAAATTCATTCAATAATTCCCAATCTGTGACAATGGCAGCGCTGGCATATGATTCATCTAATAATAATCTGGTGTATATGCCTATGTTTTCTTCTAATATTTATGTTTTAAATCCTCAAACTAAAGAAATTACTTTGATTGAGAATAATGTTGTGAGAGTAACATCTTGTGATATTAATTCTCATATTACAAGAATGGCTACTGGCTACGACGGAAATATTTATGCTATTAATAACTCAGGGACACAGCTTTTACAAATCAGTAAAAAAGATGGACAGTATGTAGTTAATGATTTGGGAATCATAAAAGATGAAGCTTCAAACGGTAAAAATTCATTTACTACAATAGAAACAGGATTTGGGGGAGATATGGTTGTTGATTCAGATAATAACTTCTACGTTTTTGCTGCTTCAGGAAATGTTTTCAAGGTATCTGTTAAAGAATTGAAGGCGAAGTTTATGGGTAAAATTGCAGGGGTACCGGATAACTATTCTGTGAATGGTTCTGCAGTAAATGCGCAGGGAAAGGTAGTGATAGCAAGTGCTAAAGGAGCTCCTTTATATGAAGTGGATCTTACTAGTTTACAGGCTAAGCAGCTTCCGGGAGAACAGAACCTGCATATTTATGATCTGGCCAGTAAGTACTTTGTGAATGACAGGGTTTCTTCAAATAATAAAGCATTAACAAATCTGGATATTTATCCTACCAGAGTAGATGAACAGTTTGTAAATGTTCATGTTAATGATAAGAATGTAAAAGGAAATATCAAAATGAATGTTTTTGATATGTCTGGTAAAAATGTAATGAGTCAAAGTTTGCCTGTGAAAGATGGGGCAATGGATCAGAAGGTTTACTTTAGAGGATTGATTAAAGGAGCCTATATTATAAGTTTATCTGATGAATCAGGAAAAGTAATACTAAATAAGAAAATTCTTATCACTGAATAATTCGCCCAAAAGGTATCTATAAAATTAGACTTATTATAAAAACCTTTTCAATCTTCTTGAAAAGGTTTTTTAATGATTATTTGATATTCAACAAGTTTTATTTTTCGATATTAAAATGTACTTTTATAAAAAAATATAGATGAAGCTATACTTTAATGTAGGATATATTGTAAAAGCCGGAGAAAATCTGCAGTTGGTAATTCGTGAAGAAAGTGCTGCGGCTCATATCCATACGATGTTTTGTGCAGAGAATGGTTTGTGGAAATGTGAAGTTGATTATTTTTCAAAATCCATTTCCTATCAATACAGAGTTGTTAATGAAAAAGGAAATGTTTTGAGAGACGAGTTTGTTCAGCATCATCTTAATTTCCCTCATAACTATAAGGAATTTATCATTTTTGATGAATGGAATAATAAAAATTTTCCAGAGAATTATTTAAATAATAAAATTCTTCACAACAAGTTACATGACTTTAGTCCGGAGAAATCAACAATTTTAAAAAAACATACTCATCTATTCAGACTGGAGGCTCCTATTTATAATAAGGATTGGAGAATCGTATTATTTGGAAACACAGCTTCTTTAGGAAACTGGGATTATAATAGAGTTGTCCCTTTGTATCAGACTGATTTTGGCCTGTGGGAAGTTTCTGTTGAAATTCCCGAGAATGAATTCATCCAGTTTAAATATTGCATTTATGATACAAAAGAAAATAGAGTAATAGATGTAGAAACCGGTGAAAACAGATTTACCGTTCCTAATCCATTGCCAGATGTTTTACAGATTGTTTCCAACCATTATTTCAGATTTAAAGGATATCAAATGTATCATGATGCAGGAGTCGCTGTTCCTGTATTTTCTTTAAGGAGCAATGAAGGATTTGGAGTAGGAGAGTTCTCAGACATCAAAAAACTGGCAGACTGGACGAAGGAAACGAACCTTGGAATTATTCAGATTCTTCCTATTAATGATACTACAGCGAATTATTCGTGGACGGATTCTTATCCTTATGCAGCAGTGTCTGTATATGCTCTGCATCCCCAATATATTTCCTTAGAAAAACTTGATTACTCTTTACCGAAAGAATTAGTTAAAGAATATGAGGCTGATAAAGAGAATCTCAATGCTCTTGACCTTATTGATTATGAAAAAATGATCGAAGGGAAATGGAAGTATCTTAAAGCTATTTTTCATTCAGAAAAAGATAAAATTTATAAGGACAGAAACTTCAAAAAATTTATCAAGGATAATGAATATTGGTTGGTTCCTTATTCTGCATTCTGCGTCCTAAGGGATAAATACAAGACCCCTAATTTTAATGAGTGGAAGACTCATAAAAAATATATTGCAGGAAAGATTTCTCAGTCTTTTACAACAAAAAGTAAGGATTATGATCTTTCAATGCTTCATGCATGGGTACAGTACCAACTTCATATACAGCTAAAAGATGCTGTAGATTATACGCACAGTCTTGGAGTTTCTTTAAAAGGAGATTTACCAATTGGAATCTACAGATATTCAGTTGAAGCATGGACAGAGCCGGAACTATTCGGTATGGATTTCCAGGCAGGAGCTCCACCGGATCAGTTTACAGAGCTTGGGCAAAACTGGGAATTTCCTACGTATAATTGGGAAGCTATGAAGGCTGATGATTACAGATGGTGGAAAAACAGATTCAAGGCATTGGAGCAGTATTTTGATGCCATGAGAATCGATCACATTTTAGGTTTCTTTAGAATATGGAGGATGCCTATTTCTGCCGTACAGGGAATTTTAGGGTATTTTTATCCTGCTGTTCCTATTGTTGCGGATGAATTTAAGGCCTGGCAGATTCCATTTGAATTTGACAGGTACTGTAAGCCATTTATCAACAATGAAGTTTTATGGAAATATTTTGCAGGAGATAGTGGAAAAGCTCTTGTATTTATGGATCGTAAAGAAGATGGAACATATGCTTTTAAAGAAGAGTTTGATACCCAAAGAAAGCTGGTAGATTTCTTTAAGAAAAAACCACATGGTTCCCTGGAGGAAAAGTTAATTTCTCTTTGTGCTAATGTTTTGTTTTTACCGGAAGAAAGAAAAGGAGTAACAGTATATCATCCAAGGTTTAATGTTTATCATACGGAGTCTTATCAATATCTTCCGGAATCTGAGCAGAAAAGTATTAATGATCTGTACCACGACTATTTTTTCAGAAGGCAGGATCATCTGTGGTATGAAAAGGCAATGGAGAAACTTCCGGTTATTCTGAATGCTACGAAAATGCTGATTTGTGGCGAAGATTTAGGAATGGTTCCTGCCTGTGTACCAATTGTAATGGATGAACTCGCTATTATTGCCCTGAAAGTTCAACGTATGCCTGCAGAGAATATTCCATTCTATGACCCAAGGCATGCCGATTATATGAATGTGGTTACTGCTTCTTCCCATGACAGCTCCACCTTGAGACAATGGTGGAAAGAAGATAAGGCTTTGACTCAAAAATATTTTAATCAACAATTAGTTCAATACGGAAAAGCTCCTGAAGAATTATCTCCAGAACTGGCTGAGATCATTATGAAGCAGCACTTATATAACGAATCTATGCTGGCTATTTTCCCGATTCAGGAATTTATGGCTACCGATGCAAGACTTACCAATCCTAAAATGGATAATGAAAGGATTAATAATCCTGCCGTATTTCCACATTATTGGCGTTATAGAATGCATATAAAGCTGGAAGACCTTAAGAACCAGAAAATGTTCAATGAAAAAATTGCTCACTGGATAAAAGATAGTGGTCGAATGTAAATTTAACATTTGATTTTCAGTGAGTTAAATATATTTTGAAAGAAGTTTGATCTAAGGATTTAACTTCTTTTTTTTATTTGCATCAAAAAGATAGAATTAAGATATTCTGTTATATATTAACCAATTAACGACTACAGAGATGAAAAAAATATTTTTGGGATTGGCTTTTGGGCTGGGCGTTTTGACGTCTGCTCAGCAGTATCCGAATAATGGTTGGGGTGATGATGGTTATTATCAGAATGGAAATGGCTATTATGGCGATGAAGATGACAGAAATTATTTTCCTGATGATTATTATTATAACTATCCTCAGGACTATTATCCAGGTGATTATTACCAAAGTTATTATAGCGATTACAGAAACAGTATTATCAATATCGATTGGAATGGGTTCTTTGTTCAAAATAGATTAACCCGTTGGCAGGTAGATCAGATCATGAGACTGAATAATCTATATGCGAGCTTTACAGCCTGGGATAATTTCTATAGATATAATCCGGACAGATGGTATTACGATAGATTCTATGCACTGGAAAGAATTATGGGCCCAAGGGTTTTTGTTGTTTTCCAGAATAATTACTACAGAGGGGCAAGTCCTATTGTTTACTTCCAGAATTACAGAAGGACCTATTATGTTCCGAGATATGCTGTAATGCCAAGGTATCGAAATATAAACATTAATATTTACAGAGTAGATCGGTCAAGGTTCAGAAGAGTTGATAATCCTACGTTCGATATTGTAAGAGGAAGCAGTAGACCTGATAATGGTTTCAGAAACTCAGGAGGATCCAACGGAGGCTTCAGAAATAATAATTCAGGAGGTTTTAGAGGAAATTCAGATAACGGAGGTTTCAGAAATAATAACTCAGGAGGCTTTAGAGAAAACGCAGATAATGGAGGTTTCAGAAATAATAATTCTGGTAGTTCCAGAGGAAACTCTGACAACAATGGAGGATTCAGAGGAAATTCTGATAAAGGCGGTTTTAGAAATAACTCCGGTGGATTTAGAGGGAATAATGAAGCAAAACGGGAAGCAGCTCCTGCGCCATCAAGAGAAAATAATGGTGGTTTCAGAGGCAGTAATGGTGGTTTCAGACAACAAAAATCTGAAAATTCTTCACCAAGTCGTGGAAATAGTGGAGGCTTTAGAGGAAGCTTGGTAAGGAATTAATTTTCATATATTATATTTAAGTGGTGTGAAGGACAGGTTTTTATAATCTGTCCTTTTTTTTTATTATTATTAGTTTATTTTAGTTAAAATTTAACATTATTTATGAATTTGTTAATTTAACTTATGATTTAATACTGAATCAAAAAGGTATAATAACAATTAATTAAATTTAGAAAAAATGAAAAAATTAGTTTTAGCAATAGCATTTATCGGAATGGGTAGTTTTGCAATGGCACAACAGACAACTCCACAGGACAGGGAAGCAAAAAGAGCAGAAATGCAGCAGAAAATGCAACAAAAAGAACAGGAGCATCTTGCACAGATGCAAAAAGATCTTAACCTTAATGCTTCGCAGGTAACCCAGGTAAAAGCATTACATGAAAAAAGAAAAGCAGAAATGAAAGCCGATTTTGCAAAAAATAAAGAGGCAAGGCAGGCTAAAATGGAGGAGATGAAGGCCAAAAGAACACAAATGGATGCTGATATGAAGAAGATCCTAACTCCTGAACAATATGATAAATGGCAGGCTGACAGAAAAGCTAAAATGGAGCAAAAAAGAATGGCAATGAAGGATAGAAAGATGATGAAAAAGCCTATGAATACGGCTACTCCTGAAGTAAAATAACCGTTTATAATTTTAATTTTTTAATGTGTAAAGGATGGAGTTTTTTCCATCCTTTTTGTATTAATTTTCTGTAAAACTTTTGATTTCGGGCTTTTATTCCCTATTTTTGACTATAAATTTAATACTTATGGTTAGCGAAAAAATTGCAAAATTAATTAACGAACAAATTGCCCACGAACAATACGCCGCTCAATATTATCTTTCAATGTCTGCATGGTTTTCAGGAAAAGACCTGGATGGAATTGCAAACTACTTCAGAGTACAAAGCAAAGAAGAATTAATGCATGCCGATAAAATGTTTGATTATCTGAATGACGTTGGGGGAGAAATTATCATCGGAGAGATTCCAAAACCTCCACATGAGTTCGAAAACGCAACAGATATTTTTGAAAAAGCGTTGGCACATGAGAAAATTGTAACTAAAAGTATTTTCAATATTGTGAAAAATGCCAATGAAGAGGGTGATTTTGCGACAACATCATTCCTACAGTGGTTCATTAACGAACAGGTAGAAGAAGAAGCGAGTGCTTCCCAGTATGTAACAAAAATCAAAATGGTATGTGATAACCCATCTGCATTATATCTTTTTGATCAGGAACTATCACAGAGAGTATTTACTCCTAATACAACTGCCTAAATCCCGAAAAGTTTTTAACAATATAAAACCGCTATTATTATGATAGCGGTTTTTATTTTTTAGTGTAATGAAAGGCAAGTAGCTTTTATTGCATGACTACTGTTGATACTATATAATGAAAACAGAGAAGCAATACTCAGCAGATATAAAAGAGATAATAGAATCAATTTTTTATCATTCCCTTTTTCACGTCGGATTGAAAAGATCTGTATCAGTAAGAATAAAGGATATACGAATGTAATGACTGCAAAGAAGGCGAAGAGCCAGGTCATAATTAAAGAGAATATACTTTGGAAATTAATGGTTTCAATACTTCTGTTAAAATAGATATGAGCTGTCTTATCCCAATAATAAATAGCAGCTAAAGCAATGAAAATACTGAGGCTTATCCATTGAATATTGAATACAATCTTCCAGTTTTTAATGATAAAATTTTTTAACATAGCCTTTTGCTGTTTCTGATTTATAAAGGCTTATTTTTTCTGCCTTAATCTCTGTATTCTGATAGCTGTAATAAAAGTTATAGCTCCTATTATAAGACTAGAAAAAAAAGATTTTACTATACTTTCTATAGGCATATACCTAAGACCATCCTTGGTTACAGGAGGATCAATATAATCTAGAATATTAAATATGACAATTCCGGATAAGGTCATCATAATGACGCTTATTAAAAATGAGATAAAATAAATTTTCATGGTTATATCATTAATACTTGTGTTAATTTTTAAGGGTAAAGATTATTTTACATTTTCCAGCAGTTTTTTTATAAGGTGAAAGATACAGCTTAATCTATTGTTCCGGATATTTTAACTTGTATTTTTAATGATATTTTATTGTAGTTCAAAGAGATATTTGAAATAGAAGTAGATTTACAGATAAATGATCTGTGTTTTCAGAACTTTTTTTCCCAACCTTTCAAGAATATTTTTGTATCCCTGTACCTGTTCTTTATCTTTGCCTTTCTCTTCACCGGTTTTAAAATCCACAATGATATAGCCTTCTTCACTTTTAAGAATACGGTCAGGTCTTGAAATATGGCTTTCTCCATTTTCAGAGATCATGATATCTTTTTCATTGATAACTTCCCACTTTTCATCAAAGAATTCAGAATATGTTTTTACAATTTCCTGTAAAGTGATCTGTATTTCATTCTTTTCTTCCAATGTAATCTGCCCTTCCAAAGCATAGCCATCCAAGACTTTCGTAATATCTTTTTTAGTATTGATCTTAGATAAAAGTTCATGTACAAAAAGCCCGATCCTTACTTTCTCGTTTCGTACCTGATAATTTTTTGATGGAGTAGCAATTTTGATGGAAGTACTCTTTTCATTTACATTTTTCAGATTCTGAATATTCTGAGTTTTAAAAGAGGATGTCTTTGTCTTAGAATACTTCTTAAGCATTTCAGGTTTTACTTCATACAGATCAAATGAATCCGAATTTTCAGTATTCTTAGTCTGAATAAATTCTAACAACTCAAGATTATTCGAAGTTTTATTAGCTTTTTGAAGATAGAAAAATAACTGCTCAACTGGTCTTGTAGTTGCTACATACTGCAAGCATAGCCTGTCAATCAAATTTTTATAAGAATTCTTTTTATTGAATTTTTGAATTTCCTCATCATAAACTTCCAGGTTTTTACTGAACTGGTTAATGTTCACTGATTTTAAAGCATCACTCTCATTCGTTTCAAACCAGTTGGTAAATTCACTATCCCGGTTTTTATTCATCATAGGAATGAAAACAATGGGGAACTCCAGTCCTTTAGATTTATGGATCGTCATAATCTGAATGGCATCAATATTTTCCGAAGCCTGAATGGTATAGGAAGATGCTTCTTCATCCCAATATTTTAAAAATTCCTTGGTACTTGCACCCGCATTTTGAGTAAAGTTGAAAAGCATTTCCAAAAAGTTCAACAGGAAGTCTGTTTCCTTATTTTCTACTGAAAATTCATTGATGTAATACTCAATAAAATTATACAAATTGAATCTTGGAAAATGATCCTGCTTCAACTGTAGCGAATATTTTTGCTGGATAAACTGAAGTATTTCCTCATGACCTTCAATATCCAGAATTTCCTTCATTTCAAGCGTGAAATCTGCCATGTGAATTTTTCCTAATGTATTCAGGTAATACATCATCATAATCAGGCAAGGCTTATTTTTCGGATTGATTTCCCATCTTAAAAACTCAATGACTGCTTTCAAAGTATTAGAAAGCTCCAGGGTAAGACCTTTATCAGAAATGGTTTTTATATTGGTTTCCTCACCATGATAAGTTACTTTTAAGCTTCCCAGTTTTTGAGAATAGCTGAAAATATCAAAATTTCCCCGGCATAAAATTGTAATGTCAGAGAACTTAAAGCCATTATCCAGACATTCCTGAATATCTTTACGCATGCTCTCAGAAGTATCATCATAAAACTCCTCATTAGTGAGATTTTCGATCAGGTTTACCCTTACGCGTCCATCAATCTTCGATTTTGGTGTTTGTTCGGCATCCGCACCGAAAATATTTTGATGCTCCTCTTCCAGTTCCAGAGAATGGTACTGATAGAGCTCATTGTTGAACTGAACGATATTCCGGGCACTTCTCCAATTGTCTTTAAGAACAAGAAGATCCGCTTGCTTGGGAGAAAACTCCTTTTTATTGATAATATCCAGCATCAACTTACTTTCCCCGCCACGGAATCTGTAGATACTTTGTTTTGGATCTCCTACCAGCGTAAAAGAAGTATATTCGGTGGAAACACTATGATCTCTTAGTGGAACAAAGTTTTGCCATTGTAATTCTGATGTATCTTGAAATTCATCAAAGAAATAATGCTGAAATTGTGCCCCTACTTTTTCATAGATAAAGGCAGACGGTTCGTTTTTAAGATTTTCATTGATAAGGATGTTAAACTTTGAAAGAAGAACAAGATCATTCTCTTCCTCAATTTTTTTCAATTCATCCTGAATATCTTTATTAACTTTCAATGGAAGCAAGGCAGATAAAACCTTCTCCTTCTTCTGGGTTTCAATGTACAGAAAAATCAGCTTCATCCTATTTTCAATAAGCTGCTCCAGAATCTCAAAAATTTCAGTTTCTTTATGTTTAGATTTTGAAGAGGCACCTTTTCTGTAATTGTTGATTACAGATTCTTCCGCTGTGGTTGGAAAAGGAAATCCTGCTCTTTTCTGTTGATAAAAATCAATAACTTTGGTAAAGAAGCCTCCAATTCCGTTTTTTCCCTGTGCAAAATCTTCAATTTCAATATTTCTGGATTTGAATAGCTCAATAGAGTTGGCAGCAAGCTCTGCAGCCTGTTTTTTATTCAGAACAATTTCTTTACGAAGTGCATTCTTGATGTCTTCATAGTTTGTATCATCAAAACTCTGATTGCTTTTCAGATGCTCATAGTGAATATCCTTTACAAACTCTTTTGCCGAATCATAAAGATTCTTGTTAAGATTGATTCTTTCATTATTTTCAAGGCTGTAATCCACATAATCCATAAAAGAATGGGAAATTGTGTCATTCTCTCCAATCTGATCCAGCATTTTATCCACTGCTTCAATCAGAAATGGTTCTGCTTCAATTTCCAGGTTGAAATTTTTTGCCAATCCCAATTCATAGGAAAAGCTTCTTACCAACCTTGAGTTGAAGCGGTCAATCGTTCCGATATTCAAAGTGGAATAGTTATGAAGAATATGATCCAGTAGCCTTTTTGAACGATGATGCAAATCATCAATAGTAATTTTTAATCCCTGCTCTTCAAAAGCTTTCTGAATGTTTTTAAGATCAGCATTCCCTGCATAATCGCTGGCAGCAAAATTTCCAAGCCAGGACAAAATTCTTTCCTTCATCTCATTGGCAGCCTTATTGGTAAAGGTCAAAGCGAGAATATTCCTGATCGATTGTTGTTGATTAGGATAGCGGAGACAGATCATCAGAAGTCGCTGAACCAGGGCATATGTTTTCCCGGATCCGGCTGAAGCATTGATAACTGTATAAGAATTTTGCATTGTTAAAGGAGAATTGAGACTGCAAGTTAGCTAAAATTTAAAAGAAAATTTAACAATTCAATCTGCCTATTTAACAGTTTCGCGACCAAAAGGCAGCAAGAAATACTAAAAGGCGTTAACGGTGGTTAAACTTATGCTTCAATACAAAAATAATTTTAGCTTTGCTCTATAAAAAATAATCCGTGAAATTCAAACTACTCCTTTTTTTATCTCTGATTTTCTTCATACATTCCAATGCTCAAAGCTATATTTTTGGAAAGGTGGTTTCTGAGAGCGGTGCAGAAATGAAAGATGTCACTGTCGTAAATATCAGAACTGATGAAATGGCATTCTCAAACGAAGATGGTCATTTCATGATTTCCGGGAGACCAGGTGATGAATTACGATTTATAAAAGCCGGATATGACAGAGTTGTGAAAAATGTTTCTCAGGAAAATGTACAGTCTCCGATGAACATCAGCCTTATTCGATCTACCATTCAGATTCCTGAAGTGGAGGTTAAGCAGGGGCTTACCGGGAATTTAAAAATAGATTCAAGAAGTTACAATAAACCTAAAAAGGTTCAAAAGCTGGAGACAGAGATGAGCCGCTATATTGCACAAAAGTCAGATCCG
Organism: Chryseobacterium nakagawai; assembly: GCF_900637665.1. Classification (NCBI taxonomy): domain Bacteria; kingdom Pseudomonadati; phylum Bacteroidota; class Flavobacteriia; order Flavobacteriales; family Weeksellaceae; genus Chryseobacterium; species Chryseobacterium nakagawai. The sequence continues at coordinate 792,897 of NZ_LR134386.1, forward strand.
AGAATCCTTGCTGCAAAACCTGGGGAATTTGTACAACCGAAAGGAGAAGGATTTTTCATTGGGAAAGTTAATGACAAATGGGATGATATTGATTTAATGAATTATATTCATGCAAGTCTTGGAGATGATTATTTCACCAATCTTAAAATAGAAAAACCATTGATTAATCATTTCATTTCTTATGTTTTAGCAGGTGGTTTTGAAAGAAAAAAAATCCTCAAATATGGATTTTGCAGTGATGCTGACCTGAACAGGTTCCAACGTTTTGTTCTGACAAGAATTTCTTCTTATCGCGCTCCACAGCCTCAAAGATAATCTATGGAAAACATATTCAAAACCAGTCTGTGTGTTATCCTTTCTCTCCTATCAGGAATATTGTTCTCACAGCAAAAAGTAACGGGATTTGTTACTGATAACACTCATAACAATATTAATCCGGTATTAATCATTAATGTTTCAAAAAATATTTCTGTACTGAGCGATTCTTCAGGGAAATTTGTAATAGATGCCGATGAAAATGATGAAATAAGATCTGTAAAAGAAGGATATTATCGTGCCAGTAAGAAGGTCTTAAAAGAAGATTTCAATACTCCTGTGCTAATGGTGCTCTCAAAAGCGGAGATTCAAATTCCGGAAGTACAAATTGCCTTCAAGCCTACAGGAAACCTGGAAAAGGATAGTAAGCGCCTTAATGAGTCTCAAAAACTAAGGTCTTTAAAATCGGATATGTCAAAATATATGAAAAGTCCTTTAGCAGAGCCCTTGCCTGATAAATCTATTTCCAAAACCTTTACCGGACATGATTTTAAAGCAGGGCAAGTAGATGTCTTAGGTATTATTGGTAAAGCAATAAATCTGTTTACGAATGCAACAAAACCTAAAATTACAAAGGCAAACTATCTGGAATTTCAGGATTTCATGGTACAACTTAAAAATGACGTTAATTTAGATTTCCTGAGAAAATATGGGATGGAAGATGAGCAGATTGATGCATTTCTCATTTATGCGGAAAATACGAGAGAACTTTCCAAAAAATTCAGAAAAGATTTCAATAAGGAGGTATTAGCATTTGAATTAAAAACTGCCTTTGTAGAATATCGTAAGTTGAATAAGCTTGATGCCAAATAAAATATTGGTATTTTTAAATGATAAAAGAACGATTGGATTATAACCTCAAAAATATTACAAATATACATTGGAAAAAAATATTTCTTTTCCTGATGATGCTTTGCAGTAACTTTTTGTTTTCTCAACAGACCGTAACCGGCCGGATTATTGATGACAACGGGGAAGATTTAAGTGCCGTAACTATTGTTAATATGTCTACAGATAAAAAAGTATATTCCAATTCACAGGGAATGTTTTCTATAGAAGCTAATCCTAATGATGAGCTAAGGTTTGTAAAAGAAGACTTCAGTAGAGTTTCCAGACGAGTGCTGACGGACGGGATTAATGCTCAATTGTTGATAACGCTTTTTCAGATTCCCAAAGATGTTGGAGAAGTGAAAATTGTAAAAAGGCTTTCAGGTGATCTTGAACAAGACTCAAAGATTGTTGCCAAAGTAGATAAAGGAGAGCAGGTAAAACAAGCTGTTGGGCTTCCTCAACCCGTTGGAAAGATGCGGGAAAAGCCGGCAGAAGTAAAAAGCGTTCTTTTACCAATATTGTTAGGAAATCTTAATGTACAGGGAGTATATGATCTGATCAGTGGAAAAGCCAGAAAACAGAAAAGACAATATAGATATGATGACCTACAGGAACATATTACCTGGGTTCGGAGCAGGGTAGAGGACGATTATTTTGTCAAGGCTGGAATACCTGCCGACAAAATTTCGGAATTTATAGAATTTTCATTTGTAGTCAAGCCTCAGGTTCGTACGTATGTAAAAGCCCGAAATTTGTCCGGTGTTATGTTGAGAATGGAAGAAGTAATCCCTCTTTTCATTGAAAGACTAAAGAATAGTCATCGATAACTCAATTTTTTAGAGTTCATCATTTCTTTTAATGTTAAAGAAATCTTAAAATATTGGAATGGAAATTGATGCAATAAACTCATAATCAAATCAAATTCACATATTTTATGAATAAAAATATTATTGCAGTTGCAATAGGCGCTTTAGGGTTTGTTCTTGGCCTTGGCTTTTTAGGAAATGCAATCAAAAACAGAAATAAATCTGAAAATACAATCTCTGTAACAGGGTTGGGGTCCAAACAGTTTACTTCTGATCTGATTACCTGGTCAGGAAGCTTTTCGAAAAATAATCCTGATCTTAAATCAGCTTATGATGAGTTGGCGCAGGATAGAAAAGTCATTAATGATTATCTGATTTCAAAAGGAATAAAACAGAATGAGATTGTGTTTTCTTCTGTAGATATCCAAAAGCAGTTCAGAAGTTATAATGATTCTAACGGAAATTATGTACAGGGAGAATTTTCCGGTTACAATCTATCTCAAAATGTTTCTATTGAAAGTAAAGAAGTAGGCAAAATTGAAAATCTTTCCAGGAATATTACTGAAATTATCAACCGCGGAATTGAATTCACTTCTTCTTCACCTTCTTATTTTTATACAAAACTGGCTACGGTAAAGCAGGAAATGATTGCCAGTGCTACAAAAGATGCCAAAGAAAGGGCTGAAAAAATTGCAGAAAACTCCGGAAGTAGTTTAGGTAATCTAAAAAAAGCGACAATGGGTGTCATTCAGATTACTGCGCCCAATTCAAACGAAGATTATTCATATGGAGGAACATTTAATACCTCTTCCAAAGAAAAAGCAGCCAGTATTACTATAAAACTGGAATATGAAGTGAATTAGATGATAATTTGAGCAGAAAAAGTGAAGCGCAACATCTATGAAAATTTGTGCAATCTGTGGTTAATAATTTATCTAATCAATCTTTCTCCTCAATAAAAAATAAACGCCGGAAATACTCCGGCGTTCTATATTAAGGATAAACAATATCGCAAATTTCATTTTTAAGTTCTTCCACGTTTTCAGGAGAATAATTGGCCAGAAGCCATAGATTTAGAGATTGTTTCCCTTCTCCATAACTTGGTTGTACATAAGTAGTATCAATGAGTCCAAAACTATTTCTCTGATAGAAAGAATAACGTCTTTTAGCATCTTCATTCAGATCCTCAGGCTCAATTTCCAGGATAATTCTTGGATAGTTTTCCAGTAAATGCTGCATAATATGAGACCCTAATTTTTTACTTCTGAAAGCCTCAAATACTTCAAAATGTTCTACGAAGACAAAAGAACTCAGCTCCCATAAGATGAGGTATCCTATGGCCTCTGATTCATGTACTATAGACATAAAACTTACTTTCGGATTTGAAAATAAATCCAGAAACTGTTTTTTATCTCTTTGTTCGTCTACAGGAAAAGTGCTGGTATAAGAAGAATAGATTCCCTGAACTCTATGATCTTCAGCAGAAGTAATTGGTAAAAATTCCATAATTATAAATCAAAGACACTTGGTCGTCTGGTGATGAAAATATCTTTAATCCACAAAGTGAATGCCAGGCCCAGATAGATCAGAAAGAAAAAACCGGCGGTAGCAAAAGTAGAGTAGATGAAAAAGATCCTTAATTTGGATACGGGAATTCCAAGTTTGGCACCCATTCTTGTTAGTACACCAAACCATTCTCTTTCCATTTTATGACGGATATTACTCAGCATTTCAAGATTCTTTTAAAAGTTTAAATCCAATACTGCAAGTTAAGCAATTTTTTTCTTCACATGAGTTTTTGTAGTGATAAATCAGGCTCTGGCTTTGCAGTGCATTGGTAATTACTACTCCAATATTTTTCCAGCTTTGGACTACTGAGTTCTTTTCCGCAGGAATATTTTGATAAAATTCTATAATTGTCTCTGCGATTTCTTCACTGTGATATTTATGATAAGTATACTTTAAAGGAAGAATAGTATTAAGAATGATAAGATTAATAAAATCCTTACTTAAAGTTTTAGGCTGTACTTTTGAAATCGTTCCGAAATTAAAATGACAATCCCAATACTCAGAAGCTTTTATTGATTTAAATAGATCGTACAGCTCTTCAGTACTTTTTGCATCCATGATTTTTGAAAATAAATTCTGATGTTGGTAAAGATCTGCAAGTTGTGACAAACGGATCGTTGGGAAATTAGGCGGCCGTAATCTTAAGAATTTAGGATGAAATATAAGATCTGGCAATGTAAACTTTGCCCTAATAAATTCAAATTCTCGTTTCCATATTTTCATCTGTCCATCTTTAGGAGTCGTAAGCCAGCCTGAAATTCCGAATAACAATGCTTCAAGTTGTAAAGGGTTCTGGCGAATCTTATTGATAACACTATAATCAATACTTTCTGCAATCTGTCTAAAAATATGAGCATTTACTTTTAATCCGAAAGAATAAGCGAGACTGTGGAATAAAACCGCTTCAAAATTATTTTTATAAAGAATTAAATTCTGCTCTAGTTCAATAGATTTTTCCTCCAGTTTTTTCAGAATATTTCCTTCATGAAAGTTAACCGGAATTTTATCTTTATTAAAAATATTCTCACAGGCAATAAACTGATTACCATTGACCAATCTTTCATACTTCCATATTATACTTTCGTCAATATAATGTTTCAGTTCAAGGGTTGGCACCTTTTGATCGGTAAGATCACTAATGTCGGTGTCATGTTGAAAAACTACATGAAGAATAATGTTCTGGTAATTGGGATCTTGAGAATGATTGTGGAAAATCCAGTCCGAGGAACGAACATGCAGTTCTATATTTCCGGCAAGAATTACACCGTTCATTTTGATTTTAGAATCGAGAAAATCCGGGCCGGCATCTTTGTTCCATTTCCCGAATTGTATCATCTCAACGGAATTTCCTTCAATATCCTTGAAGTCAAAATATTTGAAAATCTTATAGTTCCAAAGATATTGAAGTAATTTTTCCGTCATAGTGTGACGATAAATATAATAGAAATATTATACTTTCGTCAACTCATTTTTAAAATTTTCTATAGTCGTTCTATACATTTTCTCATAGATAGGAAGAATATTTTTCAAATCGAATTTTATAGCTTGTTCTTTCGCATTTTCTTTCATTTTGGTTAAAAGTTCTTCATTGCTTAACAGCTTAATGGTGTAGTTGCTCATCGCTTCTACATTTCCGATTTCTGCTAAATATCCAGTTTCTCCCTGAATATTTACCTCAGGAATTCCGCCTGCATTCGAGCTGATAACCGGAGTATAAGCGGCCATTGCTTCCAATGCTGCCAAACCGAAACTTTCCTGCTCTGATGGAAGTAAAAATACGTCAGAAAGCTGCAGAATCTTATAAAGGTCGTTTACTTTTCCTAAAAGACGGATTTTTGAGATAAGATCCGGGTTTTCTTCAAGGAATTGGTTCACCTTTTCCATATCCGGGCCTTCACCAATGATGATAAGTTTAGATTTTACCTTCTTCTCAACATTTTTAAAGATCTGCAATACCTCATCCACACGTTTTACCGGACGAAGATTCGATACGTGGATCAGAATTTTCTCATCAGGATTCGCAAACTGAGTTCTTTGACATTCCGTACAGTCGTCAAATTCAGAATTATCAATAAAGTTAGTAATTACCTGGATTTCTTTTTTGATATTGAAAAACTGAAGGGTATCCTTTTTCAAGCTCTCAGAAACCGAAGTAATGGCATCTGACTGGTTGATGGAAAATTCTACTGCATGTTTATAACTTGGATGCTGACCTACAAGAGTAATATCCGTTCCGTGAAGGGTAGTTACCAAAGGAATATCATTATTGTCTTCCTGTAGCATCTGCTTCGCTGTAAATGCTGCATACGCATAAGGAATGGCATAATGAGCATGGAGTAGGTCCAGTTTATAGAGATTCACAACTCTGTAGATCATAGAACTTAACGCAATATCATAAGGCTGGTATTGGAAGAGGGGATAAGTCTGAACATTTACCCTGTGAAAAAAAATATTAGGATTGGTAATGTCTAATCTTGCAGGAAGGGCAGAGCTGATAAAGTGTACTTCATATCCTTTATTGGCAAGGGACATTCCCAGTTCTGTTGCCACAATTCCGCTTCCACCATAGGTTGGATAGCAAAGTATGCCTATTTTCATTAGATTATTGTTGTTTTGATGTTGTTTTTATAGTGTGTTCATTGGGGAAACAGGAATTAGGTCTATACCCATTCCCGGCTTCAACTGATCGTTAACCAATACAGGAAGCCTGCCCCAGATTTTTGTTTTTCCGTTTAAAGCATCTGCCGTAGCATTCATAGAATCATCATTGTTTTCATAAGATACCAGAACTGTTGAAACTTTTGATAGATCAACGTCTTTCAAAGCATAGGCACTTCCGAATACATTAAGAATCACATTCTGATTTTTAGTAAGGTCAGCAAGAACTTTTTTAGATTCTGAAGATATTTTATATGGTTTATAAGCTGTTGAATTATCTTTGTGGAAACCAACAATTACCGTAGAGCCTGCTGGAATTGTACTGATCTCACTTGCCTTTTTAATCATAATATTAGACCCCATTCTATTAGCAAATGTCTGATAAGGAGCTTCTTCTAACGGAACATAATACACTTGTTTTCCTGATAGTGGAAGCAGTTTTTTTTCATCCTTTAATAAAGTTAATGCATTAGAATAAAGATTCTGAACCAAAATCTTGTGAGAATCATTATTCAGGTCAGCATTGATGTTGTCTGGATTTTTTGGAGTGTATTGAGTAAGTCCTAGGAAATATTTTGTCAATAAAATTTTCTTTACACTTTCTTCTACTCTGGATTGAGAGATTTCTTTGCTATCAATGGCCTTCTGAATCAGTTTTTTTCCTTCAGAAACTCCCTGAGAGAAAAGCATGATATCATTTCCTGCTTTGAATGCCATAGCATCCAACTCTCCCGGTTTGTATTTGTTGGCAACGGCGCCCATATTTAAGGCATCTGTGATAATTAATCCTTTGTAGCCAAGTTTATCCTTCAATAATCCTGTGATGATATTTTTAGAAACAGAAGCAGGAATACCTTTTCCAGATTCTAAACTAGGAACATATAAGTGAGCCACCATAACACCACCAATTCCTTTATCCATTAAAGCTTTAAATGGAGCAAGTTCTATTGAATTCAATCTATCTAAATTGTGGGAAACCACAGGAAGATCAAGGTGTGAATCTGTGTTAGTATCCCCGTGACCAGGGAAATGTTTGATTGCTGCTAAAATATTGTTATCCTGAAGTCCATTAGAGTAGGATAGAGCAGAGTTAATTACATTATCCACCTCAGAGCCGAAACTTCTGTTACCAATAATAGGATTGTTCGGATTGGTGTTTACATCCACTACCGGAGCAAAATCCCAGTTGATTCCCATTCTGTGGCAATCTTCTGCAATTTTAGCAGACATCTGATACACTAGATTCTTATCCTGAATAGCACCTAAAGTCATTGCCCAAGGAAATTTATGTGCTGTTGCAATTCTTTGGAATAAACCCCATTCAGCATCCATTCCAATCATCAAAGGAATTTTGGATTTTTGCTGAAACTCGTTGACCAGGTTGATTTCTCTTGCCGCATCATCCTGCATCAGGATCAAACCTCCGATTTTATCATTAGCAACAATGTTTCTTATCTGATTGATATAGTCTTCTCCTTTATTAGTATATAATGCAACAATAAAAAGCTGACCCAGTTTTTCATCTTGCGAAAGATTTTTATACGTTTTTTCTACCCATTGCTGTGCCTTTTTCATGTCCTCTTTCGAAGTGTTTTTGGGCTGATACTGGGCATTAATTCTAGGACTAATCAATGCTGCAATAAAGAGTGAAGTATATAATAATTTCTTCATGACTTTTTGAATAAGAACAAAAATACAATTAAAAAAATTGACAAAAACAAAGATTTTGAAATTTTTGGTATATGATTTGAATACGCAATATAAATAATAACTAAACATTTATAGAAATGAAAAAAATTCTTCCACTTATATTATTAGCCGGTGTTGGATTTCTTACATATAGTTGTGATAATAGTAATGATGATCCGGTTGTGGTAAATCCAGGAAAGGATAATGATACTTTTCCTATCATGAAAGACTTAACAGGTACATTTGTTGCAGATAAGTATGTATTGAACGCAGATATCGACATTCAAACAACTGATGTGGTATTGGTATATAGAAAAGTAGGAAGTGCTTGGCAACAGATACCAAAGACTGTATATGTAGATGCATCAACTTCTATTTCACCAAGAAAGTTTGACTATAATTTTGTTTTTGATAATAAAACCGTTCAGGTTAGAATTGATGATGCTAACTTTAATCTTGGAAGTATGTCTCAGGCAGAAGCAAACAATTATTTGATGAATCAAACTTTCAGAATTGTACTTGTACCTGCAGATCCTGCGAAAAAGACAGCAAAAACAAACAACAGTGTTGATTTTGGTGACTATAACGCTGTAGTTAAGCATTATAATATTGATGAATCTAAGGTTCAAACTATCAATGCACATTAATTAAGAAATATCTTTTCAGTTTTTTATAATTAAAAAAGCTTCGGAAGTTATCTTCCGGGGCTTTTGATTTTTATGAGGAATGAAGCATTTTGATAGGTAACGAGTAATAACGATTGGTTCCAATACATCTATTTTACAGAATAAGAGCTTTGGCGAAAGTTAATAGTTTATATTGGAGTTGAAATGATGAGGTATCCGGAACATAATAAAAAAGCTTCAGAAATCATTCTGAAGCTCTTATTTTATCTAGTTATCATTGTCATCGAGTAGATGTCCAAAGAAATCTTTTTTCGTTTGTAAATAGCCTTTACTTATTTCGTTGGCCGGAATCTGTAATGGTATCCTTGAATTAAGATGTACATTACTTTCTACAACATATTTTACCTTCTCAGGATTATTGGTCAAAAGATTGATATCTTTTACATGTAACAGGTTAAGGATTTCGATGGCTACGCCAAAGTTCCTGTCATCTGCAGGAAGTCCCAGTTCTAGGTTGGCTTGTACCGTATCAAGTCCTTTTTCCTGTAATGAATATGCCTTTAATTTATTGATGATGCCTATATTGCGACCTTCCTGACGAAGATAAATAATAATACCTCCGTTTTCGTGGATGTATTTCATAGCAGCATCTAATTGCTGGCCACATTCGCATTTTTTTGAATGGAAAACTTCTCCGGTGATACATTCTGAATGGAAGCGTACATTTACAGGTTTTGAAAAATCTGTATTGTCTGCGATGATTGCCATGTGAGGCATCCAATCATTTTCGTTTTCGGAGAAAGCGATCATTCGGAAATTGCCGTGCTCTGTAGGAACATTGGCTTCCGCCTGAATTTTAATCATTGATAGTTCAATTAGTTTTTAACTTCCTGGTAAAGTATCTTCAATTACAGAAATATTGGTTTTTAAACGTACCAAATATCTGTTAAGAACTTCATCATCATCCTTGTCAAGATTTTGTCTTTGCTTTTGAATTTTTTTGTATGATTTTTCGAAGCTTTTCAGCGCTCTGTTTTTGCCTGCTGAATTATTGGCATCAATAGCATATAAATAATTCTGAAGGCTGTATTTCAAACTTGTAACCTCATCATTCAGCCCGTTGTTTTTAAACTTAGGGAAGGTGGAGATGATATTTGAAATCTCGGAAGCGTTTACGTTTTCTTTGATATTGATATTAAAACTCTTTTTTGAGCCTCTATCAGAATCAGATCCTTTTGTATCGCTATAAAAATTATTTGACAGCGGAGAAAGGTTAAGCTTTTCCGTTGCGCAGGAAGATGTTAATAGTATTAGTACTCCAAAAAAAACTAGTCTTTTCATTTCTGTTGCCCTTTTTGATAAAGGATTGGGTTAAGACTTTCATCATTATACATTTTCATTTGTTTGTATACTTTCATCTTAACGTTACCGTTCTCAATATCAGCAAGCAACTGATTTATAGAAGTTGATAGATCTTCTTTCTGAATAAGCAGAACATCCAGTTTAGCCTGGCAATTATTTCTGTGTTCTTCAGAAGCTGATTCTCTATTAGCTTCTAATGACATATGATAGACCTTTAAGGCAAGAATTGATAATCTGTCTACTGCCCAAGCGGGAGTTTCCGTATTTATCTTTGCTTCAGGTTTAGGAGTTATATGTTCAAACTTAGTAAGGAACCAGCTGTCAATGTATTCTACCAGATCAGTTCTTTTCTGATTGGAGGCGTCTATTGTTCTCTTCAGTTGAAGAGCTTCAGCCGGATCAATATTTTCATCTCTAATAATATCTTCCAGATGCCATTGAACGGTATCAATCCAGTTCTTTGCATACAAAATCCGTTCCAAACTGTCTTTTTCGAAAGGGTTATTAATTAGAGTGTTAACGTCATCAGACACGTGATAGTCTTCAATAGATTGATTGAAGACTTTCCATGCAGTCTCAGTAAATTTCATTAATTCTAAGGAATTTTAGTTACTTGAAGAATTATTGTTTGTAGAAGACGATTTATTTTCAGAACCTGGTTTGTCTTCTTCTTTTACCGCATCTTTAAATTCTTTGATTCCTGAACCAACACCTCTCATTAGTTCCGGAATTTTCTTTCCTCCAAAAAGCAGTACTAAAAGTATTGCTACGATAAGGATATGTTGCCAAGATAAGGCAAGTATTGTTAGTGTATTCATCTCTTAAATTTTTTACAAAGTTACACTTTTTTTAATATGAAATCCAACCTAATGGATCAACTGGTGTACTTCCGTTCCATACTTGGAAATCAAGGGTATAAGCACCATCAAAATCTTGGGCTACAGTTCCTACCGGAGTTCCTGCAGAAACCTGCTGTCCTTTGGAAACACTTACATTTCCTAAGTTGGAATATATGGTAAAATAGCTTCCATGTTTAATAATTACGGTTTTTGTACCATCATTATTCGCAAGTACTGAAGAGACAGATCCCGGATACACAGATTTTGCACGGGTACCTGAAGGTACAGAGAGTTTAATCCCATTATTTTCTTCTGTAATATTTTTGAAGACAGGATGTGGCTGTCTTCCGAAACGGTGAGTAATTTGTCCTGCTCTGTCTGCTGGATATCCTAACCTTCCTCTGCTATCCGCAAAACTGCTTCCTGTAGAGGTTGTCACTCCATAACTTGTCATTGCCTTAGACTCTGCCGCTTTTTTCTCTTCTTCTTTTTTCTTGGCTAATGCCGCTTCTGCCGCTCTGGCTGCTGCTAATTTATCTGCCGCTACTTTTGCATTAGCTGCTGCTTCATCGGAAGCTTTTTTTGCCGCTAATTTCCTTGCTTCATCTCTTGAGTTAGCTTCTGCTCGTGCTGCTTCTTCATTACGCTTTTTTTCTTCTTCAGCTCTTTTTGCTGCTAATTCAGCTGCTTTTTTCGCTTCAGCTTCAGCTATTCTTCTTTCTCTTTCTAAAGCTTCAGCTCTTGCCTTAGCTTCAGCTTCAATTCTTACTTTTTCTCTTTCCGCAGCAATTTTTGCTAAACGTATTTTTTCTGCTTCCGCCTTTCTTCTAGCTTCTTCTTCCGCTTTTGCGATTCTGATCTCTTCTGCAATAATTGACCTGATTTGTCCTTCAAGTGCCTTAGATTGAACCTGCTTTTGTTTCAGTTCAGCAGTAAGCTTCGATTCATTCTTTTTAAAATCAGCTACCAGTTGCTCTTTTTGGGCTCTCTCCGTATTAATCGTAGCTAAATCCTTTTGTTGATTTACCAGAAGGTTTTCTTTCTCTTTTACAGAGTTCTGTCTTTGCGTAATGGTTTTTTTGATTTGATTGGCAGCATCAGTAATTTCAGCCGCTTTTTTATCCTGATAGTCTGAATACTGTTTTAAATATTGTACTCTACGGATAGCCTCACCCATGTTTTTAGCTGAAAGGATGAAGGTTACTTTATTTTGTACCCCTTTATTTTTATAAGCATTTACCAAGACCTCAGCATAATTCTTTCTCAGAACAGCCAGTTCCTTATTCTGACGATTGATCTCAAGTTGCTTCAGATAGATATCATCTTCAATAAATCTCTTTTCTTTTTGAGTATTATTGTAGACTTTTTCTCTTAAGACTAACTTTTGATTAACGCTGGTAAGATAGGCTATGGAAAGTTTAGATTCGCTTCTTGTTTTAGCTAAATCTGTATTTATTTGTGCAATTTGTTTTTTAAGTTCGGCATTCTGTTTTTGTAATTGTTCTTTTTTCTGCTGCCCCTGGTGCAGCCCGAACATAAGAACACCTATTAAAAAGCTAAATTTTTTAATCATTTAATCTCAATTTTCTTATAACTGGATGGTACAGAATAAGGTGTTTCCATCCTCGAAAAGTCAAATTTCGTGTTTTCCAGTAAAATTTGACTAGATTTTGAGCCTTTTATAATTATTTTAACATTTTGCGGCAGGCGAATTCCATTGTACTCATTCCAATCACTGTAAGATATTTCTAACTCATCCGGAGATAAAACATCCTTTAAGTTAACACTCAGTAAATCATAATTGGTATCATATTGCAGGGCAATCTTGTACTCCCTGTTTTTTTCATCCGTTACAATTTTCTGATTGACATTAGAAATCAGTTTATAGCCTTGTGCATTTTGAGTGAGTGTAAATTGGGAATCATTAATCTTTACAAAAGTTCTTCCCAATAAGATTTTCTCCAGTGCTTTGTAATCAATAAAATTAACATTCAACAGATTGTTAAGGTAATCAAAATCAGAATCAATATAGGTTTTGCTTGTTTTATCCTGTCCCTTTATTCCATCCGGAGTGGCAATTCCTCTTGCTACATTTAGGAAAAGGGCTCTTAGGTTCATCCAAACCTTTTTATCATTTTCAATATAAATGGTGGCATCTAATGTTGGAATAAAGCTGCCAGTCTCTACACGTACCTTACTGTCGATTTTGATCTGCTCGAATTTTGGTGGGATCAATACATGTTCGTAAAAGGTAAGTTTATCTCTTACCGGTTGGTTTACGTCTTTTGGATTTTTGTTATCTTCTGCTGTTTTGATACTGTCTCTGGTATTGCCTGTCTCATTTTTTACAGCATTACGGGTTTTACAGGATGATAAGGCAAGAAGTATTAAAAGAAGTGGGATCCAATTTTTCATGTATTTATCTTTTTTAATTAAAAAAATACGGTGCAATATTAACGCCAAACCACACAAAACATTTTGTGTGGTTTGACTTTATCTTATATGAATTAAAGAGTTCTGATCTTAATTATTTAGAAAGGAAATCTAAAACAGAGTAATCTCCTAAAGAAATTTCTCTAGCTACTCCTACATACTGAGCAGAGTTACCAATCATAGAATTGGAAAGGTTTCCATGGTTGATTTTTGTGTTTTCCTGAATCAAAGAGTTTTCAATATTAGAATTGACAATAACTGTATTATTTCCTAATGAAACTCCAGGTCCTACTTTAGAATTAGAAATCTTTACATTTTCTCCAATAAAGCATGGTGGAATAATTAATGAGTTTTCAATCACTGCAGAAGCAGGATGATGACTCATTTCCTCTCTTTCATATTCAAGGATTTTGCTGTTGGTTTCTACTGTAGCATTTTTGTTACCGCAGTCCATCCAGTCATTTACTTTACCCAAAGTGAATTTAGCGCCCTTAGCTCTAAGGTTCTCCAAGGCCATAGTCAGCTGATATTCTCCACCGTTTTTAATATCATTGTCCATGATATAGTTGATTTCATCCATTAGCTTTTCAGCACTGTTGAAATAGTAGATTCCGATAATGGCAAGATCAGAGACAAATGTCTGTGGCTTTTCTACGAAGTCTGTAATGAAACCATAGTTGTCTAACTTTACAACTCCAAAAGCAGATGGATCTTCTACACTTTTTACCCAGATTACTCCATCTGAGTTTTTATCCAGCTGGAAGTCTGCACGGAAAAGAGTATCAGCGAAAGCAATGACAACATCTCCTGTCATTGACTGTTCTGCACATTTAATGGCATGGGCTGTTCCAAGGGGATCATTTTGATAATATAAACTTCCTTTTGCTCCCAGTTTTTCAGCAATCTGAAGAAGAGATCTTTCAATCTCAGGACCAAAGTCTCCAATGATAAAAGCTACTTCTTCAATTTTTTCTCCTGCGACTTTAGCAATATCTTCCACCAATCTCTGTACGATAGGTTTTCCTGCGATCGGAATAAGTGGTTTTGGAACTGTTAGTGTATGCGGACGTAATCTGGAACCACGTCCAGCCATTGGAACAATAATTTTCATAGATGATATAACGATGTTTTTTGTTTAAATGTAGTGTATTTTAAGCTAACATAAGATAATTAAAACATTTTAGAAATGTAATACTTATCATGTTCAGCCACTCTGTTTAGTTTTTTAAAGCTTAATAGTCATCAAAAGAGAGACCAAAGTTTAATTCTTCCTGATTCTTGATAAAATCATATTTTTCTCAGAATAGAGCAAAATTCCTAAGAAGATTAAGAATAATAAATTACTTGTTACAATATTATAGTTAAGATATTTTACAATGATAAAACTGAAAACTCCAAGTAGGAGTAAGAAGAAACTCATCTTCTTCATTCTATAAGGAATTGGATAATACTTTTGTCCTAACAGGTATGACACAATCATCATGATTGCGTATGCCCCGAATGTTGCCCAAGCAGAACCAATCATACTGTGATAATAGGATAAAGCTAAGTAGTTTAAAACAATATTAATACCTGCTCCAATCCATGAGATTATGGTTCCAACACTCGTTCTGTCTGTTACTTTATACCAGGTGGAAAAGTTATAATATATTCCGAAGCAAAGGTTAGCTACTACAATAACTGGGATAATGTCTATCGCAATCCAATAAGATTTATTAGGAATAAAAACACTCTTTAACCATGAAATATTGGCGATGATTCCCAGAGCTACAGCACAGGCAAAAAAAGCAAAGTATTCTGCTACTTTAGCATAGGTCTTTTTAGCATCCCCTTTATCCATTTGCTTAAAAAAGAATGGCTCAATACCCATTCGGTAAGCCGTAACAAATAAAGTCATCAGGACGGCCAGTTTATAACAGCCTCCGTAAGCACCGGCTTCCTCATCCGAAATATGATTTCTCTGTATAGATTTATCAAAGTTTTCATTCACCATAAAAGCAAGACCTGCCAGCATCAATGGAAATGAATACTTAATCATACGCTTAAATAAAGAGGTGATGAATTGGAATCTTACTTTTAATATAATAGGAAGTAACAAGAGGAAACCTAAAGCACTTCCTGCCAGATTACTGAAGAAAGGATAATCTACATTTTGATTTAGACCAAAACCTTTTGATACACTTTCCGGAATCCAAAAGAATAGAGCTGCTGTAAAAACTGCCTGAAATATGGACTGAAAGATTCTTACTGCTGAATATTTGATAGGCTTATTGTGGAAACGCAGCCATGCAAAAGGAATCACCAATAGATTGTCAAAAAAAGCAATTAATGCAAACCATTTAATATATTGAGGATTATCATGATATCCTAAATAATCGGCAATAGGTTGATTGAATAAATAGCATAATGCCAGGAATAGGGTAGAGGTTGAAAATAAAAACCAGAATGAAGTATTGAAGGTTTTTTTCTCATTATCATCTTCCGCAGAGAATCGAAAATAGGCTGTTTCAAAACCAAATGAAAGAATAATGTTTACAAATGAAATCCACGCATAAAGCTGTGTGAAAATTGCAAAACCTTCATTGGGAATTTTATAGATCAACAGTGGATTAAGGATGAATAAAATAATTCTTGGCGCGATGGCCCCCACTCCATAAATAATTGTCTGCCCTAATAATTTCTTATACAATTCGAAAAATTTTATGCAAATGTAAATATTTAGAAATTGATTTATTACGAGTGATATAAAAATTCATTCATAAACCTTAATTTTGCTTTTTAGAGAAGTTAAAAGCAAGATGTTATCAATCTAAGGATTGTGCTTATTCATCATACTTAATTGTTAACTCTTCCATTTTAACCTCTATTTCTAATCTAATTTCTAAAAAGTAAAATGAAGACCCTAATCAAAAATGTAAATATCGTAAACGAAGGTAAAACCTTTGAAAGTGATATCTTAATAGAAAATGACTTAATTTCTAAAATAGCTTTCGGTATTTCTGACGAGGCAGATCATGTTATTGATGGATCAGGAAAATATCTTCTTCCAGGTGTGATTGATGATCAGGTACATTTCCGTGACCCTGGCCTAACTCACAAAGGAGATATTGAAACGGAATCAAGAGCCGCAATTGCTGGCGGAGTGACCAGTTTTATTGACCAGCCAAATACGGTTCCCAATGCTGTTACTCAGGAATTATTAGCGGATAAATATGAAATAGCTTCTCAGAAGGCCTATGCCAATTATGGTTTTATGATGGGAGGAACAAATGATAACCTTGAGGAAGTTTTAAAAACAAATCCAAGAAATGTTCCGGGTATCAAATTATTTTTAGGGTCATCTACAGGAAACATGCTGGTTGATAATCCAGAAACATTGGAAAATATTTTCAGTAATACAACCATGCTGATCGCTGTTCACTGTGAAGATGAGGCTACCATCAGAGCTAATACTCAACAATATATGGATGAATATGGAGAGGATATTCCGGTGAAGTTCCATCACTTGATCAGAAGTGAAGAGGCTTGCTATAAATCTTCTTCAAAAGCAATTGAACTGGCGCAGAAAACAGGAGCAAGACTTCACGTTTTTCACCTTTCTACAGCTAAAGAAATGGAATTATTCAGAAATGATATTCCACTAAAAGATAAAAAGATTACTGCTGAGGTATGTGTTCACCACCTTACCTTTACGAATGAGGACTATGAAACAAAAGGAGGTCTCATCAAGTGGAATCCGGCAGTAAAAACACAAAAGGATAAAGATGCTCTTTGGGAAGCATTGCTGGATGGCAGAATTGATGTGATTGCAACGGACCATGCACCTCATACCGCAGAAGAAAAGGATAATGTGTATACAAAATGCCCGTCGGGAGCACCATTGGTTCAGCATTCATTAGTTGTGATGCTGGAAAACTATAAAAACGGTAAAATCTCCCTAGAGAAAATTGTTGAAAAAATGAGCCACAACCCTGCAATTCTTTTCAGAGTGGAAAAGAGAGGTTTTGTAAAAGAAGGATATAAAGCGGATCTTGTTTTGGTAGATTTAAATGAAGACTGGACGGTATCCAAAGATAACTTATTATACAAATGCGGTTGGAGTCCTCTTGAAGGAATGAACTTTCACTCTAAAGTTACCCACACTTTTGTCAATGGAAACCTGGTATATGATAATGGAAAAATTGCTGAAGAGAAATTTGGGGAGAGACTACTTTTCGAGGTGAAAGAATAATAAAAGTTATTATAACAATTCAATAGAAGCGGGCTTTAGCCCGCTTTTTAATTTCAAAAATTCCATTGGCTTTAGCCAAAACCTATTTTTTAGCTTTATTACCCATATAAAAAGTAAGTTTTCCTCCATTCATAATGTCAGAATGCTTTAATGTAAAATTTTTAACCTCTTTTCCGTTTAAAAGAAGCTTTTGTACGTATACATTTTGTGGGCTTTGATTGATGGCTTTAATTTCAAAAATTTTTCCGTTTTCTAAATTTAAAACAGCATTGTCAATGGCCGGACTTCCTATTGAATAGTTTTCTGAACCGGGAGCTACAGGATAAAATCCTAATGAACTTAGAATATACCACGCACTCATTTGTCCTGTATCATCATTTCCTCCTAATCCGTCCGGGGTTGCTTTATATTGCATTTCAAGAATGTGACGGATCTGTGATTGGGTTTTCCAAGGCTGCCCCGCCCAGTTATAGAGATAAGCAACATGATGTGCCGGTTCGTTTCCGTGAACATATCCACCGATAATTCCTTCTCTGGTAATATCTTCAGTATCTGCGAAAAATTCATCGGGTAGGTGCATTGAAAACAGTTCATCCAGCTTTGATGCAAATTTCTTTTTTCCACCCATCATTGTGATCAGCTCATCTGGGCTTTGCGGAACAAAGAAACTATAGTTC
The DNA here is from genome assembly GCF_900637665.1 of Chryseobacterium nakagawai. Taxonomy (NCBI): domain Bacteria; kingdom Pseudomonadati; phylum Bacteroidota; class Flavobacteriia; order Flavobacteriales; family Weeksellaceae; genus Chryseobacterium; species Chryseobacterium nakagawai. The sequence continues at coordinate 810,933 of NZ_LR134386.1, forward strand.
CATGAGTTTCCTTCAATGAATCCCTGTCCGTGGGTACTTAATACATCAAAATCTTTTTTAAAACTTCCATCAGCAAGGCGCGGACGCATAAATCCGATGGTTTTGTCAAAATTATTCTTCCAATTTTGAGAACGTTTGATGAATTGATTATAGATTTCTGTCTCTCCTAAATATTTAGCCAGCTGAGCAATGGCCCAGTCATCATAAGCATATTCCAGAGTATTTGAAACTGAAGTTCCGTTTTTTTCAGCAGGAATATATCCTAGATCAATATATTGACCAATCCCTTCATAGTCTCTTTTGTTGGCTGTTTCTACACATGCTTTCAGGGCTTCTTTAGCATCACCATTATAATTTCCTTTGATAATAGCATCGGCAACAACACTTACGCTGTGATAACCGCTCATACACCAGTTATCATTGGCATAATGTGACCATATGGGTAACATTTTCATTGAAAACTGATTATAATGAGCCATCATTGATCTCACCATATCATTATTACGTTTAGGTTGAATAATATTAAAGAAAGGATGAAGAGCCCGATACGTATCCCATAAAGAGAAGGTAGTATAGTTGATGAAATTTTCTGCTTTGTGAATATTTTGATCCAATCCTTTGTATTCTCCGTTTACATCCATATAAACTGTGGGGTTAATGAATGTATGATACATCGCAGTATAAAAATTGGTCTTTTGGGTTTCAGAACCTTCAATAACAATTTTATTTAATTCCTTGTCCCAATCTCTTTGGGCATTTGCCTTAACCTGATCGAACGTTAAATTTCCTGCTTCTTTCTCAAGATTTTCCAAAGCATTAGCTTGGCTTACAGGAGAAATTGCAAGTTTGATCTCAATAGATTCGCCTTCATTCGTGTCAAAATCAAAATACATTTTTAAATTTTTTCCAGCGATTTCCGGGAAGTTTTTTGTTTGATCGAACTTTCTCCAAAATCCTTTGTAAATCTGCTTTTCATCATAATTTTTCTGACCGTAGGATTTGAAAGGTTTTGAAAATGTCATCGCAAAATAAACCGTTCTTGTTCTTGCCCAGCCATTGGTTTGCCTATATCCTGTAATGGTGTTACCATCTTCTTTGCGGACATAGGTCCAGACATTTTTTCCGTCATAGTTATAGATGCCTGCCATCAGATCTAAAATAATATGAGCCTGATCAGATTTGGGAAAAGTATAACGATGGACTCCCACCCTTGGAGTAGCGGTTAATTCTGCAAGGATATTATAATCATCAAGCTTAACCTGATAATATCCTGCAGCGGCCTTTTCGTTCTGATGTGAAAATCTGCTTCTGTATCCGTTTTCAGGATGTGTAGCCGTTCCCGGATTAAGCTGAAGCTTCCCAACAGTAGGCATTATCAAAAAATCTCCAAGGTCAGAATGCCCCGTGCCACTGAAATGAGTAGAGCTGAAGCCTGTAATGGTTTTGTCTTCATAACGATAGCCTGCGCAATATTTATAAACTTCACCATTGTATTTTCCGTTAAGTTCATAGGAAATGCTGTCAGTTTCCGGACTTAATTGTATGGCTCCAAAAGGAACAGTAGCTCCGGGATAGGTATGCCCCATTTTTTCAGTTCCGATGAGTGGATTTACATATTGATATAATCTTTCAAATTTTTGAGCTTTAACGTAAAGACTTAAAAATAATAGAAACAGAAAAACAATGGGTGTGTGATTTTTCATTAATAACAAATTTTCAAAGGTTAAAATTAATTAAAATCATCATTTGCTGTTTTACTTTATAAGAATTCGTTCAATATTTATTTTTTTCGGAAAAACGGAACCCTATTCCGTGTAGGTTTTCAATTAAAATATCCTGTTCCTCAGCCAGTACTTTTCGCAACCTGGAAATAAATACATCCAGGCTTCTCCCCATGAAATAATCATCATCTCCCCAGATGGCCTTTAGGATATCCTGTCTTTTCACAACGGTATTTTTGTGATTGAGAAAATAATGAAGAAGTTCAGACTCTCTTTGAGTAAGAGTGATGTTGTTTTCTATGCCTTGCAGAGTATAGTTTTGAGGATCAAAATCATATTTCCCGACTTTGTATTTTACAGGAGTGGGATTGGTTTTCTTTGTACGTTTCAGGAAAACTTCTATTTTCAGCATCAGTTCTTCAATACTGAATGGTTTTACCAGATAATCATCGGCTCCTATTTTTAACCCTTTGATTCTGTCTTCCTTTAAAGCTTTTGCAGAAATAAAAATAATCGGGATCTCAGAGTTTTTACTGCGAATCTGCTGGGCTACTTCAAATCCGTTCATGCCAGGCATCATAATATCCAGCAGACAAATATCATAATCCTTACTGTTAAATGCTTCCAATGCAGATTCTCCATCCGAATAACAGCTGATATCATAATAACTTTCTAAGCTGTCTTCAACCAGAAATGCTATTGTTTTGTCGTCTTCGGCATATAAAATTTTAGATTTCTCCATACTTACACATGATTAAATTGAAAACGGAAAAATGAGAGTGGTGGTAATTCCTTTGTCTTCATTATTCTCTACAGAAATTTTCCAGAGATGCTGCTGCACTACTTTCTTCACATAAAATAGTCCCAGCCCAAAACCGTTTACCTCCTCACTTCTTTTGGTAGGTACCCTATAAAATTTTTCAAAAATATGAGGAATATTTTTAGCAGGAATACCCAATCCGTTGTCTTTAAACTTTAAATATAAACCTTTTGAATCTTTATAGGATGAAATGTTAATAACCGGTTTTGTTTCACAATACTTAATGGAGTTGTCTAAAATATTATAAATGATATTGGTAAAGTGAAATTCATCAGCCATTATTGACGTGCTGTTTTCAATATCTATCTCGATGCTGAGGTCTGCGTTTTTATGCTGTATGGTATCTGCAATTTCCTGAATAAAAGGAAGCATGATAATTTTTTGAGGCTTTAATGACAAGCCGGAAGCATCGTTCTTTGCAATATTCAGTATTTTTTCAATATGACTATTAAGCTTATGGCTTTGATTGATAATAATGGATGTGTAGGTCTGTAGTTTAGCGTTTTCCTGCACCAGATCCTGCTTATTGAGAGCTTCGGATGCTAAAAGTATGGAAGATAAAGGTGTTTTGAACTCATGCGTCATATTGTTGATGAAATCCCGCTGCAGTTCCGAAAATTTCTTTTGTTGAATAATGGTATAGATAGAATAAACATACACCAAAAGAATAATAATAAGAGCAAACGTGAGCAGATACCAGAATCTTAATGAGCTGATAAGATAAGTTGTTTTATCAGGAAAACGGATTGAAAAGTAATAGGTAAGGTTTTTGTGCTTGGGGAAATTAATCACTTTGTTACTTGGGCTTTCCTGATGAGAAGTCATAAACTTTCCGTACACCATTTTATCACTATGGCAGTTATATAATGCATATACATAATCTGTATTGACCTGGAAGCGGGTGAATTCTGTTTTCAGATAATATTCAAGAACTATGGGATGAAATTCATTATTAATATTAACTACATAATAGTCATTGGCGATATTCTGAACAGGGTTTTCCGTATAGGAAGTTTTTCCGCCGGATAATTTCTCCGCAACTTCCATTAAGGCAATATTTACCTTTTGATTAAACTTTTTATCCTCAAGATTATAAGCCTGGCGCGTCCACATCAGTTGAGCTATTAAAATTCCGATAATAGCGATGAACCCCAGCGTTATGATGATATTGAGTTTTTTTATTTTCATTTCCTGAAACAATATTATCCAAAAATATCTATTTATCTTTTACCATTAACAACTTGTTAACAAATGTTAGAGAGCAGTTAACAAGTTGTAATCATAGTCTGCTTTACATTTGTTACATCGAAAAAAAATAAACTGTTTTTAAATAATAAAATTTATACTCATGAAAAAACTAAAAATTACCGCTCTTTTGGCTGTGTTAGCATTCTCTTCTTTCTATGCTAAAATGCTTACTGCAGACGCTCCATCCATTGTAAAAATGGTTGCAGATGCTATTAAATGGAAATCAGAATCTATAGATGTAGGAAATATTCCTCAGGGAAAGCCAAAATTAATCAGATTTGAATTCACCAATACAAGTTCAAAACCGATCATTATACAAAATGTAGCCCCTTCATGCGGATGTACTACAGCTGATTATACAAAAACTCCTATCCAACCAGGAAAAAAAGGTTTTGTAGAAGCTAGTTATAACGCCGCGGCAGCAGGTCCATTTATGAAAACTGTAAATGTTACTACAAGTGAGAGTAAAACGCCTAAAACACTTTCATTCAAAGGAGTCGTTGCTTCTTAATAGATCATCTTGAAACAATAAAAATAGCCTGGTAATTGTTACCAGGCTATTTTCTTTTGGAGTATTTGATGTTTTTTTTAATAATATTATAAGGAATAATTATTTGTAGCATTATTTATCAACCTATTTTAAAGGATTGCATTTCAATATTTATTATTTTTAAGAAAAAATATTTTATGAGTCTATATACACAGCCGATGTTGCGCGAAGGTGCACTGAAAGATAAAGTAGCGATTGTAACAGGAGGCGGAAGCGGCCTTGGAAAAGCCATGACCAAATATTTTCTTGAACTGGGAGCTAATGTGGTCATTACCTCCAGAAATCTGGAGAAATTACAAACTACGGCAAAGGAACTGGAAGAACAAACAGGAGGTAAAGTTCTTTGTGTAGCGTGTGATGTGAGAAATTGGGATGAGGTGGAAGCGATGAAGGAAGCAACTTTAAAAGAATTCGGTAAAATTGATATTCTTTTGAACAACGCTGCCGGAAACTTTATTTCTCCAACAGAAAAACTGACTCATTCCGCTTTTGACTCTATTTTAGATATTGTTTTAAAAGGAACAAAAAACTGTACTCTTTCTGTAGGTAAACATTGGATAGATTCTAAGACTCCTGGAACTGTTCTGAATATTGTTACAACGTATGCATGGACAGGTTCAGCCTATGTTGTGCCATCTGCGTGCGCAAAAGCAGGTGTTTTGGCCATGACAAGATCACTGGCGGTAGAGTGGGCAAAATATGGAATTCGTTTCAATGCGATTGCTCCGGGACCTTTCCCTACAAAAGGAGCATGGGACAGACTTCTTCCCGGAGATTTGCAGGAAAAATTTGATATGAAGAAAAAAGTTCCGTTAAGAAGAGTAGGAGAACATCAGGAGTTAGCTAATCTTGCTGCATATCTTGTATCAGATTATTCTGCTTATATGAATGGTGAGGTAGTGACTATTGATGGGGGAGAATGGCTTCAGGGAGCAGGAGAGTTTAATATGCTTGAAGCAATCCCAGGCGAAATGTGGGATGCATTGGAAGCTATGATTAAAGCAAAAAAATCAAACTAACTTAATTTATTTAAAAAAGTAGCCCGGATTTGTAACAATTCCGGGCATTTTTTTTACCTATGCATTACATTAGTAATAATTTTTCAAATGAATTTAAAACTTCCAACCCTTGTTTCAGCTATTACGGTCTTTTTTTTCTCAGGATCTGTAGTAGCACAGGAAACCCCAAAATATGATTATGTAGAAGCATTTAAACCATTCTTCTATCCTCAGACAGGTACGGAAACCCGTTCTGCAAGCGGACAACCGGGACATGCCTATTGGCAGAACTCAGCGGATTATCATTTGAATGTCAGCTTGAATGAAAGTAAAAAAGAGATTACAGGTACCGCTGAAATTAAATATACCAATAATAGTCCTGATAAACTTAGTTTCCTTTGGCTGCAGCTTGATCAGAACCTCTTTGCAAAAGATTCCCGTGGAAATGCGGTTGTTCCCTTATCCGGAAGCAGAAACGGAGCTCATGGAGAGGCTTTTGAGGGTGGTTATACCATTAAATCAGTAAAAATTGATGGTAAAGAGGTAAAATATACCATTACGGATACCAGGATGCAGATTGATCTTTCTGGAGAATTAAAAGCAAGGGGTGGCGTGGCAAAAATTGCTATCGAGTATTCCTTTATTTCCCCGGAATATGGTTCAGACAGAATGGGAATACAGGATACCAAAAATGGTAAAATATTTACCATGGCACAATGGTATCCGAGAATGTGTGTATATGATGATGTTATGGGATGGAATACGCTTCCTTACGTAGGAGCTTCCGAATTTTATCTTGAATATGGAGATATTACCGCAAATATTACGGTACCAGCCAATCATTATGTTGTAGCATCTGGAGAACTTTTGAATGAAAACGAAGTTTACAGTAAGGAAGAAACCAACAGGTGGAACCAGGCAAGAAACAGTGATAAAACGGTAATGATACGTCCGGAATCCGAAATTGGTAAAAACAAATCTTCAGGAACAAAAACCTGGAAGTTTAAAATTACACAGGCCCGTGATTTTGCTTGGGCATCATCTGCCGGCTTCATTTTGGATGCAGCGAGAATCAATCTTCCGAATGGTAAAAAATCATTGGCTATTTCTGCTTATCCTGTGGAGAGCGCAGGGGAAAAAGCATGGGGAAGATCTACAGAATATACAAAAGCAGCTATAGAACATTACTCAAAGAAATGGTATGGGTATACCTATCCTGCAGCAACCAACGTAGCCGGAAATGAAGGAGGAATGGAGTATCCGGGAATCGTTTTTTGTCATATGGATTCTAAAGGAGAAGAACTTTGGGGGGTTACGGATCATGAGTTTGGACACAACTGGTTTCCGATGATCGTAGGTTCTAATGAAAGATTATTTGCATGGATGGATGAAGGGTTTAATACCTTTATTAACGAAATTTCCACAGAAGCTTTTAATAAAGGGGAGTATTACAGGAAAAAGAATTTAGGACAAGCAGGAAGCTTTTTTATGAATGATAACCTTGAACCTATTATGGTGGGACCAGATAATATGAAAGAAAGAAGTATTGCTGCTTTGGCCTATTATAAGCCTGGAGCTGGTTTATCTATTTTAAGAACATCAATTCTGGGACCTGAAAAATTTGATAAAGCTTTCAGAACTTATATAGATCGCTGGGCATTCAAACATCCTACTCCTTGGGATTTCTTTCATACGATGGAGAATGTTTCAGGAGAAGAATTAACCTGGTTCTGGAGAGGGTGGTTTTTCAATAAGTGGAAAATTGATCAGGGAGTGAAGAGTGCTAAATATGTTGACGGAGATTTTAAAAAAGGGGTTCAGGTGACAATTGAAAATATTGGACAATTACCAGTTCCTACTACGGTTCAATTGGTATTTAAAGACAGAACAACAAAAAATGTCAAAATACCTATCGAAGTCTGGAAGAGAAATACCGAATGGACTTTTAAGGTAGATTCTAACAAAGAAATAAATGAGGTTAAGCTGGATCCTGATTCTCAGATGCCTGATATTAATTTGAATAATAATAGTCTCGCATTATAATACGGGCGGTTTTAAAAGAATTAATTTAACATTATTATCATATAAATTGGACTTCTCTGTCATAGAGAAGTCTTATTTTTGTCTCAAATTGATAAAATAATTATGAATTTCAGATTTTCAATGATACTCTTGATGCTTTTTGCACTGGGATTTTCACAGGACCTTACCGTAATGAGTTTTAATATCAGATTAAATGTAGCTTCAGACAAAGAAAATGCATGGCCGGAAAGAAAACAGGATGTAGCTGATCTTTTAACCTATTATCATCCGGATTATTTCGGTGTTCAGGAAGCGCTTCCTGAACAGATGAAAGATATTAAAAATGGGTTGAAGAATTACGATTATATTGGAGTAGGAAGAGATGATGGTAAAGAAAAAGGAGAGTTTTCTGCTATTTTTTATGATACCCAAAGACTGGATGTGATAAAATCAGGGACGTTCTGGTTGTCTGAAACTCCTGAGAAACCTTCAAAAGGCTGGGATGCTGCATTGAACAGAATTTGTACCTATGCTGTTTTTAAGGATAAAAAATCGAAAAAAGAATTCCTTGCGATGAATCTTCACTTCGATCATATTGGAAATGTAGCCAGAGTAAAGTCTTCAGAATTGATTTTGAAAAAGATCAAGGAGCTTAATCCAAAGAATTTGCCAGTAACAGTGAGTGGAGATTTTAATCTTACAGATGATACGGAACCGGTTAAAATTCTTTCCCAAAATATGGAGGATACTTTTTATCATTCTGAAACGAAACATTATGGACCTTCAGGAACCTTTACTGCCTTTAATGTAAATGAAGTACCTAAAGACAGAATCGATTATATTTTTACAAAAGACTTTAAGATAAGATCTCACCGGCACATCAATGACAGAAGAGAGAATCTTCTTTATCCATCAGATCATTTCCCGGTTATTGTAAAACTTTCTTTTTAAAAATTAGTGGGTTGGAAAATCAATTTCAAATCCAATTCCTCTGAGGGATTGGATTTTTACGTTCGGGTCATTACAGAAATATTTGCGCAGTCTGCTGATAAATACATCAAGGCTTCTGCCAGTAAAATAATCATTAGTTTCCCATAAGTTATCCAGAATATTATTTCTGGTGATTGTGGTATGGTTATGCTTCAAGAGGTACAAAAGCAATTCCTGTTCACGAACTGTCATCCGAACATTTCCGCTAGGGTGGGATAAGAGAAGCTTCTGAGTATCCAGAGAGTAGTCACCAATTTTCAGCTGAGGCTCTATAATTGGTGATAATGATCTTTTCAGAATGTTCTTTATTCTCAATACCAGTTCTTCAGGATCGCATGGTTTGGATATGTAGTCATCAGCGCCTATTTTTAATCCGGTTAAGCGATCAATTTTTTGGTTCTTTGCGGTTAAAAATAAAAGAGGGAAGTCATTTTTCTCTTTTAATATCATTTTTGCAAGGGAAAAACCGTCAATATTAGGCATCATCACATCTAGAATTCCCATTTGAAAAGGAAAATCAGCAGAAATTAAGGGGATAATGTCTTCAGGGTTCTGATACCAGCTGATATCAAAATCTTCCAGTTCAAGATATTGTTTAAGGATTGTTCCGAAATCGGAATCGTCTTCTGCCAGCAGGATTTTAGTTTTCATAAGGAATGGTTATTTTAAAAGTACTTCCAACACCTGGTTGACTGAATACATCAACTTTTCCGTGATAGGAGGTAATGATTTCTTTTACAAAATAAAGCCCAAGCCCAAGTCCTTTACTGTTATGGATATTATTGACCTGTATTCTGTAGAATTTTTCAAATATATTCTTTAGTTCTTTACGTTCCATACCCTGACCATTATCTGAAACCTCAATCTTCAGATTCTGAGCGGCGTTGTTGGCATTGATGGTCACAGCAGAAGCTCCATATTTTATACTGTTCTCACAGAGATTCTTTACCATTGTTTCCATGAGATTTTTATCGAAAGGAAGCTGTCTGAAAACTTTGTTTTCTAATTTAAAATCTATTTGTGGATAAGTGAAAGAAAGATCCTGAATGAAAAATGTCCAGTCTTCTGGTTCTATAGCGATTACATCTTCTAGCGTTTCATCTTTATGGAGCTGAAGCATCAAGCTTTCAAGCCTTGAAATTTGCCGGTCAATCAATGGAAGTGTATCAGGATTCCATCCTTTTTTTAATGTTTTAGATGCTATTTTTAAGGTAGCAATCGGAGTCTTAAACTCATGCGAAATGTTATCCACAACAGTGTGGAGAACTTTTACCTGTTTTTGTTGTTTGATGAGGTTTTTGATAGTGAAAATATATAATAGAAGAACACCTGAAAGAAGAGCAATGCAGCAAATAATCAATAGAGCAAGTTCTTTGAAGACAACGCTTTTTATATTTTTGATTTCAAAGTCAGTTTGGGTTTTAACCAGGAAAGTATTACTTCTTTTAACTGATCCTTTATCTGAATCATTTCTTTTAGTGGTGGATGTTTCCCAACTTCCGTTGCTGGCTATGTGGGATTTCTTAATCTTATCTTTTGTTTCAAAAATGACAATAGGTTCAGTGATTACTTTAGCGCTGTCTGGAAGATGGACAATGGAGAGATAACGGATTCTTGCAGAAATTTTATAACCATCTTTCTCAAACCTGCTATCAATATAGTGGATCAGTCTTTCCTTAGCTACTTTTCTGTTTTCTATGAAATACCTTAAAAAATCTTTTTTACTGATCTCTTTATTATGATAGTTGATTATAATTTCCTGAAGGGCATCATCTTTTGATTCTTTAATCTCGTGAATATCTTCCAGATTATCAGAATAATTGGTGAGACCATCATTCACAGATCTGTAGATGTCCCTTTCTTTGACCTGGTAGGTTTTGTACATAAAGTAGACCTGTATTCCCAGTAAAAGTAGGAACAGGGCAGCAAAAGCAGAAATAAGAATTTTACTCTTGAATATCATTAAAACAAAGATAAAGCTTTCGTATTTCACCGAAATCGAATTTTTATTATTAACCTTACATTAACCTTATGATTTGTGTGATTTTTCTTATTTTTAAAGGACTAATAAACTATTTCATGAAAAAGCAGATTATCCTTTTTTTGGTATTGATTGGGATTTTAATGAGTGCTCAGACTCATCGGTTCATCTATGAACTTCAGTATAGACCGAATGCTAATGATACAAGCTATGATAAAGAAGAAATGGTATTGGATATTAATCCAGAAGAAGTAAAATTCTTTGAACTTGAATTTCTAGTGAATGATTCTCTTAATATTCTTCATGGTGGAATATCATCTCAGCATACCAGCCATTCTGAACAAACCCTTATTCGTAAAAGGAACTCCAATAAAAATAAAAACTATTTTCAGATCAGAATGATGCCTTATTATTATGTTTTTGAAACAGAGGATAATATCCAATGGAAAATAGAGGCTGAAACTAAGAAAGTGAATAATTATAATTTGCAGAAAGCAACAGCAAGATTCGGCGGGAGAAATTGGACTGCATGGTTTACACCGGATATTAACATTCCTGAAGGACCTTATAAATTTAGAGGATTGCCGGGACTTGTTCTGTATGTGGAAGATGATAAGAAAGATTTTATTTATTCTTTATCCCGAAATATTAACCTCCCCAAAACATATGATACAAAAAGTTTTCTAGAAAGACATTATTCATTGGATCCCATTACTATTGATTTTAGGAAATGGATAAAACTAAACCTTGAGTTTTATAGCGACCCTTACGCCAGAATGAGAACAGAATTTCAACCGGATTGGAATGTGAAAATTGAAGGGCAGCAGATTAAAAGTAAAGAAGAGTTTGCCGGATTAACTAAACAAACACAAGCTAATATTAAAAAATACTATAATCCTATAGAGCTGGATAAAGCAATTCCTTATCCATAAAAATATCTCCGATTAATTTTAAAAGCCTGAATTTTTTAATTCAGGCTTTTTCATTTTTAAAGCAAAAAAGGCGTTAACCCATCATTAACTTTTCGTTAACCGAAATTCTCCGGCCCAATTTGGAATTTTGCCCTGTAAAAACAAAGTTTAGTCTTTCTTTTATTCTTAAAAATATAATCATGAACAAAGCGCTTCTTTTTCTGTGTCTTCCCATAATGATGCTGGCTCAAAAACAAAAAATTGCAGGAATGGTGATGAATCCCGAAAATGAAAAACTTTCGGCGGTACAAATAATTCTGTATAATTCCAAAAATGAATTGATCAAAGAGCTGAAAACAGATAGCAGTGGAGGCTTCACGCTGGAAGGTATTAATGAGCAAAATGTAAAGTTGGTGGTGAATAATAAAGGGTATTCTGTATTTGAAAAGAATCTGGATCTGGAAAATCCAGAAGCTTTACAAATTATTCTAAAAAGAGAATCTAAGGAGATAGAAGGTGTTGTGATGACTCAACGAAAACCATTAGTAAAAAGAAAAGTGGATCGCCTGGAGTTTAATGTAGAAAATAGTAATATTTCATCACTCAATGCATGGGAAATCTTAAAGAATACACCCAGTGTTACCGTCAATAATAATGTGCTTACCGTAAAAGGTAGTACAGGGATTCTGGTTACTATTAATGATAAAAAAGTAATGTTGACTGGTGATGAACTTAAAAATCTCTTGGAAAATACACAGGGAGATGAGGTGAAATCTATAGAAGTAATTACGAATCCCCCGGCAAAATATGAAGCTTCAGGAAGCGCAGTATTAAATATTGTGATGAAAAAAAATAAAATTGAAGGCTATCGCGGAATTTTGTCTTCAAAATATATTCAAACCCAATATGCAAAGGCCGTTTTTGGTCTGTCTCAATATTATAAGAAAGATAAGCTGTCCCTTATGGCAAGTTACTATAAAGGAATGGGAACTTATCTCCGGGAAGGATCAGACTATGTCTATTATCCCGAGAGCCAAACCAGGTGGATTAGCACGATGAATAGGAAGGATAAAAACACTAACCAGAATACCCTGAATTTTAATGTGGAATATGAGTTGGATAGTTTGACCAATTTAAGTCTCAACTATTCAGGGTATTTTTCTCCAAAGTCCTACGGAATTTATGATGTGCCTACATTAATATATAACAGCCAGGATATTGTAGAATCACAATACAGAACATTGAATGATCACGAATCAAGCTCCAATAATAGTTCGGTTAGCTTTCAGATTGATAGAAAACTAAATAAAAAAAGCAGTCTTTCGTGGATCAATTATTTTACAGGAAATAAAGGGGATAAATATCAGGATGTAACAACCCATCTGGATTTTGCGGGTCAAGCTCCAAGAGAAGAACATTTTCTGACTCAGAATAAGGCTGATGTTCAGCTGTATTCCACTCAATTGGATTATCAATGGAAAGGAGATAAGCTGGAGTTAGAGTCTGGTGCAAAGTACAGCTTTGTAAAAACAAACAGTAAGCTTGATTTCTCGGATAATGAAAATGGATGGATGGAATTCAGACCCGAAAAAAGCAGTAATTTTGATTATAAAGAATATAATTTTGCCCTGTATTCCTCATTATCTTACAATATAGGGAAATGGAATATTAAGGGAGGACTTCGCGCAGAAATGACCGATCTTGAGGGTATTGTTTCAGAACCTTATAATCGTAATAAAAATAATTATTGGAATTTTTTTCCAACTTTCTATGCTCAGTATACCACAGAAAATAAGCATGAATTTGGATTTTCTTATGGGAAAAGGATCAGCAGACCTTCTTACTCATGGTTGAATCCAGCGAAATCTTATTACAACCTGTTTTCCTATTTTCAAGGTGACCCTCAGTTAAAAGCTACAATTATCCATAACCTAAATCTTACTTATTCCTGGAAGAATTGGAATTTGGATTTTTACTATCGCAAAGAGCTGTATCCATCTATGGAAATTTCATACCAGGTGCCGGAAACTAACAATGTGGTATATCATTTTACCAATATTGAAAAAGGGCAAGCATTTGGGCTGAGTTTATATAAAAATTTCCAGATAAAGCCTTGGTGGAATGTTGTACTATCTGAAAACCTGGAGCACAATGAAAACTATTTCAACGGAGTGGATGGAATATTGCATCAGAATAAAGTCTGGAATTGGGTATCTAATATTTCTACCAGCTTTACTCTGGATAAAAACAGGGACTGGAAAATGGAAATGGGACATCGGTATTTCTCTCCGGGAATACAGGGCCCTTTCAGGATTTCCAGCAGTTGGTCTGCATACTTTGTGATGAATAGAAAATTTTTCAATAAAAAGCTAGAAGCATCATTTGTTGTGAATGATATTTTTAAAACTACGCGAGAGAAAGTCGCTACCAAATATGCCAATCAGGATAACTATTTCCTGGATTATTCAGATACGCAGGGCTTCACCCTGTCGCTGAAGTACAACTTTGGAAATCAATCTGTGAAAAATGCCAAAGCAATTAAAAAAACATCTGAACAGGATAGACTTTAGAATATTTTAAATAGAAAATTAATTGCCATAAAACATTATTATGAAAGAAATTCTCACTGGGTGTTACATTTTCGCTATTTTTGATACTTATCTAAAAAAGAGATTATTATGAAGAGAATTTTTTCCGGAATGTTGGTTGTTGTTTCATTGCTGCAACTCTCTGCTCAGGAATTGTATATGCCGAGAAATATTAAAAAAGCTTATGAAAAAGGAACCCGCGATATTTCTGGTGCACCTGGCAAAAACTACTGGCAGAATAAAGGAATTTACAATGTTGATGTAAAAGTGGATGCTAATACAAAAACAGTTTCCGGAAAAGAAACAATTGTTTATACCAATAACAGTCCGGATAATCTTAATGAATTGGCGATAAGATTTGTAAATAATTTACACAAACCAGAGTCTCCAAGATCAGGATCGGTGGCTAAAGATTTCTTGTCCACCGGACTTAAGATCAAATCATTCATTGTAAATGGGGAAAAATATGACATCGATAGTGAGGATTGGGGGACGGTTGAAAAAGTAAAATTAAAATCAGTTTTAAAATCAAAATCAAAAGCTGAGGTTAAAATTGAATGGGAATATCCGCTTTCTGTGCAAAGTGGAAGAGAAGGGCAGATTGATCCTGAAACCTTCTATGTAGCGTATTCTTTCCCTAGAATTTCTGTATATGATGATTATAACGGATGGGATATGCTTCCTCATTCCGATAGACAAGAGTTCTATAATGATTTTAATGATTATAGTTTTGCCATTACCGCTCCAAAGAATTATGTGGTGTGGGCGACCGGAGATTTCCTGAACCCCGAATCTGTTCTTCAGCCAGAATATTTGAAAAGATATAAAGCTTCATTGAAAAGTGATAAGTTAATGCATATTGCTACAGAGCAGGAAATGAAGTCAGGAAAAGTTACCCGGCAAAATAAGTGGAATGTCTGGAAGTTTAAAGCTACTCACATTACAGATTTCTGTTTTGCCTTGAGTAACCACTATGTATGGGATGCTGCAAGTGTTCAGCTTAAAACTAAAAGAGCAAGTGTTCAGGCCGGGTATAAAGCAGGAGCAAAAGATTTTGAACATTATGTAGACTGGATGCGTTACAACTTGGATTGGTTTTCCAAAAACTGGCCGGGAGTAGAATATCCTTATAACGTAATGACAGCTATTCAGGGATATGCAGATATGGAATATCCGATGATGATTAATGATACCAGTATTCCGGACGATCTTCAGGATGCGAGGCTTACTGCAGATCATGAAATTGCACATACTTATTTTCCTTTCTATATGGGGATTAACGAAACAAGATATGCCTTTATGGACGAAGGATGGGCAACTACCTTAGAGTATTTAATTGGAATTGATGAGAATGGAGAAGCCAAAGCAAAAGAATTTTATAAAAATTTCCGTGTAAAAAGATGGATCAATGATCCTTCAGCAGAACAAGACCAGCCGATCATTACAATGAGTACACAGGTAAGCGGTTCTGGATACGGTAACAATTCATATGTGAAATCATCGCTGTCTTATCTTGCCCTAAAGGATTATCTAGGAGATGAACTGTTTAAGAAAGCACTGCATCATTACATGGATAACTGGAACGGAAAGCACCCGGTTCCATGGGATTATTTCAATTCTATGAATACAGGTTCCGGAAAAAATCTGAATTGGTTTTTCCAGAATTGGTTTTATACGAATAATTATATTGATTTAAATGTAGCAGGAGCGTCGCAAATGAATGATTTGCTTACAGTGAATATAGTAAATGTAGGTGGATTTGCCATTCCTTTTGATGCTATATTATCTTACGATGATGGGACTACTGAAAAGCTGCATTTTTCACCTTCTGTCTGGGAAAAAGATCAAAAATTAGCAGACCTGGTAATTCCTATTAAGAAAAAAGTAAAATCCGTACAATTGGATGGAGATATTTTCATGGATTATACACCGGGAGATAACACTAGAACCTTATAATAAAATAAAAGCCTTCAAAATCTGAAGGCTTCTTTATTTAAAAATAGGCGGTTAATCGTAAGCCTAGGGTAACATAATTTATTTTTTCTTTGGCAATCAAGTTGTTCAGTTCCTGATTTAGTTCATCACTTTCTTTGATTTCATCACTGAAATGATATCGGATTGTAGAGTTGATCTGATTGTAATCTGTATAGAAAGTAAGACCTAATCCCGGGTTGAATTTGTAGGTTATAGAAGCCCCTGTATTCCAGCGAAAAGCTGGCTTTGGCTTGTATCGGGCTATTTGAAGTTCGTGATTAGGAGTATCTATTTCGTTTCCTTTTACAAATACTTTTCCACTGGCAGTAGCAGAATATCCACCTGTTAGTTTTAACATAAGCTGCCATCTTTCTGAGAACTCATGAGAAAAATAAGGACCAATCCCTGCTGCCAGAAAGCCCATAGATTGTGTTTTAATTTCATGGTCACCAAAATCCTGTCCATCATCAAAGTTTATTCTTTGAGACTTAATAGGAAAGCTACTGAAAGTAATATCTGCTCCCACACCCCATTTTTTTGAAAAGAAATAAGCGCCTTCCAATCCACCTTCAAAACCGGTTTGTTTTTTATCATCCAGTTCTGATTCTTTTAGGAAGTTGGTAGTCCCTAAAGCTGTACCCATCTTTAGAGAAAGGAATGAAGGATAATCGTTTCCTTCTATTCTGGATAAGAGACTTAAATTATCTCCCTTATTTTTATAAATCTTATCGATAAAAAAATATCCAAGCTCTGTCGATATAATCCCAATTCCAGCACCGGCAAGGATATCCGGAACCCAGTGTCTGTTGTTCAAGTTTCTCCCAAGTCCTGTAATGGTAGCAGAGCCATACCCTGCAATACTATAAGCTGGGTTTACCATTCCATATTCCTTATGCAGAAAGCTGGCATTAGTAAACGCCATGGCAGCATGTCCTGATGGGAAAGAATTGTTTTTAGATCCATCAGGGCGTTCAACCTTTGTAGTATACTTAATCGAATTGACTAAAATAGCCATTATGGCTAAACTAGTACCGTAAGATAATGTTGCTCTTCCAATATTGTTTCTTCCTTTTACCCCGGCTAGTTTTAAACCGTAAACGGCTACAGCTGGTGCATATTGAAGGTAATCATCATATTTTACTTTGAAGTTAGGTAGATATCGGTTTCTTACCTCCCGGATATTCTCTTTTTCTCCCCATGTAGCCGCTGCTGCCGTAAAAAGAATAGCTGGAGCTACAGACTTTTTTACCCATTCTTTCTTGAAAAGTGGAGTCGGTTCTTTTATAGGTGAGTTGGTGTTGATTAAAGCAATATCCTGCTGGAGGTTTCGGGATTGGATTGTATCCTGTGCTTTATAACTATATAAATGCAGTAAAATCCCTGACGCTAGGGCTATTTTTTTCATCCTTGTGAATATGAAATTTTAAATCGTGTAAAAATATAAAAAAAATCTATCCCAAAAATTGAGATAGACTATTTTAATAATTTTATAATATTTCAACTGATTTTGTCAATTATCTTAATCCAGATCTTGGTCCGGATGCGGATACTACAGCCTGCATTCTTGTTTTTTGATTCGCAGAAAACATATACATTGACTTGTCATCCACATAATCCATATAGTTCATAAACATCTGAGAACGGCTTACCCCTCCACAAACTCTGTTTAGAGGATACGTCGGATTTCCATAGTTAGGGCCTGGAGAAGTTGGAGTGTCATTAGAGTAATCTGTTTGGCAGCCAGCATTAGATGAGCCCCAAAGGTGTGGAAGATTTAGATAATGTCCTACTTCATGGGTTACTGTTCTACCTAAGTTGAATGGAGCAGAAGCGCCAGTTTTTCCTATATACTGATATCCTATTACAAGACCATCGTACCACTGTCCTGCATTTTCCGGATAATAAGCATATCCTAGGGTTCCGGGTTGATTATTTTCATCAAGTATTGAATTAACGACCCATATGTTCATATTCTTATTCACATCAGTTGCATCAATGCCTCCGGTGCTCGCTTTTTTCATCTGTTCGAGATCAGATCTCCAGCCTGTTTTTGTGCTCTGTTTACGGTTAGTCGCTACTAATTTAAAACGGATTTTTACATCACCAGCTGCTGAAGGTTGAAATGCAGAAGGAATTTTAGTAATGTCAGAATTGGTTGCTCCATAATCAGCATTGAGCACAGCAATTTGTTCTGCAATTCTTGCGTCGGAAACATTCTGAGCAGAAGTATTATAAATTACATTAAATACAACAGGGATTTCAACGCTTCCATCTGCAAGTACTTTTCCAATTTTAAGATTTTCTGCAAATTTTTCAGTACCGAATTCAATATCGGCTACTTTTTGTTTAAGTTCAGGGTGTTTCAAAAGCATTGTTTCTCTTATTTCCTCTGAAGTACATTTTCTTTGTGTGGCAGTCCAAGCTGTAGGAGAAGCTTCTGAATTCACGGGTGTTTCATTTTGATTGGTAACGCTGTCATTATTACAGGCTGACATAAAGCTCAGAACTAGAGCTCCAAAAAAGAGTTTTTTCATATCGTTATAATATAATGTGGTTGAGAGCGTGAAATTATATTATTTAAAATTGATGTGCAAATAATTTGATGAATTATTTAGTAAATGTTTATTTAAATGTTGTTTAATGTGTTTATATGATAATGAATTTGATTTTATATTGAATTTTAATCATTTTAAATTAATTATTTTATATTTCACGCTTAAGTGTGTTTTGAAATGAAAATAATTTTATGTTTTTTCATTATTCATAGAATATTTTTTATAATAAAACCAATCCATAAAACTTTCTCAAAAGAATGAATGAGGCTGTAAGTTTTTTCTATTTTTCGCTTTAAAGCTTCTGAATGAAAACATGTTAATCATGTAAAATGGAATATTGTTAGTGTCTTTTGGCTTGAATAATGATGGGTAAATACAATAGTATTTTTGATTTTAATGATAGCTTTATTGTTGTGCGCCCGAAATTGAAGATGAGCATAGAGGTGATAAAAGAAATCTATCTCAATTTGAGATAGATTTTAAATATTGTAAACAGATTGTAATGAATTCACAATTCTGAGCATCGTTGACCCTACAGATTTCTGTACTCTGCGATACAAATAGTTATCAGAGTAAGTTTTTTTAAAAGAAAGAAATTATATCGTTTTAGTTTGCAAAGCCATTTTTAATAGCAAAGACAGCAAGACCAACACGGGTTTTTAAATCCAGTTTGTCACATAACTGATCACGATAGCTTTCTACTGTTCTTGGGCTACAACACATTCTGTCTGCAATTTCTTTATAGCTTAATTCTGTTACAGTGTATTTTAAAAATTCTTTCTCCCGCTCAGAGATCTTTACAGAAGTTTCAATATCATTTTTATTGAGATTTGAGAAGATAATTTTTGAGGCCCATTCGGGATAAAAGAAACCATCTGTATTTAGTCTTGTAAGTGCTATTTCCAGATCTTTTGGGTGGGTATTTTTTAAAAGATATCCTTTTGCCCCATTTTTAATCATTTTAATGACACTGTTGTCATCGCCTTGCATGCTGAGTGCCATTATTTTAATGCCGGGATAATTTTTGGTGACCCAGGCTGCAGTTTCAAAACCATCCATAATTGGCATGCTGACATCCATAAGAATAATATCTGGAATTGTATTTCCTTCTTCGAATTTTTGAATCAGGTCTTTGCCGCTTTCACAGACATAGATAACTTCAAACTCACTGAAGTTACCAATAATCCCTTCCAGGGCCTTAGCAATAAGTATATGATCGTCAACAATTACAATTGTTTTTTTCATGGCTGTTTCTTTAAGATAATATTAAGTTGGGTTCCTACATTCTTTTCGCTCTCTAGACGGAAATCTGCACCAATAATTTCAGCTCTGTTTTTCATATTAGTGAGACCAATTCCATTAGATTGAGTCCGGGTTGGGTCAAATCCGATTCCGTCATCACGAATGGTAAGTTCCCAAAGTATGTTTTCAGAAGTATTTAAGCTGATGAAAATATTTTTGCAGTGAGAGTGTTTTATACTATTTTGGATAAATTCCTGAGTGATTCTTAGCAATAGATTTTTATGAACAAAGCCAAGATCCAGGTAGTCAAAATTATGTTCAAAACTGATCAGGCATTTCTTCAAAGAATTGGTATTATCAACTTCTTCCTGAATTAAAGTTACAATTTCTTTTTGACTGATATTGTCATCAGTCAATGTTTTTGAAAGGCTACGCAGATCCTGCAATGACTGATTGATGATCTGGGAAACCTGGTCAATTCTCTCATTGGCTTCAGGAACTTTGTTCTCATAAAGCATTTGCTGAACATATAAACTCACTAAAGTTAACTTTTGCCCAATATTATCATGCAACTCCCTTCCAATCTGCTGCATGGTAGCTTGCTGGATCTCGAGCTGAGTAGAAAGGAGTTCTCTTTGGTGAATTTCATTTTTCATCTCTATTTCATTAAGATATTCTTTTTTACGCTGTCTGTAATTTCTGATATAGATGGCCACAGCAACGGCAAACATTACAAAGAATGTATTGAAAAGGATGATCGTAATTATTAATTCTGCTTTCCCCATATGAATGAACTTGCAAATAAAAGATACATGATAGTTCCCGAAACCTGAAAATAAGCAAAATATAGATCCCATAGATCTCTATATTCCCAAAGAAGAGACATGAAGGTCATAAACGGGAGTGTTCCTATATAAAAAAGAGTATTACCCAGATTAATATAAAACATCCTGTTGGTACTGAATTTTAGGATTTCTGTTGAATTAACCTGCTTATAATATTCCATAACGACCAGAACCATCAAAAATATACACCCTAAAGTGTAATTGGGAGCATACACAACTTTTCTTTCTACAAAGAGTGAAAGTTGTGGAATAAACGCTGCAAAATATAGCAAAGAAAAGATATAGAATAGCTTGGGCTTCTTCAGAGATTTTATCGCATATAACCAATAAAAGAAAATAAACTGCAATGGCATTACAAAATAATTGTAAAAAATAATCCTATCAATACGAAGCTCCTCCTCTGCCCATTTCACAGATGATTCACATAGGAATATAGCAATAAGATACAAAGCAAAAAGTTTCCAATGTAGCTTTTTTTCACGGTTAAAATAAATAATGGATACTAAAGCAGCGATAGCCTCTCCGGTATACATAAATTGTGAGAAAAACCTTTGGAATTCAGTCATAGTTTATAATAAGTTCTTTTTTAATTAATACTAAAGCATTCCTATTGAGCTTGCCGGAGGTGATAAGGTTCCTTGATTTTCTCCTATACCTTCAGGTTTTGGGCCACGCGCATTGAGTGAAAGGTTTTTCAGGTTATTCGGTAATGAGTTGAAGTCAAAATGTATAATTTCTCCATCTTCATTTTCTTTTTTCAATGTAGGGACCATTATAAGGGTATGTCTTTCAGAATACTCCTGCGGAACGGGATGGCTTTCCATCATATCCCAATTTTCGATTTTTGGGTAGGCCGCATAGTAAAATCTGATTCCCAAATCTTCCTGGGTACATTCGGGATTTATTTTATTAGCCTCATGCTCTAATTGGCTAATGAAATTTTTCAGCTTAGGAAGATCAAACCATATGCAATGGGCATCTGTTATTCCCAAAGTTTCATTAATAGCATTCATTTGGTTCTGACGATAGTTCTCAATAAGAGCCTTTATCAGATCATTAGACATTCCTCCTGCATCAGGAGACTGTCGATCATTAGTAGATTCTGTTTTCATAACTTAGTTTTATAATGGAATATCCGTATTTCTGCAAATTTCGTAAAAAAATGTATTAGAAAATAGAGTAGGGAATAGGGAATTACACTATTATTTTTACCGTATTTTTACGGGTTGTGTACTAATAGAAAAAAGATAAAGATAAAATCATGGTTATTATGCATAAAAAAACGGAGTAAAATTCTCCGTTTTTTTCTAAATACAAGGATATTTTCTCGGATCCCTGCAAATCATACCTGATGAACAACAAAGACCGTTGGGGCAGTTCCAGTTTTCATCACATTCAATTATTGGAGCAAGCATACCGCCGGAAATTTTCTTTAATTCTTGTCTTTTTAACTTTTTCATGCTGATTTTGTTTAAGTTATTAATTTGTTTGAAAAGTAAATTTAATTATATTTCACAATATAAAGATATAAATTAATAAGAAATGTGCTTTTAAATTAAAAAAATAAGTGCCGCAGATTTCTCTACAGCACTTATCTACAAAAATTAATGTATATGAAAAAAACTACTTTATTCTTTTATTGTTCAGTAGGTCTGAATACCAGCCCTGTTTCTACAAAGTAATCCAGGGTAATTCTGTCACCGTCATTTACATTTCCTGCAAGGATTTCTTTAGACAGCTTATTCAATACTTCTTGTTGGATGACTCTTTTTAAAGGTCTTGCCCCGAATGCCGGATCATATCCTTTTTCCATTAGATAATCCACTGCATCCTGAGTGAACGTCATGATAATGTTACGTTTTGCTAACATCTCATTAAACCCTCTCAACTGATACTGAACGATTTTTCCGATTTCTTTCTTTCTTAAAGGCTGGAACAGTACAATCTCATCAATTCTGTTCAGGAACTCCGGACGTAAGGTTTGTTTTAGCAAATCAAAAACTTCAACTTTAGTTTTATTTACAATCTCATCCTGGTTCTCTTCAGTTAAGTTTTCAAAATTCTCCTGAATAAGATGTGAACCTAAATTCGAGGTCATGATGATAATTGAATTTTTAAAATTTACTACACGGCCTTTATTATCTGTTAAACGACCATCGTCTAAAACCTGAAGTAATGTGTTGAAAACATCCGGATGTGCTTTCTCGATCTCGTCCAAAAGCACTACGGAATAAGGTCTTCTTCTTACCGCTTCAGTTAATTGACCTCCTTCATCATATCCTACATATCCCGGAGGGGCACCTACCAATCTGGAAACACTGTGACGTTCCTGATATTCACTCATATCAATTCTGGTCATATTGTTTTCATCATCAAATAAGAACTCAGCTAATGCCTTTGCAAGCTCAGTCTTACCAACACCGGTTGTTCCTAAGAATAAGAATGATCCGATTGGTTTTTTATCATCACTTAATCCAGCTCTATTTCTTCTGATTGCATCAGCTACGGCTTCTATGGCTTCATCCTGTCCCACAACTCTGTGGTGAAGTTCTGCTTCAAGATGCAATAATTTATCTCTTTCAGACTGTAATAACTTGGTTACAGGAATACCCGTCCATTTAGCTATGACTTCAGAAATGTTTTCAGAAGTTACTTCCTCTTTGATAAGTTCATTCTGATGGTTTTGCATTTCCAATTCTACTTTGGAAAGCTCATCTTCTTTTTCACGAAGTTTTCCATATTGGATTTCCGCTACTTTGGCATAATCTCCGGCTCTGGAAGCTCTTTCTGCCTCTAGTTTCAGAGATTCAATATCTTTTTTGATCTGGGTTAGATCCTCACTTTTCTGTTTTTCTTTCAACCATTTTGCATTAATCTCGTTTCTCTGTTCAGAAATCTTAGAGATATCTTCTTTTAAATGATCGATTTTAGTTTGATTGCCCTCTCTTGAAATCGCAGCCAATTCAATCTCCAATTGCATTAGTCTTCTGTCTAAAACATCCAATTCTTCTGGCTTTGAATTGATTTCCATTCTTAATTTAGCAGAAGCCTCATCGATAAGGTCAATCGCTTTGTCTGGTAAAAATCGGTCTGAGATATATCTTTGAGACATTTCTACCGCAG
This sequence comes from Chryseobacterium nakagawai, assembly GCF_900637665.1. Classification (NCBI taxonomy): domain Bacteria; kingdom Pseudomonadati; phylum Bacteroidota; class Flavobacteriia; order Flavobacteriales; family Weeksellaceae; genus Chryseobacterium; species Chryseobacterium nakagawai. Next base: position 834,501 of record NZ_LR134386.1, read on the forward strand.
CAATAATCGCTTCATCTTTGATTCTTACCTTATGGTGAGCTTCATATTTATCTTTAATTCCGCGAAGAATAGAAATCGCAGATTCAGTATCCGGTTCTTCTACCATTACTTTTTGGAAACGTCTTTCTAATGCCTTATCTTTTTCAAAATACTTTTGGTATTCATTCAAAGTAGTTGCTCCGATAGCTCTTAATTCGCCTCTTGCAAGGGCAGGTTTCAAAATGTTGGCGGCATCCATAGCACCTTCACCACCTCCGGCTCCTACTAAAGTGTGGATCTCATCAATGAAAAGAATAATCTGTCCATCAGATTTGATTACTTCATTCACAACAGATTTCAGACGCTCTTCAAATTCACCTTTGTATTTTGCACCGGCGATCAAAGCTCCCATATCTAATGAATATAATGTTTTATCCATCAGGTTTTCCGGAACATCTCCATTGATAATTCTATGGGCAATTCCTTCAGCGATAGCTGTTTTACCCACACCGGGCTCTCCAATCAAAATAGGGTTGTTTTTTGTTCTTCTGGAAAGGATCTGCAATACTCTTCTGATCTCTTCATCACGTCCGATTACCGGATCCAGCTTTCCTTCAGCTGCTAACTCGTTAAAGTTTTTAGCATATTTATTTAAGGACTGATAAGTTTCTTCTGAACTTGCAGAAGTAGCTTTACTTCCTTTTCTTAATTCTTTAATAGCACCTTCTAATAGCTTCTTGGTTACTCCCATGTCTTTCAACATTTGAGAGACCTCGGAGCTGGTTTCGATAAGAGATAACCATAAATGTTCAATTGTTACATATTCATCGCCCATTTTTTTAGCGATATTGGGTGCATCCAGCAATACTTTATTTGCAGATTGTGAAAGATAGATATTCCCTCCCTGTACTTTTGGGAGCTTTTCTAAACTTTCACGATTTCGCTCTCTTACTAAATTGGCATCAGCTTCAGATTTCTTTAATATGAAAGGCGATATATTTTCATCCACCTGGAAGATTCCTTCAAGGAGATGTTGAGGTTCAATACTTTGGTTACCTAATTCCATAGCAACTTGTTGTGCTGCCTGGATAGCTTCCTGTGATTTTACAGTATATTGGTTTAAGTTCATATTTTCTATATTTTTGGTAAGGATTTGTTTAAAGTTTAGTTTTAAAAAACATCAAGAAACTAAATTTTCAGGCTCAGTTTCTTAATGCCAATCAATTATTTAATCATTTAATCGATGACTGTATCGCAAAAACTGTTCAATTATTAAATTTACAAAAAAAAAGGACAAAATTTCCGGATTATGTATTTTTAACGATAATTTAACTTGACAAGATTTCCGATTCTATAAAATTTCCTCTGAAATTAATGAACAAATAGTCAGCTTAAAGAAAAATAGGAGTGAAATTAAATTTTAAATTCATTGAATTTGCTGGATTCCAGTATTCAATTTATTTCAGAATAATTACTTTTGCATTTTTACAGATGGAACTTAAAGAAAAACAAAGGAAAATATTAGATGTAGCTGTAGAACTTTTCAAAGAGAAAGGCTATATGGGGAGCTCGGTAAGAGATCTGGCTACGAAACTTAATATCAAGGCGGCATCGCTGTATGCACATATCCGTTCAAAGGAAGAAATTCTGGAGTGGGTTTGTTTTGGTATTGCACAGGAGTTTTTCGATGAGCTTCAGGAAGTGAAAAATACAGATATTGCCCCAAAGGAAAAACTGAATTTGTTTTTGGATAAGCACCTCTCCGTTGTTCTTAAAAACCGTGATGTTACTCACATTTATTCCATAGAATGGAGGCATTTGGAAGAAAGACTTCCTGAATTTATAGAGTTGAGGAAAAACTACCAACAGGAAGTTGAAGCGCTTATTTCAGAAATTTATCAAGCGGAAAACTGGGAATTGAAATCTCCATCATTTACAACCAGATTTATTCTTCATACCCTAAATAATTCTTACTTCTGGTTCAAAAGAAGTAGTGATTCTACTGATGAGATCACTGAGGAAATAAGGGATAAGATCCTTTATGGTTTGTTAGGAAATGAAAAGAGATAGTTCTTTTTTTGGAGTTACAGATTTTCTTAAATTTATCTATAGACCCAATTACGAAATGCTTGATGGTTCTTTTGGAAGAGCCATCAGTAGGTTATTATTTTTATTTTTTTTCGTTTTCGTCTTAAGGGTACTGTTCATTTTTGCTGATGAGTTTTTTATTGTAACAACTTTAAAGAAAAGCATTGCCCAGCCAGATCTTAAGATTCTTTTACTATCCTGTTCATTGATTCCTATTATCGAGGAAATTGCATTTAGATTACCACTCATTTTTTCACCAATTAATCTCTCTTTTTCAACATGTATTTTATCTTTTTATGCCATTAATACGTTTTTTCCTGTCGAGAATCAATATGATACTGGAAATTATTTCTTTCTAAGAGTTCTGATCGCGGTAATAATTGGTTGTATAATTTGGTTTGTGAGTAAAAGATATGCTAATGCTCTAAAGATTTTTTATAAAAGAAATCCCTTTCTTATCATATATACTTATAGTTTAGTATTTGCTATGATGCATATTGGAAATTATGTAATACAGTCGGATTTTTTGTTGACATATATATGGATCATAATGCCAATTTTTATTTCTGCACTGCTATATAGTTTTGCGAGATTGAAATATGGCTTTTTATATTCACTTTTTTTACACATCATCAATAACTTAATTCCTACAATTATTTATTTTATTATTTAGAATCATTCAAAATATGACGAAAATCATAAAAATTTTGTCAGCTTCCAAAATCTTTTTAAATTTACACCTAACAAATGTTAGTTAGTTTTATGGATTTTTCAGTTGAATATCTGGAGCTGGGTCAGTTGAGACGGCTTCAATCCGACCGCTTAGTAAATCTCATGGGTTATCTGAACGAGAAATCGGAATTTTATAGAAGAAAGTTTGATGAATTGCAGATATCTCCACAGGATATAAGGTCAATTGCAGATATCACGAAACTTCCAATTACTTACAAACAGGATTTAAGAGACCATTACCCATTCGGATTATTTACGGTTCCTAAATCTGGACTTCAGAGAATTCACTGTTCAAGCGGAACTACAGGAAAACCTACAGTGGTAGGGTACACTAAAGAAGATGTAGAACTTTTCAGTGAAGTGGTAGCTAGATCCTTAAATGCAGCAGGAGCAAGACCGGGAATGCAGTTACATAATGCGTATGGTTATGGGATTTTTACCGGAGGTTTAGGGCTTCATTACGGTGCAGAAATGTTAGGAATGAGTGTTCTTCCTATTTCGGGAGGGATGACAGCGAGACAGGTAGATCTTATTGTAGATTTTAAACCTGAAGTGATCTGCTGTTCACCATCCTATGCTCTTACCATTGCCGATGAGTTTGCTAAAAGAGGAATTTCTGCTGATGAAATCAGTCTTAAGTATGCTGTATTGGGATCAGAACCGTGGACAGAAATTATCAGAGGCCACATTGAAGAAAGATTAGGCGTTCATGCCACCAATATTTATGGTTTGAGCGAAATCATTGGTCCTGGAGTTTCTATGGAAGATTTTGAAGAGAAAGGAGGAGCTTATATCTGGGAAGACCATTTTTATCCTGAAATTCTGGACCCTGTTACTAAACAGCCTGTCCCGTTCGGAGAAGAGGGAGTATTGGTCATAACAACCTTAACAAAAAAAGCGATGCCGCTTCTGCGTTATTGGACGAATGATATTACAAGTCTCTATTACGATGAAAATGCCAAAAGAACCATGGTGAAAATGAAGCCGATTGTTGGCAGAGCAGATGATATGCTGATTGTAAGGGGAGTAAATGTATACCCAAGTCAGATTGAAGAGGCATTTTCCCATGTAAAAGGGGTGGTTCCCAACTATTATTTAACTCCCATTGAAAAAGAACATATGTGTGTCGCTTTGGATATTGATGTTGAAATTGATGATGAACTGGTAAATACACAAAAAATACAAGCCAATACCGATGATTATTTTAATTTTGTCGGAAGCTTCGGAAAGAATATTGAAAATGAAATAAAAAAGAGAGTAGGGATCACTACAAAAGTGAAAGTTCATGCTCAGGACAGCTTGCCGAAGTGCGAAGGTGGAAAAATTAATAGAATACTAAAAAAATAATGAATTCATTTTATAAACTTAAAACTGTAAAGGTTCAGAAGGATACTTCAGATGCTGTAAGTGTAGCAGTGGAGATTCCTGAAGAACTGAAAGACAAGTTCAGGTTCAAACAAGGACAATACCTTAATTTCCGAATGACAATCAACGGAAATGAAGAGAGACGTTCTTATTCTATCTGCAATGCTCCAAGTGAAAAAAGCAATACACTGGAAGTTTTAGTAAAGTTGCTTGAGGGAGGAAAAGTATCCGGATATTTCAATGAGCATCTTCACATGGATGAAATGCTGGAAGTAATGCCTCCAATGGGTGGTTTCAATACTTCTTATCACCCAACAAACGTAAAAACATACATAGGATTGGCGGCTGGAAGTGGAATTACTCCGGTTTTATCCAATATTAAAGAAAGTCTTTATCAGGAACCTAGCAGTAATGCTTATCTGTTTTACAGTAACAGAAGTATGGATCATGTTTTGAGAAAAGCTGAAATAGAAAAATTGGTAGAACAGTTCAACGGGAGACTTAAAGTGATTTATTTAGTAAGTCGTCAAAAACACGAAGATCCTGTTTTTGAAGGAAGAATTTCTCCTGAAAAATTAGATCAGCTCTTTGAAAGATATACCGAGATTGATGTAAAAGAAGCAACCTATTTCATTTGTGGCCCTTCAGAAATGATTAAAGGTATTGCGGATTATTTAAAGAAAGATAAAAAAGTACCTGCTATCCAGGTTTTGTTTGAATACTTCACGGCTCCTGATGAAGAAAATACGGAGGAAATGAGTGACGAATTCAAAGCGATTGCCAACATAGAAAGTATGGTAACGGTAATTATTGATGATGATGAATATTCATTCCACCTTAATTCTAAAAAAGAGAGTATCTTAGATAAAGCATTGAAAGATAACCTTCCTGTGCCTTTTGCATGCAAAGGAGGAGTGTGTTGTACGTGTAAAGCGGAAGTTTTAGAAGGAGAAGTTTTCATGGAGAAGAACTACGCACTTACCGAAGACGAAGTAGCCAGAGGTTACGTTCTTACCTGTCAATGTCACCCGACAACGAATGTGGTGATGCTTAATTATGATGTTTAAACATTAATGTAACAATATAACAATTTACCAGTGTAACAATCATTGGTACATTGCTAGACTGATACATTGCTAAATTGAAAAAATTATGGACTTAGAAAAATTTGTTCAATACGTTCACGAAGAAAATAAAGTAGAACCAAAAGATGTAATGCCTGATGATTACAGAAAGCTATTGGTTCGTCAGATTTCACAGCACGCGCATTCTGAAATTGTAGGAATGCTACCGGAAGCCAATTGGATTTCCAGAGCGCCTTCATTGAGAAGAAAAATGGCTCTTCTTGCTAAGGTTCAGGATGAGGCAGGACACGGTTTATACCTTTATTCTGCAACAGAAACTTTAGGAGACGGAAGTATCAGAGCAGACAGAGATGCTACTTATGATGATATGCTGGAAGGAAAAGCAAAATATTCAAGTATTTTCAATTATCCGACACTAAGCTGGGCAGATATTGGTGCGATTGGTTGGTTGGTTGATGGTGCAGCGATTATGAACCAGGTAATGTTGATGGGGAACTCTTATGGTCCTTATTCCAGAGCGATGGTAAAGATCTGTAAAGAAGAATCTTTTCACCAAAGACAAGGATATGAAATCCTGATGGCTCTTTGCCGTGGTACGAAGCAACAAAAAGAAATGGCTCAAGCTTCATTAAACCGTTTCTGGTGGCCGGCATTGATGATGTTTGGACCAAACGATGACAGTTCTCCAAACTCTAAAATCTCTATGAACTACAGAGTAAAAAGAGAAAGTAACGACAGTCTTCGTCAGAGATTTATTGACGTTACCGTTTCTCAGGCTGAGTTCTTAGGATTAACTGTTCCGGATAAAGACCTGAAATGGAATGAGGAAAGACAACATTATGATTTTGGAGAACTTCCTTGGGATGAATTCATGGAAATCTTAAAAGGAAACGGCCCTTGTAATAAGAAGCGTATCGAAACCAAGAGAAAAGCGCAAAGAGAGAATTCTTGGGTAAAAGAAGCTGCAATAGCTTTTGGAGAGAAACAACAAAACGAAGTAATATAATAATGTAACAATATACCGATGTAACAATGTAACAATCAATTGTCATTCTTAACATAAACTAAAGGTTTACAAACGTAGTTCATGAAGAATCTCATTGGTAAAATGGTACATTGATACATTGTTAAATTAATTTGACTATGGCAAATTTAGATATGTGGGAAGTGTTTATTCAGACTAAACCGGGATTATCTCACAAACACGTTGGAATTGTACAGGCACCAACGGCAGAAATGGCTTTGCAGAACGCAAGAGACGTTTATACCAGAAGAAAAGAAGGGACTTCTGTTTGGGTAGTTCCAAGTAAATATATCGTAACTTCAGAAGGAATAGATAAAGAAGCTTTCTTTGATCCTGCAGATGACAAACTATACCGTCATCCGACTTTCTACGATATTCCAAACGACGTAAAAAATATGTAATTAAGAATAAGACTTGGAGATAATAGACGAATAGATAAAAGACATTAAAGTTTACCTATCTATTATCTATCCGTCTATTATCTATTGGTCTTCAAATCTATTTAACAATGAACCCATTATATAATTATTTATTAAAACTAGCAGATGACAGTTTCATTATGGGACAGCGTTTGTCTGCATGGTGCGGTGAGGGACCTTACTTAGAGGAGGATATTGCATTAACGAATATTGCGTTGGATGAACTGGGCCAGGCTAATAACTTTTATGTGTATGCTTCAAGAGTGATTGACAATGGCAAAAACGAGGATGATATTGCGTTCTTAAGATATGAGCACGAGTATCTAAACGCACACTGGACAGAGCTTCCTAATGAAGATTATGCACAGACAATCCTTAAAGTATATGTTTTCTCTATATATCAGAAATTGATGTACGAAGCATTATCAAACTCTGCAGATGAAGAGCTTTCGGCGATTGCTCAAAAATCATTAAAAGAAGTAAGATATCACTATACTCATACGGCATCCTGGATGAAGATTTTTGCTCAGGGAACCGAAGAAAGCCGCCAACGTTTGGAAAAAGCCATCGAAAACATCTGGGAATATACCAAAGGTCTGTTTGCTAAATCAGAAGGAGAAGATGATCTTGCTGTGTTGAATATCGTTCCTAATGTTGATGACTTGTACAAAGAGTTTGTTGCCATTACAGAAAAAGACTTCCAGACTTTCGGATTAGAATATCCAACCAATCCGTTTATGCAGCCAAAATCAAGAACCGGATATCATACAGAATACTTTGGATTTATCCTTTGTGAACTTCAGTATATGCAGAGAGCATATCCAGGTTGTAATTGGTAAAAAGTGTGGTTTGAAGGAAAAATATTTTAAAATATTGATAATCATTTTGGTTATTTTAATCCCCATATTTTACTTTGGAATCATTAACACACAAGTTAGTTTAAAGTATGAAACCAATAATGCCGGGGACTGTATTTCACAAATAACCAAAAGAGATTTATGTCAGGATATAAGACAGAATAAAATATTGATTGTTGCAGATCTTGTTTTAATTGTTGTTTTATTAATGTTTAGAAGAAAAATAATAAGAGATTGAAAAATCCTTTAGAAATATTAGAACTAGTTCCCGATCCGGAAATTCCTGTAATTAACATTGTGGAGTTAGGAATTGTAAGAGAGGCACAAATCACAGGAGAAAACTCCTGTGAGGTGATAATCACTCCTACCTATTCAGCCTGCCCGGCAATGTTTACCATTGAAGAAGATATCATGAAGATCATGAAGGAAAACGGATGGGAAGCAAAAGTAGTCACCAAGATGTTTCCGATATGGACAACAGATTGGCTGACAGATGAAGCGAGAGAAAAGCTCCGTGCTTTCGGAATTACACCCCCCGAAAAAGGAGCCGATGAACATCACATCGGGAAACCGAAAAAATGTCCACGTTGTGGCTCTGAGCACACCAAACAGATCAGCAGATTTGGGTCTACCTTGTGTAAGGCTTCTTATCAGTGCTTAGACTGTCTGGAACCTTTTGATTATTTTAAATGTCACTAACAGATAAGATAACAATAAGTCAAAGTATAATTTTAACTCTAAAGTTTACGGACTATGCAAAACATAACGATGATAAGACTAGATTGTTAAATTGATAGACGGTTACATTGATTTATATTATTAAATTAGTACACTATTAAAAATAAAATACAAAACTATGTATACACAACTCGATATTGAATCGCACTTTGACGGAAAGCTTAAAATCGCGTTTCTTAATCAGCCTGAAACAATGAACGCTCTTACTAAGCCGGCTTTAGGAGATCTGAAAGATTTCATTAAAGAATGCAGTGAGGATGAAACTGTAAGATGCGTTGCCATTTCCGGAAGAGGAAGGGCATTTTGTTCAGGTCAAAACCTTGAAGAAGCTTTTGCTGTAGGTAAAGAACACCATGATCAGGATATTATTAGAAAAATTGTGGTAGACTATTATAACCCATTGGTAATGGAAGTTACCCGTTGTAAAAAGCCGGTTATTGCCTTAGTAAACGGTCCTGCAGTAGGAGCGGGAGCAATGTTAGCATTAATCTGTGATTTCGTGTTGGCCAATAACAAAGCTTATTTTGCGCAGGCATTTTCAAATATCGGTTTGATTCCTGATACAGGAGGTACTTATTTTTTACCGAAACTTTTAGGTAGACAATTGGCGAATTATTTAGCATTCACAGGCAAAAAATTATCTGCTGAAGAATCTAAAGCTCATGGGCTTGTAGCTGAGGTTTTCTCTGAAGATGAGTTTGGACCAAAATCTATGGAAATCCTTGAAAGAATGGCTAATATGCCAACAGCAGCGATTAAGCTAACAAAAAAAGCCTTTGCAAATTCATACAACAATACTTTAAAAGAACAATTAGAGCTTGAAGGTGATCTGCAACAGGAAGCTGCAGAAACAGAAGACTTCATAGAAGGTGTAAATGCCTTTTTAGAGAAAAGAAAACCTAATTATAAAGGGAAATAATATTAATATAACAATTTACCAGTGTATCAGTTTACCAATACATATAAATGCTTCGGCAATTCAATTTTTTTGACAAAATTGTTACATTGGTAAACTGATACGTTGTTACATTACTTTTAAACTATGAATGTAGGAATTATCGGTGCCGGAACAATGGGAATCGGCATTGCACAAGTAGCCGCAACAAACGGATGCAAGGTTTGGGTTTACGATGCCAATCCGAAACAAGTAGAAACGGCAACCGTAGGTTTGGAAAAAACATTAACCAAATTGGTTGATAAGCAGAAAATTTCAACAGAAAAAATGATTGAAATTTTAGCAAATATTTCCATTGCTACAGAATTGAAAGACTTCAAAGATTGTGAACTGATTATTGAAGCAATTATTGAAAACAAAGAAATCAAAACTAAAGTTTTTACAGAATTGGAAGCCTATGTTTCCGAAGACTGTATCATCGGTTCCAATACATCATCCATTTCTATCACCTCTCTTGGTGCAGAACTAAAGAAACCGGAGCGTTTCATCGGAATACACTTTTTCAATCCGGCTCCGTTGATGCCTTTAGTGGAAGTAATTCCATCCTTATTAACAGAAAAAACTTTAGCGGAAAAAATATACAACCTCATGAAAGAATGGGGGAAAATGCCCGTAATTGCTAAAGATATTCCAGGGTTTATTGTCAACAGAATTGCTCGTCCATATTATGGTGAAGCATTAAGAATTGTAGAAGAGAACATTGCAACACCGGAACAGGTAGATGAAGCAATGAAGACTTTAGGAAACTTCAAAATGGGACCATTTGAATTAATGGATCTTATTGGTGTAGATGTAAACTTTGCCGTAACAACAACGGTTTATAAAGATTATTTCTATGATCCTAAATATAAGCCCTCTTTACTTCAACAGAGAATGTCTGAAGCTAAACTTCATGGCAGAAAAACAGGAAAAGGATTCTATGATTATAATGAAGGAGCTGTAAAGCAAGAAGCACAAAAAGATGATGCCCTTTATCAACAGATCTTTTTAAGAATCATTTCAATGTTAATCAATGAAGCTGTAGAAGCAAAAAGATTAGGCGTTGCCAATGATGAAGACATTGAACTGGCGATGCAAAAAGGAGTTAATTATCCAAAAGGATTGTTAGGTTGGGGACTGGAAATCGGGTATTCAAAAATTTCTGAAACCTTACAGAACCTTTACGACGAATATCAGGAAGAAAGGTACAGACAAAGTCCTTTGCTTCGTAAAATGAATTAGATAATTTGAGAATGTGCCAATTTGAAAATTGATTATAACAGGTTTTCATTTTCAAATTTTCAAATTTATTTAATTTTCAAATTAATATTATGAATATAGAAGAATTCAGAGCTGAATTGGAAACAAGGCTTCTCATTGAAAAACAGTATTTAACTGAGGAAGCTTCTTCCATGGATAGTCAGGACAGGCTTGAATTGCTGGGGAAGTTTAATGAAAAATACAGAACGTTAATTCAAAGACTAGCTAATGAAAATGGAATTGATTTAAACGCAATGTATGAAGGAGAAAACACCTCTGAAAACACCGATACCCACCTTTCATATGAACAGGTCATTTTAGGTAAAACAATGAGTGTTTACGATAAATTATCGGATGAATTGTACGAAGAAATAATAAACGAATAGTAGAAATGAATCCAAGACAGTTAGCAGACTATATGTTCAATCAGGATTATTTTTCCCAGTGGATGAATATCAAAATGATTGAGGTTAAAGAAAACTATTGCTTGATAGAAATGCCTATCAAAAAAGATATGATTAACGGACTTAAAACCGTTCATGGAGGAGTAACGTTTGCTTTTGCGGATTCTGCACTGGCATTTTCTTCTAATAATACAGGAGATGCAGCTGTAGCTTTAAACTGCATCATCAATTTTACCAAAGCCGGAAAAGAAGGAGATATTTTCAGAGCAGAAAGTATTTTGGTGAATGATACCAGAAAAACAGCAGTTTATGATATTAAGATCACTAATCAGAACAATGAGCTGATTGCTAAGTTTGTAGGAACAGTATATAAAATCGGGAAAAAAGTAACAGAATTATAAAGAATTTGAAAATTTGAAGATGGGGTAATTTGAAAATTATTGTATTCTTTAAATCTTACTATCAGACATTTTCAAATTCTCAAATAGTTTCATTTTCAAATTAAAATTATGAACAACGTATACATCATAGACTATGTCAGAACTCCTATTTCAAAATTACAGGGAGGATTATCAGAAGTAAGAGCAGATGATTTGGCAGCTATTGTTATCAAAGAAGTGGTAGCGAGAAACCCTGAAGTTCCAGTAGAGGAAATTGAAGATGTGATCTTCGGATGTGCTAATCAAGCAGGTGAAGATAATAGAAATGTAGCAAGAATGGGGCTTTTATTGGCTGGGCTTCCTTATAAAATAGGAGGTGAGACGGTAAACAGACTTTGTGCTTCAGGAATGTCGGCGGTAGCCAATGCTTTCCGCTCGATTGCAGCTGGAGAGGGAGAAATTTACATTGCTGGAGGAGTAGAGCATATGACACGTTCTCCTTATGTAATGTCTAAACCAAGTGCCGCTTTCGGAAGAGACAGTCAGATGTATGATACCACTTTCGGATGGAGATTTATCAATCCGAAAATGAAAGAAATGTATGGGGTTGACGGTATGGGCGAAACTGCAGAAAATCTTGCAGACATGCACCAGATCAACAGAGAAGATCAGGATAAATTTGCCCTTTGGTCTCAGCAGAAAGCTACAAAAGCACAGGAAAGCGGAAGACTGGCGGAAGAAATTGTAAAAGTTGAAATTCCACAGAGAAAAGGAGATCCGATCGTTTTTGAAAAAGATGAGTTTATTAAACCAACCTCTTCTATGGAAGGATTAGGAAAACTTCGTCCAGCTTTCAGAAAAGAAGGAACAGTAACGGCCGGAAATGCTTCAGGAATGAATGATGGAGCCGCAGCATTGATCTTAGCCAGTGAAGAAGCAGTTAAAAAATATGGATTAAAACCAAAAGCTAGAATCTTAGGATCTTCTGTAGCGGGTGTAGAGCCAAGGATTATGGGAATTGGGCCTGTAGAAGCCACTCAAAAACTATTAAAGAGATTAAATTTATCTTTGAATGATATAGACATCATTGAATTAAATGAAGCTTTTGCAGCACAAGCCTTAGCCGTAACAAGAAGCTTAGGATTGCAAGATGACGATGCAAGAATAAACCCGAATGGAGGAGCTATTGCCATCGGTCATCCACTAGGTGTTTCCGGAGCGAGAATCATCGGTTCTGCAGCTATGGAACTTCAGAAACAAAATAAAAAATATGCTTTGTGTACCCTTTGCATCGGTGTAGGACAAGGGTATGCAATGGTTATTGAAAAAGTATAAATCAATTTGAAAATGAAACAATTTGAGAATTTGAAAATGTTTAGTGGCATTATTAATTTTCAAATTAACTCATTCTCAAATTCTCAAATTAAAAAATATGAACATCTACTCATATCACGGTATCCGTCCCATTATAAAACCTTCTGCCTATATTCATCCACAGGCAGTGATTATCGGGAATGTGGAAATTGGTGAAGAAGTCTATATTGGTCCGAATGCAGTGATTCGTGGCGACTGGGGAAAAATTATTATTAAAGACGGAGCTAACGTTCAGGAGAACTGTACGCTTCATGTTTTCCCGAATATAGAAACCGTTTTAGAAGAATCAGCTCACATTGGACATGGGGCAATTATTCATTCCGGACATATAGGGAAAAATTGTTTGATTGGTATGAATTCCGTGGTGATGGATAAAGCTTATATTGGTGATGAAAGTATTGTAGGAGCTTTAGCTTTTGTTCCTGCCAACTTCAGATGTGAACCCAGAAAACTGATCGTGGGAAGCCCTGCAAAAATCATCCGTGATGTTTCCGATGAAATGATCCATTGGAAAACAGAAGGAACAAAACTCTATCAGGAATTGGCAAGAGAAGGTAAAAATGCTATTCTTCCTTGTGAGCCATTCACTGAATACGTACAACAGATACCTACAAAAGTTGTAGATTACAGTATCTGGGATGATGTGAAATAAATATATTGTGATCTAAACCTAACAGGTTTCTAAAACCTGTTAGGTTTTAACAGAGTAGATATCAAATTAAAAAATGGTTAATACAGAAAGCTTTCAATTCGAAGGAATATATCACATCTTTTCTCATGTAAATGGGGAAGAAATTATTTTTCGTGAGGCTTCAAATTATCATTTTTTTCTGGAAAAACTTGATAAATATATTATTCCTGTAGCAGATATCTATGCTTATTGCCTGCTACCAAATCACTTTCATATATTATTGAGATTTAAAAGTTTTGATGATATTAATAATGAAAAGGAGCATTCATTTTTAATCAAGGCTTTCAGTGATTTGTTGAATGCTTATGCTAAAGCTTACAATAAGGTTTATAACAGAAAAGGTGCTCTTTTTCTTAATACAATAAAGAGGAAAAAAGTAAAGGATGAAAAATATTTATTAAAGGTATTGCATTATATTCATAACAATCCAGTAAATCATGGTTTTGTAAATGATATTAACGAATGGAAATATACATCATATAGTTCTTATATGAATTTATCTAAACCTAGTAAGTTAGAGAGAATGCAATTGATGGAATATTTTGATACAATAGAAGACTTTATAAAATATCATGTTTCTAATGTAGAATATGATTGTATGGATTAAGAATAAAAATTTCTAAAACTAAACTAGAAGACAAAAATTAAATATGATTAAGAAAATTGCTCTTGTATGCAGCATGATGTTTGCGGTTAATTATACGGTTTCAGCCCAGACTGTTACTACAAAACCGCTTACGATAGGAGAAGTGAGGACTATTAAGTCTAAAACACTGAATGAAGAAAGAACATTAAATATCTATCTTCCTCAAAATTTTGATAAATCAAAAGCCTACCCAATTATTTATCTTTTAGATGGAAGTATGAATGAAGACTTTATCCATGTTTCAGGATTGGTACAGTTTTTCAATCAAATGTATTCTATGCCGGAAACTATTGTTGTCGGAATTGCGAATATAGATAGAAAAAGAGATTTTACTTTCCACACGGATTTGAAAGATTTACAGAAAGATTATCCTACAACAGGACATTCTGATAAGTTTATTACTTTTTTTGAAAAGGAATTAAAACCGTATGTTGAAAGTCAATTTAAAACAACAGATAAATATCTGTTCGGACAATCTCTAGGAGGACTGTTGGCAACAGAAATCCTATTGAAGAAGCCAGAAATGTTTAACAATTACTTTATCATCAGTCCGAGTTTATGGTGGGATGATGAAAGTCTTTTAAAACAAGCTCCTCAATTACTTTCAAAATCTCGGGATACTAAGAAATTTGTTTATGTTTCCGTAGGAAAAGGAGAACATCCTGTGATGATAAAGGATGCTGAAGCTCTTTATGATGTTTTGCACAAAGCAGGAAAGAAAAACTGGGCAGTAGAATATAAAATGATGGAAACAGATAATCATGCCACTATTCTCCACAGAAGCTTATACGAAGGATTAGTGAAACTGTTTCCGTATCAGGAACCAAAATAAACTATAAGTGTAACAATATACCAATGTAAAAATGTAACAATTCTTTTCATGCCGAATACAGTAAGTATTTATTGGTAAACTATTAGATTGATACATTGTTAAATTAAATTCTATATGGAAAAACTAAAAAACTATATTTACGGAGAATGGGTAGAAGGAACCGGAGCTGGAATTCCTTTATACAATGCTGTAACAGGAGAGCAGGTAGCTGTTTCAGATACAGAAGGTCTTAACTTCGAACAAGCCCTTGATTACGGTAGAACTATAGGGTATAAAAACCTTTCTTCCATGACATTCTATGACCGTGGAGAAATGTTGAAAAAAGTAGCCCTTTATCTATTAGAAAGAAAGAAAAAATATTACGAATTATCTTATAAAACAGGAGCCACTCACATTGATTCATGGGTGGATATTGAAGGAGGTTTCGGAACATTCTTTACCTATTCAGGATTAGCAAAAAGAATGCTGCCTAACACTTCATTCTGGGTTGACGGTGATACTCAGAAAATTTCGGCTAACGGAACTTTTTTAGGTACTCATATTTTAACACCGAGTGAAGGGGTTTCTGTACAGATCAACGCTTATAACTTTCCTGTTTGGGGAATGTTGGAAAAATTATCCACATCATTGTTAGCAGGGGTACCATCTATTGTTAAGCCATCACCCTTCGGATCTTATCTTACGAATGCCGTATTCCAGGATATGATTGAAAGTGGAGTATTACCTGAAGGAGCAGTACAATTGGTATGTGGAGAACCTGGAAATATCCTTGATTATGTTCAGGATGGAGATTCTGTATTGTTTACAGGTTCAGCCACTACGGGAAGAAAACTGAAATCACTTCCATCTGTTGCAGGAAATGCTGTTCGTTTCAATATGGAAGCAGATTCTCTAAATTGTTCTATCCTTGGATTGGAAGCAAAACCAGGAACTCCGGAATTTGATTTATTTGTTAAAGAAGTTCGAAACGAGATGACCACAAAAGCAGGTCAGAAATGTACGGCAATCAGAAGAATTATTGTTCCTGAGCATTTGATTGGTGATGTTCAGAACGCTCTATCCAAAGCTTTAGATCAAACCAAGATCGGAAACCCATTAAGCAGAGAAACCAAAATGGGATCTTTGGTGGGAAGACAGCAATACGAAGAAGTTTTAAGAAAAGTAAATATTTTAAAATCAGAAACGGAACTTGTTTACGACGGGAAACATGAGCTTGTAGATGCCAGTTATGAAAATGGAGCATTTATGAGTCCCAAGTTATTCCTGAATGATAAGCCTTTCGAAAAAAATATCTCTCACGATGTAGAAGCTTTCGGGCCGGTATCTACATTAATGCCTTATAAAGATGCTGAAGAAGCAGCTGCTCTGGCAAAAAGAGGAAAGGGAAGTTTAGTTGGATCTATCGTGTCTCATGATGAAAACTTTATTGCAGAAACATCATGGAAAATGGCTTCTCAGCATGGAAGAATCTTTGTACTGAACAGAGATAACGCGAAAGAAAGCACAGGTCACGGTTCACCGCTTCCAACATTAATGCACGGAGGACCAGGTAGAGCAGGAGGAGGAGAAGAAATGGGAGGTTTAAGCGGTCTTCATTTCTTCTTACAGAAAACAGCAATTCAGGGATCACCGGATGTGTTGAAGGCGATTACTAAAATATATCAGCAAGGAGCAGAGAAGAAATTCTCAGACAAGCATCCTTTCCAGAAATATTTTGAGGAAGTTGAAGTAGGAGATTCTTTAGAAACAGCAGGAAGAACCGTTACTGATGCAGATATCGTAAACTTTTCCAATGTTTCATGGGACCATTTCTACGCTCATACTGATGCCACAAGTTTAACAGGGACTATTTTTGATAAAACAGTAGCTCATGGATACTTCATCCTTTCAGCTGCAGCAGGATTATTTGTTTCCGGTAAAAAAGGACCTGTTATCGCGAATTACGGATTGGAAGACTGTAGTTTCTTCAAACCAGTCTACGCCGGAGATACCATTACCGTTTATTTAACGGCAAAAGAAAAAATCAACAGAGGAGTAAAAGGAAGAAATATTCCATCGGGAGTAGTGAAATGGCTGGTTGAGGTAATTAACCAAAGAGATGAGGTAGTTTGTGTAGCAACCATCTTAACTTTAGTGGCAAAACAATCTCCTTTCATTGATCTGAATGTGAAAAATGTTCAGAAGATATTAGGTGGATTAACGGAAAGTACTCCTGCGCTTTGGGGGAAAATGTCTTCACAGCAAATGATTGAGCATTTGGAAAATGCATTATTAGTAAGTTTCGGAGAACCTGAAGCAGACCAGTGTTTCACTCCTGAAGAACATCTTGAAAAATGGCAGGATTCTCTTTACAACCACAGAGCAATGCCGAAAGAGTTTACAGCTCCGTTCTTACCAAAAGATGGATCACTTCCTGAAGCTACACACAAGAATCTGGATGCTGCAAAAACTTCTTTCATGGATAACCTGAAGAAATTTGTAATCTACTACAAAGAAAATCCACAGGCAGAGCATATGAATTATGTATTCGGAAAACTGAATAAAGAAATGTGGGAACTGATGCACAGAAAGCACTTCACTCATCATTTCCAACAGTTTGGATTGATTTAATTCAAAATAAATACTCATCAAACTCCCTTTCAGCTAAATGTTGGAAGGGAGTTTATTATTCTGTTTTTATTCTCTAAATTCAGGAAAACTTTTAAGATGAGAGATTGGATTATTTTTATGGCTTTTGGGGGACTGACTTTTTTTTCCTGTTCAGGGAGTCATCCCAAAACTGGAAGTGAAGGTTATTTTTCTGAAGAGAAATTTGTAGACAGCCTGAATGCAGGAATAAAAGGTAAAACAAAAGTAGTCTTTGAAAAGTTCAGGCATACCGGAAATGGAGATGTATATACTTCCATTCATTTTTATGACCTGAAAAAGATCTGGGTGGGTTCCAAAGACTCAGAATTTAACACATGGGAGCTGAAGAATCGTTTTAAGTTTGATAAAGATGGAGTTTCAGATCTTAATGTAGTGATTAAAGACTTTAACAATGATGGGTTTAATGATGTTACCTATCAAAGCGCTATAGCAGGAAGAGGAGGAAATATCGTAATGACTTTATTTGTATATGACCCAAAAAGTAAAGACTTTATTCACATTAAAAACTCAGATAGATATCCGAACTTAAGTTATAATACAAAATTAAACTGCATAAATTCTTTGATGTTAACTGGCTCTACTACCACAGTATTTCTTAAAATTAAAAAAGATTCTTTGGATGAATTTGCAAGAGTAGATGTTTCAGATACCATTAGGGTAGAAGTAAAAAATTCTATTGGAAAGTTCAAAATTATTCAAAAGAAACTATTTCTGGGTTCAGGTGATGATTTTTATAGAGTCTTTAGGAATTATAATCCTTTGGAATATTAAATGATATTGATGAATTGAAAATGATAAAACAAATTCCTTTTTCTATTCGTTATCAATTTATTCACAAATGTTTTTTGAAAATTTATCCACGAAGCACTATCTTTAAACTTCAATCATAAAATAAGCAATAATGAACGAAAGCTGGATGCAAAAATGGGAAGAAATCAAAGACAAATTGATATCACCCGTAGATATTGACACCTATTTTACCTCAAGTGAAATTATGGAACAGAAGATGGAGACGATGGAAATTGGGAATGTTTCCCTGCCATCAGGAAAAGTAATTGTAAGAGACCCTCTTGTTTATCTGAATCAGAAAGAAAAACCTTTTTTTATTGAGGTTCCCAAAGGAAATTTTCCTGTAACTATTGCTGTAGTGAAACTGGAAGATTGGGGAGATCGCTATGCTGCTGTAAAAGTAGAGTTCACCAAAGAAAGACCGGTTATTTACAGAGAGGCACTAATAGGAATTGAAAATATAGAAAATGCCAATGAAGATGAATTTTTTGGTTTTAATGTGGATGCCGGTTTAGCATGTATTACCGATCCTGAAGTGGTACCTTATGTGGATAAGTTTATTGAGGAACTGGATGTTGAGAATATTTACGATGATTATTTTGCAGAACTGTTTGCAAAAAGTTATAAAGAAAACCCGAAAAACCAAAGAGATCTTGGAGACTGGATCAATTGGAAAGTACCTAATACAGAATATCAGATCCCAATATTTGCAAGTGGAGTAGGAGATGGAGTATATCCGGTTTACTTTGCTTATGATGAACAAAATCAATTATGCGGATTATATATTCACTTTATTGATATCGAATTAGAATTGTCTGAATATGATGAAGATGAGGAGGATGAAGATGACAATTCGGCTCAACCGGATAACTTTGTCTTTCTAAAATAAACTCAATGAATAAAACTTTTGCAGATCAGGTGATTGAATTCAATGAGAATCTAACTTATTCGGGAAATCTTCCTGATGGTTTTGAAGTGTTGAATCCGTATCTGGATAACCCGGAGACGATGCAAGTGATGCAAAAGTTTTATTACAAATATTATAATGATTCCAACAAAAGGAAATTTATTATTGGGATTAATCCTAGCCGCCATGGAGCTGGAATAACAGGCATTCCATTTACTGATACCAAAAGACTGGAAAGTGTATGTGACATAAAAATGAAATCTGCCCATACCCATGAAGTCTCTTCCGTATTTATGTATGATATGATCGCAGACTATGGTGGACCCGATTTGTTTTACAAAGACATTTATATCAATTCTCCATTTCCGTTGGCCATCGTACGAAAAACAAAAAATGGCTGGCTCAATGCTAATTATTACGATGATAAAGAACTTTTCAAGGATGTGAAAAACTTCATGATCAATTCATTGAAAAAACACATCAGCTTGAATCTGGATACCTCAGAAGTCTTTGTCCTTGGGAAAAAGAATGCTGAATTTATTTCAAAACTTAACAAAGAAGCTAAGCTTTTCGATACCATGGTTGTTCTGGAACATCCCCGGTATATCCAACAATATAAATCAAAGGAGAAACAGCTGTTTATAGATAAATATATTTTAGCATTAAAAGATAAAAATCAATAACTTCGATGCTCCTGTTTTTATTAAATTGTGAGCATGAATGTTTTTCCTAAAAACACAACCTTTAAATACAATTGGCGAACTTATCAGAGAAAATTTCTGGATCACCTTGATGAGTATCTTATAGATAATCACCTTCATGTTTCTGCACCTCCAGGCTCAGGGAAAACAGTGCTTGGTTTAGAAGTCATGTTGAGGCTTGGCAAACCAACACTTATTGTTGCCCCTACTTTAGCAATAAAAAATCAATGGATTCAAAGATTTTGTGAACTGTTTCTCAATATAGAAAGTGTTCCTGAATGGATATCTTCAGATATTAGAAAACCGGGTATTATTACTGTAACAACTTATCAGGGAATTCATGCTGCTTCTGAAACAAATGAAGAAGAGGAGGTAACAATAAGGAAGTCCCCAAAAGTACCGGCTTCGGAAATTATAAAACGTCTTCAAAAACAAAAAATAGGAACCCTTATCCTGGATGAAGCCCACCATTTGAAAAATGCCTGGTGGAGGAGCCTCATGGAACTGAAAGATAAAATTGAACCCACTGTAGTTTCTCTTACCGCCACACCGCCCTTTGATGTTTCCGGTACAGAATGGCAAAAGTATATTCAGCTGAACGGGCCTATAGACGTAGAAATATCCGTTCCTGAACTGATGATTGAAGGAGATCTTTGTCCACATCAGGATTTGGTACACTTTGTATTACCTTCTCAGGAAGAACAAAAGAAAATTGAATATTACCATGAGCAGGCCTTAGTATTTTTTGAAGAAATTAAAAAAGATGAAGTATTTCTTAATGCTATTGAACAGCATCCTGTGTATCAGAATCCACTGGAACATTTAGATTGGATCTATGAAAATATATCTTCTTATACTTCTGGTCTTGTCTACCTTCATTTTAGAGGAAAAGAAATTCCGGACGTCCATTTTGAAATCATTGGTGACCAACAAAAATATATTCCCGAATTTGATTTCTTCTGGATGGAAGAACTCCTCGATTTTTATTTACTGATAGATGAGGTTCATTTTAAAAATTACCAAGATCATCGTACTGATTTAGAGAACCGATTAAAAAGGCACGGATTTTTAGATCAGAAGACTTTAAGCTTTTTTAATAGTAAAAATGTAAACCAGATTCTCAATTCAAGTATAGGCAAACTCCAGGGGATAAAAGATATCGTCGATTTTGAATTTTCCGTGCTTAAAGATAATCTGAGAATGGTTATTCTTACCGATTTTATCAAGAAAGAATACCTAAGTTATGGAACTGAGAATATGCTCAAACTTGATAAAATAGGAGCCGTTCCTATTTTTGAAAAACTGAGAAGGGAAAACTTTCAACAGAAAAAAATAGGTATTCTTACAGGAAGTCTGGTGATTATTCCGGCAAGTACAAAAAGTGTATTTGAGGAGCTCTGCATGAAAAAAGTATTATTTGGAGTAGGACTTTCACCATTAAGCTATGATCCAAATTATCTCATGGTCAGTCTTACGGAACAGGCAAAACATGATATTGTGCACATTATTACGGAAATTTTCCAACATGGAGGAATTCATGTTTTGATTGGAACCAAATCTTTGTTGGGAGAAGGTTGGGATGCTCCTAAAATGAATACTTTAATTCTGGCAAGTTTTATAAGTTCCTTTGTACTTTCAAATCAGATGAGAGGAAGAGTCATAAGGACAGATAAGGATATTCCTCACAAAACAGGGAATATATGGCATCTTGTATGTTTTGATTCCAAAGATGAAATCGGAGGCCAGGATCTGAATATTATGAAACGAAGGTTCAAAACCTTTGTTGGGATTTCCAATAAAGATATTCCTACCATTGAAAATAACTTTGAAAGGCTCAACACTAAGACCATAGAGAATAATGAGGGAATTGGGGAAATTAACCAGACATTTTTTGTTTTGGCTCAAGATAGAGAGAACCTTATCAACCGTTGGAGAAAAGCTCTTAATCTTGGAAATATTTTAGTAGAAGAAATACAAGTTCCTACCATCAATATGACTGCTATGAAGGATGTGAAGATGAATTATATTGGTGAAATGTCCAGTAATATGGTTAAGGTGATGGCTTCTTCTGTATTATTATTCTGGCAGAATCTTCTATTGGGAATCTTTAGGAATTTTCAGGCGATTGATTCTGTAAAAACCTTTTCATTGTTTGCTTCCTTATTTGGATTGGCAGGTTTCGTGGTATATGGAAGAAAGTTATATATATCCGCAAAACAATACTGGAGATACAGAGATATAGGAAATCAACTAGGAGCAATTGCGGAGGTGGTGTTATATAGCCTGGTTAATGAGAGAGTGATAAGAACCTCTTTGGAACAGTTGAGCATTATAAGTTCATCTAATGGCAAGGAAGGTGCATTCTGCTATCTAAAAGGAGGTAGCCAATATGAGAATACGCAGTTTATCCAGACTTTACAGGAAATGGTTTCTCCCATAGATAATCCGAGGTATGTCATGAGACATAAAAAAAGATCCTTTCTTTTGAAGAAAGAACAGTATTTTCCGGTACCTGAAATTTTTGCAAAAAATAAAAAAAGTGCAGAATTTTTTACTAAAACATGGAATAAAGCAGTTGGAACATCAGAGTTGATTTTTACAAGAACCATTGAAGGACGCAAAATCCTATTAAAACTAAGATTTGAAGCCCTTTTAAAAAGAAATGGGAGAATAGAACACCTTCACAAGTGGACGAGATAAAAAACAAATCCCTCAATATAATCGAGGGATTTTGTCTTTCATGAATTAGAATCTTTGTGGGAACAAGATCGGATATGAAACTTTTTAAATATTAGTTTTTAATAACTTTAGTAGACTCAGTAGCTGTTTTGATAAAGTAAACTCCTTTTGGAAGTTCTGAAATACTGATTTCATTGGGACCTTTTTGAACCTGAACCGTTTTCAGCACTTTACCGTCAATACTATAGATTTTAGCCTCTGAATTTTTATCAGAACTGATAGAAAGTGGCCCATTGGTTGGGTTAGGGTAAAGAGTCAGGTTTTTTTGAGTGCTTTTAGTTTCTGAGGTTCCTAATACAATATTGCTGTCTTTTACCCATGTAAAGGCATCTAAAGCTACATATCTAAACCCTCCGTTTGCTGTGATACGCAGTTCGTCAATAACGATGTTTGAGTAATTCTGGCCATTTAAGTTGGTCATATCTATTAAGGTATAACCGTTGGTCGCTCCTAAACTTGTTGCAAATCCGTTGGTTTTTGTTTGGGTAAATTTTGTTACCCCACTCAATTTTCCAGTTATCGTAAGGGAGCCTGTTACATTAAGATCAAGATTCAATGCCGAGAGATACATCCAGAATCTGTTTACTTTAAATAAATTAGAAGTCGTTCTAATACTGAAGGATGGTGGAGACTCTTGATTATTGGAATTATCAATGTAACGGTTATCATTGGCTGTTCCACTCCAGCCTGTCCCCGGAAAGTTAGCTTGGATATCAAAAACACTTACATGGGAGATGATATTAAAAATAACCCCATTATCGGTGAAGCTTGTACTTCCGTTTGACTCCGTCTCAAATTGTTCTGTGCTGGTCTGCCCGAATGAAAAAATTGAAATGAGCAGACTACAAATTGTAAAAATAGTAGTGCTTTTCATGATCTTTGTTTTAAGTATTAGGTTATGATATGTATTAATTTCGTGGAGGGTAAATGCCTTCCACACAAATGATATAATTTAATCCCAGATAAGGCGGCATATTATTCATGGGTAAATTTTGGCCAACGAAAGCAATACTTTTGTTGTTAATAGCAGTATCAGGATCATTATTGACAAAACTTGTAACTGCATTGAAATCTCTTCCTACCTGTGTTCCTGTAATAGCAATAGAGGTGGTAGCTGTTGGAGTAGATGTATTTGCATTTTTATTGGCTACTTTAAATTGAAAGCCTGTTCCAACACTTGGAAGGTTTGAAGCCAATAATGTGTTTTGAGTAGTTCCTGCCACTACTCCCAGTGGATAATATTCATTGGCATTTACATTTCCGGCTCCTAAAGCCATTCTTCCCTTTAAGTTGGGAAGGGCAAATGTGGTAATTCCGTCTCCGCCATACGTGGTTCCTAAAATAGAGAATAATGCTGAATTTCTTGAAATAGGTAATATGCTTCCGTCACAAAACATCCAACCTCTTGGTGCAAAATTTCCTGCAAATAATTTAACGATTCCAATGTACTCTTCCATGGTATATTTTTTTAGCCTTTAATTGTCTTACTCTGTTGATGGCTTTTCAGATTCCGCCGTTAAGTGATTTATTTTATTACCCAAAGGAACAACTAATAAAAAGGCAGTACTAGAGTAGAAAATACCAAATTGAAGACTCCGTATTTCTACGTAAAGGGATATTATTTGTACTTAAAAATAGAATTGAGTATTTTAAGATAGAGTAATCAATAATTATTTGTTCAATAGTAACTTTCGGCTCCCTTTTTTTAGTTTCTGCTTTAAAAAATAAGATGAATTTGTTTGTTTTAAGTTTCCCCAAAAGCACTGTATTTAGTATTTTTGTAAGAATCCAATAAAAATTAAAATGAACGAATTCGTCGCATCAGAAATCAAGAATAATATTGCCGAAATTACTTTCGGAACCCCAAAAAGTAATTCCCTTCCGGGAGCAATTTTAGAGAAACTGGCCCAGACCATCTTAGATGAAGGAGCTAAAGATGAAGTAAAAGCTATTGTAGTAAAAAGTGAAGGTGAGAAAGCATTCTGTGCAGGAGCAAGCTTTGATGAGCTTTTGTCTATTGAAGAGCTTGAAACTTCCACGAAATTTTTCGGAGGTTTTGCTAAAGTACTGAATGCGATGAGAAACTGTGGAAAGATTGTTGTAGTAAGAGTGCAGGGAAAAACAACGGGCGGTGGAGTAGGAATTGCCTGTGGTGCTGATTATTGTTTTGCAACAAAAGATTCAGCTCTGGCACTTACAGAGATCAATTTAGGAATTGGTCCTTTTGTAATTGGTCCTTATGTAGAAAGAAAAATCGGAAAATCACAATTCTCAGCAATGGCTATTGATGCTGATTTCAGGTCAGCAGAATGGGCAGAACAACATAATGTATATCATTCTGTTTCAAACAATATTCAGGAAATGGATGAAAAACTGGAAAAATTTTTACAGACATTAGCATCAAGGAGTAGTGATGCTTTAGCATTAATCAAAAAAGTTTCCTGGGAAGGAACAGATCATTTTAATGAACTGATGCCAGCAAGAATTCATATGAGTGCAAGCCTTATTTTAGAAGATTCTGCTAAGAAGAATATTGAAGCTATTAAAGAAAGATTGAGAGCAAAATAGTTTTCATCTGTTAAAAAAATACCTGCCGTTGATAAATTCAACGGTTTTTTTGTTGGTTGGAAAATATTGAAAGTTCCTTTTAGTAATATTGAATGTCTCAATAAGCAAAAGGTAAGAATAGGAGGAACTGTTAGCCATTATAATTTTCATAGCTTTCAATTTCTATTCTCCGGCTTCAAATTTTCCTGGCATTATTTTCAAAAAAATATTTTGAAGATTGAAAATAATTTATAACTTTGTAATTCAAAGTTCTTTTTATGAATTCAAAAAACTATCACGAAGATTTGTCTCATATCCGTTCCATGATGGAGCGGTCTTCCAGATTTATTTCATTAAGTGGACTCTCTGGAGTAGTGGCAGGTGTGGCAGCACTTTTAGGTGCCGGATATGCTTATTTTGCTATGGAAAGTAAAAAGATGGAATACATTAATGGTAGTAGACTTAGTTTTACACCGGCATTGGTACAGGAATTAGTTATTACTGGATTAGTCGTTCTGGTCGTTGCTGTTCTTAGTGGTTATATTTTTACCGCCAATAAAAGTAAAAAGAAAGGATTAAAGATCTGGGACGGCACTACTAAGCGACTTTTAACTACCTTTGCAATCCCGTTAGCAGCTGGTGGAATCTTTTGTGCCGCTCTTATTTATCATCATCTAGTAGTGTGGGTAGCTCCTACTACTTTGATTTTCTATGGGTTGGGCCTGATAAGTGCAGAAAGATTTACTTTGCCCGATGTAAAATACCTGGGATATTGTGAAGTAATCCTCGGATTATTTTCCCTGTTTTTTCTGGGCTGGGGGTTATTTTTCTGGTCTGTTGGCTTCGGCATTCTGCATATAGTTTACGGACTTATCATGCATAAGAAATATAAATAAAAATTAATTTTGCAGCTTTTTAGGTTGTATATCTTCATACGAAGGGGCCTATATCTGCAACCTATTATCGATTATGATCAAAATAAGTCAACTTAATAAAGAATTCGAAAGCCGTGTAAGATTGGGTATTATGTCTGTTCTTATGGTGAACGACTGGGTTGATTTCTCTGAAATGAAAGGATTGTTAGAGATTACTGACGGAAATCTTGCCAGTCACAGTAATGCTCTTGAAAAAGTGGGATATATTGAAGTGAAAAAAGAATTTGTGGGGAAGAAGCCCAAGACCTCTTACCGTGTTACACAAAGTGGGAGGCAAGCCTTTACAGATCATCTGGATGCTCTTGAAAAATTATTGGGACGATAGTCTTATATTTTTTTGAATTTTTACTTTGTAATTCAAAGTTCTTTGTTTTAAAATAAACTAATTATTATACATTATGAAAGATCGGGAAATTATCAATCTAAGTAAATCAATATTTGGAATATGCCTTACCATCGGAAGCATTTGCCTTTTAGGAGGATTATTCAAGAATGAATCATTTGCAGTCGCAGGCTACCTACTGCTTCTTTTTGCTACTCCAATCAATTTATTATTTGTAATAACTTTTTTGATTGGTGGACTTGTCAACAGGTCCAGATTAAGAATTTACGTAAAAGCAATCGGTATTCTTTCCATCAATATTCCAATTGCAGCTCTGTATAGTATTATTGGCCTTTATCTATTTTCTGATGGACATTGGTAGCTTTTATACCCAATTAAGATAGAATCTTTTTTTAAATATATATACTATGAAAAAAATACGCGTTCAATTTCTGCTTTTTGTGTACGATAAAACTCAAAAGTTATACAGAAAGTACTTTAAAAAGAAAAAAAGGCAATGGCAGTTCAGTGAAAGACAACTGTTGGAATTCAAGGAAGATTCGTTGGGAAGAAAATTAGGGGAGTTCTACCATAAACATGGGTTTTCAATGATTCCCAAAATGGAAAACCATGATGTCCATCATCTAATCACTGGCTGTGGAACCAATTTCGAGGATGAAATTGCCATGCAATACCTTTTACTGGGAAACGGAAAGCTCAATGCCCATTTGCTGGCGGCTATTGTACTGGGAACGCTTATTCTTCCGGAATATATCAAAATATATGTCAAAGCTTATAGGAAAGGACAGACAATGAAAGCTTTTCACAAATGGGACTTCGAAGGTTTACTCTGGCAGAATTTTGATCATCTGAAAGACTTTATCCAACAAAAAGAGCCCCTTGTTTTACATTAAAACTATTGATATGAAAAATATAAAGTTCAGCTATACCGGAAAATATACATTTATTATTTCTTTCCTTTCAGGGACCTTCCTACTTATCCTTATGCTGATAACAAGATGGGACTTTCTTTTGATGCTAGGGTTTATTTATGTGATTGCTGCTATCATTGTAAATGTAATAATTTTCCTGTTGGAGCTTATTGACTACTTAACGGAAGTATCTGAAAAAAACGCCTTCAGAAACTCTATGTTTCTCCTGATGGCTAATATTCCTATTGCTTTTATATATCTTCTGATAGTCATCAATTTTTGTTAATACAGCTCTATTTCTAGTTACAGATTTCTCAATCCAAATTTAAATCTTTAATCTTATGAAAACACATCACTATATATTTCTAACAACAGCCTTATTTGTCATTCTATTTTATGATCAGGACATGGGTCTGAATTTTGGAATCCTTGGTGTTCTCTATGCCATTCTGAATTTCTTTAAAACACCTCAAAAAAACAAAATCGGAACATTTTACATTCTTACAGGAACAAGTATACTTTCGGGGATTGCATTTGCGTGGTATGGAGACTTTGCGTCATTTCTGGCTGTCGCAAGTTCTCTCCTTTTGCTGGCTTACAAATCAAGAAACAGGAAGATGAAGATCCTTTTTCTGATTCCGGTTTGTATTATCAACTGCTGTACCTCAATTTGTAGAATCTTTATGCTCGATAAATGGCTGCCTCAAAGAAATGTTCCGGGAATGTGGCAGAAAATGATGGCCTTTGTGTTCATTCCGTTAGTTTTTATTTCCATTTTCTTTGGAATTTATGCCGCAGGAAGTGATCATTTTGCAGCGCTTTTTACAGATTATGAACTGGATCTCAATCTTTGGCAGGTTTTCTGTCTTTCCGTTTTAGGCTTTTTTATTGCCTTTAACTTCTGGAATTTTGCAGTTGAAAAACTGATCTATAAAAACCATCATTTTTTGGATAATGATTTTCAGAAAAGTGCTCAGATTCCTAAATCAACCTATTCGTTTCTTGATCTGGCAGCAGAAAGAACGAGTGGCGTAATATCCTTCTTTTGTCTGAATATTTTGTTGGTATTCTTTATTATTACCTATAATTATGAACAGTTTTATGAAGTTTCAAAAACACCGGTTCAGCTTTCGGAAGAAACCCATGAGCGTGTCAATGCAGTGATTATGTCTATTGTGATGGCTATTCTGGTCATTATGTTTTACTTTAAATCTGGTTTCAATTTTGATCCTAAAGCAAAAATGCTGAAAATTTTAGCAAAAGTCTGGATTATTTTAAATGCAATACTTATCCTCTCTGCTGCTGTCAAAAACTACGAATATATTGTCAACTATGCTTTTACCTATAAAAGATTAGGTGTTTTTGCTTTCCTTCTTTTATCTCTGGTAGGATTGGCTTTAACCTTTATTAAAATCCAAAAACAAAAAAGAAACGCATTCCTGTTTAATAAAATGGCTTGGTACTTTTATGGAACGATTCTGATGTGCAGCTACATCAATTGGGGTGGTTTTATTACTTCTCAGAATATTACCCGTAAAAACTTTGATTTAAATTACCATTCCGCATCGGTTAATTTTAATGAAGAAAGTCTGATGAAATATGCAGATGAAAAAAATAATCTAAAGCTTAAAAAAGATCTTCAGAATAAAATTAAAATAGAAAAATCGAAATCATTTCTTTCCAAGATCATTTATTATCAAACCATTAAATAATAAAAAGCACACGATGAAGAATTTAATAAAGTCTCCGAGATTTAAAATGAATACACTGTTGGTACTTATGGCCTTGTTCTGTTTCAGTCTTTCTCTTTTCAGGTATTATATTAGTGAGACGAAGGTGTTTTTCTTTCTGAACTGGAACCTGTTCCTGGCATGGATCCCTTTGTTTCTGAGTACTTTTATATTGACATTTAATATTAAAAGTAAAATATCCATTGCCGTAATTATTATAGTCTGGATTCTATTTTTTCCCAATTCACCCTATATACTAACTGATTTGTTTCATTTGAAAGCAAGAAATACGATTCCGATCTGGTATGATTTGATCGTAATACTTTCTTATGCCTGGACGGGGCTGATCTGTGGTTTTTTAAGTCTTAATGATATTGAAAAACTCTTATCCAGCTATAGTAAACAAAGAATTATCAATGGTATTGTTGTCCTCTTTCTTTTTATGAGCAGTTTTGGAGTATATCTGGGAAGATTCCTAAGATGGAACAGTTGGGATGTTCTGAACAATCCTTTTGGATTATTTAATGATATTGTTGTACGGTTGATCTATCCACTCGAATATATAAAAACCTGGGGCGTAACCCTTTTAATGGGAATTATGCTCAATTTTATGTATTTCACTTTTAAGCTGATTAGAAACAATAATGAAAAGCTTTTGGGACCTGAAAATACAGTTCGTTAAAAAGATTTGGAACAATTTTAGCATTTAAAAAGGACTGATTAACCAGGATTGTGTTGAAAATAGAGCTAAAGACTTTATGAAAAGATAGGTAAGCGTTAACAATATCCTTCTGTATGCACATCCTTAAATTTAATTATTATGAAAAAAAGCTTATTGTTAATTCCATTGATTATTATTTCATGTAAAAAAGATCCTGCTGTGACAGATGTATCTCAAAAGGATTCAACAATTGTAACTGAAATGCCGGAATCTGCCTATAAAGCAGATTCTATAGCCCTGGTAAAGAAAGATTCAATTATTAACAATGCTCCTGCTACCAAAGAAGTTTTACGCAAGGGAGTGATGAGGAGTGAAAAAGAAGGGCAGATTGTAAGAACAGCAGATGCCTCTCAACTTCCTTTCACATTGGGAGAAGAATTTAAAAATGACGATCAGGAGCTGGTTTTAAAACTGACCCATTTTGGACAGTCCAATATCAAAGCAAAGATTTCAACCAAAGAAAAAGACTTTAATATCAGGTTCAACCAGATAAGACTCCCCAATGGAAATTATGATGGCCCTTTCGGAAGAGAGATTTCCTATGAAATTCCTGAAAAAGGAGAAGTATGGCTGATTATCGGAAAAAGTAATATGGCTTCTGGAAATACAAAGGGTCATTTTACAGTAAGCATCGAGTAGCCTCCATCAATTTGGTACAGTTTCTGCAAATTAACATCGTAAGTTTAAATTTAAAAATTATGAAAAATATAGTTCTAACAGCAATGGCCGCTTCAGCTGTACTTGTAAGTTGCGGAACCGTACAGTCGCTGGTTCAGAATACATTTCCTTATACAACGAATGTCTTAGTTTCCACAGGAGTGCCTGCAGATAAAGAGGTCTCTTCAACAGCAACAGCAACTAATGTACAAACGTGGTTTGGAGGAAATAATAATGCTCTGATAAAAGATGTAAGAATCTCTGACGCAAAAATTTCCGTAGCTTCTCCTTCCGGAGGAAATCTAAGCGCATTTAAAACGATTAAAATATATGTATCATCCAGCGGAACAGGGGAGAGGCTGATAGCATCCCGTTCTAATATATCTACCAATTCGTCTAGTATGAACTTGGATCTGAATGATACCGGCTTTCTGGATAATATTGTAAAAAGTTCAGGACTTACCGTAAGAACAGTTTATGAATTGAAGAACCAGACTTCTTCAGATATGAATATAAAAGTAGCCCTTAATTTCAGCAGCGTCCCTGCGAAATAAGTTTTAAAGGTTAAGAATCAAAAAACTCCTTTCAATTGCTGAAAGGAGTTTTTATTTATATTAAAGTGAGTTTAAAATAACGCTTAGCCACTTATATGAGTAAAAGTAACTTCAAACCTCATTCTTCCTATAATTTAGTGAACTTTTCCACAACCCGTCTTGATCCTTCATTGATATTGATAATGTACTGACCGATAGGAAGCTCAGAAATAGTAATCTTTTCACCTGGAGAAACCGTGCTTTTTATCACTGACCTTCCATTCATATTGATGATTTCAATGTTCAGCTTTTTATCTTCAGCACTCTGAATGGCTATATAGCTGCTGGAAGGATTAGGATAAATTTTTACTTCTAGGGCAGGCAGGGCTTTAGCGGAAGCTGTAGATTTACCTTCCAATTGCAAAATGGCATTTTTCACATTCGGAAGTGGACCAATTTTTTTATTAACATCGGTTCCTCCCTGTGGAATACCAGTGGAAACCAAAAGATTTCTCATCGCTGCCGGACTTAAATTTTGGCCCATAGTCTGACGATAAAAAGACTGGATCAATACTGCTGCAGAGGCTACGGTAGGAGTAGCGGAACTTGTTCCACTGAAATAATTGTAAGTCCTGTTATTATCATTGTCATACTTTGCATAGGAACCATATCCTGCAGCCAGAACGCTGCTTCCCCATCCTTGTACATCCACTCTGCTTCCATAAGTACTGAAGCTTTGTTTTGAATGGGTGGTATTAGGAGTTCCGGCTCCTACGATGATGGCTCCACTGTTTCCTCTTGCTCTGTAAGTTGCATAGAAAGGTTCATCAAGATCCTGATTTCCATTTCCTGCTGCCGCAATGATGATAATTCCTGAATCTGTAGCCGCTTTTGTAAGGTCCCATATCACACTATCATATTCAGCAGGACAATATTCACCGTTTTTTCCACCAGTCTGCATTTCATATAAGATAATATCTCCAGACTGAGATGCATTGATGGATCTGCTTACTGCCGAAGCTCTGTTGTATCCAACCGTTGTCCATTCCATATATCCTTTTATTTCTGAAGCATTATAAACAGCACCTGTAAGCCCGATATTATCTTTTACAGATCCTAGAATGCTGACTACAGCTGTTCCATGGTCCCGGTAATTATTGCCAGATAATCCTGAATTGGGAGAATAACCGGGTTCCAGCTGAATCGAATTTTGATTGCTCAGCATTTCATGGGTTTTGTAGAAGCCATATTCCACATCACGGATTCGAATGTTT
Organism: Chryseobacterium nakagawai; assembly: GCF_900637665.1. Taxonomy (NCBI): domain Bacteria; kingdom Pseudomonadati; phylum Bacteroidota; class Flavobacteriia; order Flavobacteriales; family Weeksellaceae; genus Chryseobacterium; species Chryseobacterium nakagawai. Next base: position 866,745 of record NZ_LR134386.1, read on the forward strand.
TGTCCCGTAATTCCTCTAGACCAAGCATATTTTGCATTGATGCCCGGATTATCATTCAGGTAGGTTTGAAGGCCTTCCAGATCCGGAGTTGCCACAAACATGTTGACCAAAGGAGGCTCAACAGGAGTACTACTCATTACTGATACATATTCTATTTCAGGAAATTTCTCAAGAACCTGAGTCAGCCTTTGAAAAGAATCGCCATCCTGAACAGGGATATTTGCCTTAAATATCCTTTTCAGTTTTTGAACAGACTCACCAGAATTTCCATTCTGTCTGCTGCTGGCCATCATTTCACTAATTTTTTCATTGCTAAACCCCAGATCGTAAGTAAATGATATTTTATTTTCGCGGATAAACCTTTCCAGCTCAGGGTTTTTACTAAGTGCATCTTTTTCTGAAGTAATGCCTTTTGAAAAACATACATAGATAATATCGTTTTGTGGAGCACTGCGACCTAATGGAGATTGTGCAAATGAAAGGAAGAAACAGAATACAAATAAGGTAAGGAGTTTGATTTTTGTTTTCATATTATTTTTATTAAATGATTGTGAATAAATTTGGATAATATCAAAAATAATAATAAAAACGAAAACAAATCACGTTTTTGTGAATTTATTTTTCAATGATTGGGTTTTTCCTTTGTCTAAAGGATTTTTATAAGAAATACCTTTCAGTTTTGCTGAAAGGTATTTCTTAATTAGGGATAAAATGAGGATTAAATTAGATGATTATTCAAATTGATCCTCATTGATTTTATGATAAAAGACTTGCTTTTTATTGATGATCTGGTACTCAATTCCAATGCTGTCTTTGGTTACATTAATGAGTTTTGATTCCTGAATAGGTTCTTTCTGTTCGTCACTCGGAATATCGGATGAGGAACGTTGTAAAACCTTTTCTAAAACTTCAACATAAGGAGTTTTACCGATTCTTTTTTCAAAAATACCATCCTGTTTGTAAATGGCGATTTGTGGCTTAGACAATACTCCAGGACGATATCTCTCAATTCGATAGTTGTTGTTGAGTTTGATTCTTTGGTAGCTGTCAATGGTTGAAAAATAACTGACCAGAGCAAAGAACGGAATCATCATGGGTAGAATACTTAAAATAATTCCGGTAATCAAAAGACCAAAATATACCTTGATTGCCCTTTTCTTCCAAAGTCTGATGATAATAAAAATGGTCATGGCCAGCCAAAGCCAGCCAATAATTTTATCGGTGTAATATCCAGAATAGCTGTATTTATTAAAATTTAAAGCAACTTCACTCAGGAAGATCAATGTCAATATAAGATAAGCAATGACTATATTTTTGTTCTTCATGCAGGTTTTTAACTATCAGCTTTTTGTAATTGAATCCATAACGATGGTTACAGGTCCATCATTGATTAATGAGACTTTCATATCTGCCCCGAAAATGCCGCTTTCAGTCTTTAATCCGGATTTTACCATTTCTTCTTTAAAATAATCAAATAACGGAACGGCTTTATCAGGCTTGGCAGCTTTGATGAAAGAAGGACGATTTCCTTTTTTATAATCTGCAATAAGGGTAAACTGGCTGATGCACAGGATCTCTCCGGAAATATCTTTTACCGAAAGATTGAGTTTGTCATCTTCATTACCAAAGATTCTGATATTCAATACTTTATGAACCAGCCAATCTGCATCTGCTTTTTCATCATTTTCATCAATACCTACCAACAGCATGAGTCCTTTTCCTATTTCTCCAACGATTTTTCCCTCTACTTTTACATGGGCTTCAGAGACTCTTTGTATAACAATCTTCATTTTTTATTTTAATAGTAAATAGTTAAAGTTTTGCTTGCAGGATCATAATTATAAGTGGTATAAGTCTTTGGAGGAAGAGAGGTTTTTGCTCCATCCAATGGTTGACCTGTTCTTAACATCCATTTGGTACCATCCTTTGGGCATAAAATAGCAAGATTATCTTTAGTAACCTCAAGGGTTGTGCCATTATCAGGGCATAAATGAGGTGCATTGCGATCATAAATCTTAAATGTATTCCCAACACGAACAATGATTAGCCCTCTGGTTCCTGACTGTTGTTCATTAACATAAATCCAACCGTCATCATAATTTAAAGCGTTATAGGCGGGAAGGTTTAAATTTAAAGTAACATTGATTGGATTGCTCGGAAAGCAGCTCACAGTATCTTCTCTACTTCCGCATGAGTTTATAGATAAATTACTGAAAATCAATAAAATGAAAATAGATAATATCGAAAAAGTTTTTTTCATTTCAATTTAAATTTTTATATATTTGTAAAAATTAAACGATTATAACACGTAAAACATTGTCCGACAAATGTCGGATTATTTTTTTATACTAAAACTAAATTTTGAAAATTATGGCAAGCTATGTAACAAAGGAGGGCCTTGAGAAAATGAAAGCTGAGCTGGAACAGTTGGAAACTGTGGAAAGACCAAAAATTACTCAGCAGATCGCAGAAGCTAGAGACAAAGGTGATTTGTCTGAAAATGCAGAATATGATGCGGCTAAAGAGGCTCAGGGAATGCTTGAAATGAGAATTTCTAAGCTAAAAGATGTTATCTCAACTTCTAAAATTATAGACGAAAGCCAATTAGATACTTCAAAAGTTTCTATCTTAACTACAGTGAAGCTTATGAATAATGCAACGAAGCAGGAGCAGGTATTTACATTGGTACCCGATAACGAAAGCGACCTTAAGACAGGAAAGATTTCTGTAAATACTCCTATTGCTAAAGGGTTACTAGGTAAGGTTAAAGGCGAAACTGCTGAGATTACTTTACCTAACGGAAATAAACTTTCTTTTGAAGTATTAGACATTTCTCTATAATCTGATACCACTTTTCATTTCTAAACTTCTAGTATCTAATCTCTAACTTTTATAAAAATGAGCACTATATTCACAAAAATCATCAATGGCGAAATTCCCTCTTATAAAATTGCGGAGGATGAAAATTTTATTGCATTCCTCGACGCGATGCCTTTGGTGAAAGGACACACTTTAGTAGTTCCAAAAAAAGAAGTGGATTTGATTTTTGATCTTGAAAGTGAAGAATACAAAAACCTTTGGGGATTTGCCCAAGAGGTAGCCAAGAAGATCAAAACTGCAATTCCATGTGTAAGAGTAGGAGTAGCGGTTGTAGGACTTGAAGTTCCCCATGCTCACATCCATCTTATTCCTTTAAACAAGATGGAAGACATGAACTTCAGAAATGAAAGACTAAAATTAACGAACGAAGAATATACAGAGATTCAAAACTCAATTATTAATTCTTAAAACACAGAAAATCGTAAAAAAGTAATTTTTTACGATTTTCTTTAACATATACATATATTATATAATATGAATCCAAACCAATGTTCTTTCTGCGGAAGAAAAAGAAATGAAGTACAGATGTTGATTTCTGGGCAGAACGGTTTTATTTGTGAAAATTGTATAGAGCAGGCACATGTAATTGTAAAAGACAGTGCTTCCAAAGCAGGATATTCGCCGGCAGACAATATGGAAGATCTTAAAAAGCCAAAAGAAATCAAAGTATTTCTGGATCAATATGTCATAGGGCAAGATCAGGCAAAAAAACAGCTTTCTATTGCGGTGTATAACCATTATAAAAGATTGCTTCACGCTCAGGACGAAAACAGAGACGTAGAGCTTGAAAAATCCAATATCATCATGATAGGGGAGACAGGAACAGGAAAGACCTTGCTGGCTAAAACCATTGCAAGAGAACTTAATGTTCCCTTCTGTATTGTGGATGCTACAATCCTAACAGAAGCAGGGTATGTAGGAGAAGATGTGGAGAGTATCCTTTCAAGGTTATTGATGGTTGCAGACTATGATGTTGAAAAAGCAGAAAAAGGAATTGTTTTTATTGATGAGATTGATAAGATTGCAAGAAAATCAGACAATCCAAGTATTACAAGAGATGTATCCGGAGAAGGTGTACAGCAGGGATTATTGAAGCTGTTGGAAGGTAGTATTGTAAACGTACCACCACAAGGAGGGAGAAAGCATCCTGATCAAAAGTATATTCAGGTGAATACTCAGAATATTCTGTTTATTGCCGGTGGAGCTTTTGATGGGATTAAAGAAATCATTGAAAGAAGAATGAATAAGCAGGCTATTGGTTTCAGTTCCGAAAAAATCAATAAAACTGATGAAGATGAATATGTATTAACAAATATTAATGCCATTGATTTACGTTCTTTCGGCTTAATTCCCGAACTTTTAGGAAGATTTCCAATCATTACTTACCTCGATAAACTCTCAAAAGAAACGTTGGTAAGAATTATGAAAGAGCCTAAAAATTCAATTGTGAATCAATTTGTGGAACTTTTCAAAATGGATGGCACAGATTTGGTAATTACAGACGGTGCGATCGAAAAAATTGTTGAGGAAACCATTGAAAAAGGACTAGGAGCAAGAGGTCTTAGAGGGACCACTGAAAAGGTTTTAGAAGACTATATGTTTTCAATTGGAGAGGAGAAAAAGATTGTATTAACGGAAGATAATATTTTGATTAATAGATAAAAAAGTTTTTTTTTTAAAGAAAAAAATAATACCTTTGCGGGTGAAGATTGTATTAACACACAAATAATTTATACAATGAGAAAAAGTTTATTTGCTATAGGTCTTTTAGCAATCAGTTATTCTGTTCAGGCGCAGATATTATGTCATGTTGACACTGGTGCTAATATGTATGTGAGCGAAGGCACCCTAGTATATAGTGGTGGAGGTGTACAGACAAAAGACAATGGTGTTTTGGATGTACACGGAAATGTAATGGTCGTAGGATCAGGTACAGACACTTTTAAAACGATTACCACCAGCGGTTCAGATAAAACTGACGGTGGAAATATCATTTTAAGAATGAATACACCTGCTACGTATGCGACTTCTACGTATGGTCAGTTGTACATCGATGGATTATCCCAGTCCAATATTACTGGTATTGTAAGTAAGGAATATAGAACAACCAGTCATGGTGGTTCTACAAACCCTAGTTATTATCAGCAGGTTGCTTTGCCTTTCTCTGGCAAAGTACTAAGTACATTATCTACAGAAATTGGTAAAACTTTTGATACAGGAAGATACAGCAACCCTGTCCTTAAATGGGATAATACGAATGCTGTAGCCAATAATTTCACCAGTTTGTCAACTGCAACAAGTGATCCTTCCGGATACTACATGTTGAAGGTTACCAATCAGGATTGGAATGCAAGTGCTCCTACAACAGGTAATGTATTCACGATTAACGGAAAACCCTATGCTCCTCTTGCCGGTGCTGTTACACTTCAAAATGCAGCAGCTAATGTAACTTTTGGTGCAGGGGGGAATAATAACAACGCTTACAACGAGAAATATAATACTTATCTGGATGACAGTTTTGAGTGGACAACTTCTGCATGGCAGGGAACGTTTGGTAAAAACTGGTATCAATTCGGGAATCCGTTCCTAACGAATATTGATTTATCCAAAATAGGCTACACTGAAGGACCTAACGGAGATGGAAATGCAGTGAAGAATATCTGGGGTGTTGAATATAATCCAGGTACAGTAAACACACTGCCAAATGGTTCTACATATGCAACCAATAATAAGGTGGTAACTTTCATGGCTACTGGTGATGGTGTTGCTCCTGCTGTTGGAGATGTTGACTTGGTAGTAATTAAGCCTATGCAGTCGTTCAAAATAAAGTTAAGAGATAATTCTCTTCAGACTTTAAACTTTAATACCTTAAGAAGGTTTAATGGAACTGCAAGAGCAGCCGGAACTCCATATGATGTATCTGCTGCTAAAAATGTAAATAGTATTAATAGTTCTGTAAAGCAGCTTGGTGTTATTGGCCTTGATGCTAATAAAAATGAAATTTCAAGAACCTATTATGTAGTTTCTAATTCATCAGTTACAGGACACCAAAATTCTATTGCAACCACAGTACAGGCTTCTGCTGGTAAGAATATTATTGGGACTTTTGAAGAAAACGTTAATGGAGGTTATGACAATAACAATCTTGGCTATTGGTTATACATTAACGAAGCCAATGAAAACGATTTCAAAGGTAAGAATGTTAAATTGGTAAACTATTATCAGGATAAAGTTCAATTCTATAAATTTGAAGTAAGAGAAAACGCAGAATTAATTCCTGCTGGATCTCATCAATTATCTTCAGGTATAGGATTTTACTATAAAGCTGAAAATGGAAATGTAATACCTGCTAAACAGGGAGATATTATTCCTGTAACAAACGAAGAAGCTAACCTATATTACGGAGAACCTGCTAAGGGTACTCTAGCTGTTAAAGAGAAGAATACATCACCGTCAAGAACATTGGTGGTTTATGATCCTTCAATTACAAATTATATTGTAAGATTTGATCCAAATTGGAAGAAAGCTGATATTGAAGTTTATGATATGAGCGGTAAACTAGTTATTTCTAAGAAAGCTGTTGATACTTCTAGAGATTTTGTAATAGAACTTAATAACTCTATTAAAAACTCTTATGTTGTAAAAATTGTCTCAGATAAGGGAGAAACTGTTAACACAAAAATCTTAAAATAAATAATATGAAAACTATTAATAAGCTAGTATCCGCATTTTTTCTTTTTGCATTAGCATTAGTGCAAGCTGCTCCGCCAATTCCTGGAGGAGGAGGAGGTGGTGGTAATGGTACAGGTGCTCCATCTTCACCCATAGATATGTATGTTTATGTACTGGGTATTGTAGCAGTCGCTCTGATTGTTTACTTTACAAAAAAGTACAAGAACGTTAAAGCATAAAATTTTATTAAAATAATATTAAACTCTCTGATTAATCAGAGAGTTTTTTTTATTTTTACTCTATGAAAAAGATTTATACACTATCTGCGGTTTTAGCTGCATTTGCATTGCAGGCTCAGTTTACAGTTACAGTTCAGACACCAGCAGATTTTAAAGATCAGGATGCTATTCTATATACATTAAACGGTTCAAAAGATATCATTGTTACCAAAGAACAAAGCAAGAACAATACATGGACGTTTAAATATCCAAATAATTATATGGGGATGATGAAGATTTATTTCCCCACAACCAATAATACCGTAAGTTTCATTTCTGAAAACAAGAATGTAAATATCAAACTGGATATTCAGAATAATAAAGTGAAGGATGTTACTTATCTGGACGAAGCTAATGAGCTAATGAGCAAGCAACAGGAAGGCTCTCAAAAGAAAGAGCTTATTCTTCCTGCTTTAACTCAGATTAAAGAATATTATAAAGATAACACGGATTTTGGAAAAGCGCTGAAAACAGAGATTGACAGGCTTGCAGGTACATCCTCTTCCATAGATGCTGCTAAACATCCGTTTATAACGTATTACAATACCAATTATAGTAAGTTCCTTGGAAATTCGACAGAAGGTAATAAAAAGGTTGATCAGGAAGAAATTATCAACTTCCTTGATAAGTCTAACGATATGCTTGAAAGCTCATCGCTATTAAGACCGGTATTAGTATCTTATTTGAACTCCGGAGGGAATACTAATGTTGCAGGCTCAGTAGATAAACTTTTAGACCGTTTAAAGGTAGAAACTCCAAGAGGACAGACTGTATTATCCGAACTTATCGATATTTTTGATGTTTATCAGATGGATGAGTTTAAGAATAAATATCTTGGTTTAGCTAAAAACCTTAAGTGTACTATTAATGATAGGCTGGCTTCTACGTTAAAATCCAATGCAAATGTAGAAATGGGAGCTGTATTTCCTAATTATAAATTTCAATCCGCAACAAATACTACTGCAAAATCAATTCACGATGTGAAGGCTGATAAGAAGGTTATTGTGTTCTGGTCATCTACTTGTTCACATTGTGAAACCGAACTTCCAAAGTTGTTGGAAAAGTATAATGATTTAAAAGCGAAAAATATTCAGGTTATTGCCCTGTCTTTAGATGTAGATAAAAATTCTTATTCTAAAAAGATTGCTGCATTTCCATGGGTCAATGACTCAGAATTGAGAGGATGGAACAGTAGTTACGTAGATATGTATAATGTTCATGCAACTCCGACATATTTTATTTTAGATGCTAACAACAAGATAATCAATAAACCAGAACATGTTGGGAACGTTTTAGAATATTTTATGCTAAAATAATTTTGGAGGTAAAGAATATTTTTCTATATTTGCACCACCAAAACGGCGAGGTAGCTCAGTTGGTTAGAGCGCAGGATTCATAACCCTGAGGTCACGGGTTCAATTCCCGTCTTCGCTACAAAAACCGCAATCATTCATTAATGGTTGCGGTTTTCATTTTTATACAATACACTTTATTTTCCAGAATAGTTTTTTGCATTACAGTAATTCTTTCCTGTTTAGAGGATATAAACGGTTATTTTAATTGTTGGAAAATAAATTATATAAATCAACCCTGGATTATAGATGTAAGCTTGAGAAAAAGAATAGAGCTGATTTTATTTTCATTCCTGAAGTATAGAATGTTTTTAGTTTTTTTTGGATACAGTAAGCTTTATGTGAAATCATGATGATCGCTCTAAACCGTTATTATTGCTGTATTTTCTTGTTATCGCCTTTTGATAAGGTTATCTACCATGATTTAATTTATAAACCAGAAATGGGCATAAAAAAGCCGTTTCTATAATTTGAGAAACGGCATGTTGTATTGTTATAAACCTTTTATCAGGCCTGATATCCTAGTAGCTTTCTGATCTGATAGAAGAATCTTTCGATAAGTCTCAGATCTTCAGTTACAATTTCTGCACTTCCTCTAAGTTCTTTATCAAATTTCAGATTTTTATTATAGCTTGTTTTTAATCCTTTTGGTAAAACAACATCTACATAGTAATTCCCTTTATCGTCAGGAATAAGAGATATATTCTGAACTTTCCCTTCTACAATTCCATATTCCTGGAAACGGTAGTTATCCAGTTTGATTAGTACTTTTTCCCCCGGATGGATCTTTCCGGAGTTTGCAGTAGGAACAGACATTCTGCCAACTAATTTCTCTTTGTTTTCAGGAAGGATAGAAACAATAGCTTCTCCAGCTTTTACGAACTGATTTTCGCCGAAAAACTGCTGGAAACTAGCAACACCATCCGTAGATGAAACAACAAGGTAATTTTGTTCCCATAGTTTTAATGCTTTTCTTAATTGTTCAAAAAGCTGTAGGGTTTGTGAAGAATAAGTAATTTTATCTTTTTCTGTATTAATTACTGTTCCGCTTTTGGTTTTATTGAGATTGGAAATCCCCTCTTCAGCCTGTGAAATAGAAATATTGATATTTTCAAGGTTCTGTTGCGCCTGAAGATATTTGATCTTTTCGCTCTCAAGCTCCATAGCAGAAATTACTCCCTGATTGAATAATTCCTGAGACCGTTGAAAATTCTTTCTGGTAAGGTCGTATTTGGCAGATTCCAGGTTTTTCTGCTGTTTTAAAGTGGAAATCCTTGCTCTAGATTCGGAAAGGCTTAGATTGGTGGCCAAATTTTCCGGAGCATAAGGCTGTAATCTTGTAAAAAGTTCCTCATCCTGAAAAGCTTTTGCAAAACTGTTGTATTCTCCCTGCAATTCGCCTAGTTTAAATCTTGAGGTCTGAGCGATAGGAAAGGAGCTAAGCTGATTAGGAGAGGTAGAGTCTATCAGTTTTTTTAATGCGATTACATCTTTATAATTGGCAGCTGACAGCATCACCATCAGTACGTCATTTTTCTTTACTTCCTGATGGTCTTTAATGAATATTTTCTCAATCTTTGAGTTGATTCTTGCTTCTAATTTTTCCGGCGGATTTTGAGAAGTTACTATAATAGGCGCCGGTACAAATTCCGGATATTTTATAATGTAACTCATTACAAAAATGAGTAGAATAATAATGAATATAAGTGTATTTCCCCAGCGAATCATCCAATTAGGAGGCTGGGTAAGGATATCCTGTACACTTTCTGAACGGAGTTCAATATTGTCTAAAACGTCTTCTTTCATTGTTTTTGAGGTAAAATTTCCCCCAATATTTCAGGGGGAATATAATTTAAATACGTGGGCAAGTCCCGTCATACCATGATGGTGGTGAAGTGTCTGCGTCTGGTGGACATGCAATATGATGCATACGACATGGCATCCAGCTACCCAGGCACCATGATCCGCAACAGTTGTCGTCCGGAATTATTACACCTCCACTGACAAAAACTAAATCTTTTCTTGAAAGTTTTTTTAGATTTTTCATAATTAATAGATGTTTTATAATTTCCTACTCTATAAGCTTTTCGGATTCCGCTATATATTGATTCTCTTTGGTTAATTTCCTAATTCAAGCTGATTTCTCACCAATCGGTAATATTCACCGCGCAGATCTACCAATTCGGCATGGCTGCCTTCTTCTACAACTTTTCCTCTGTCCAGTACAATAATCTTATCGGCATGTTTTACAGTAGAAAGTCTATGGGCAATAACGACTGCTGTTTTACCTTTAAAGAACTGTTCAAGGTTTTCCATAATGATCTTCTCATTATTGGCATCTAATGCAGAAGTTGCTTCATCAAATAAAATATATTCAGGAGATTTATAAACGGCTCTTGCAATGAAAAGTCTTTGCTTTTGCCCACCACTTACTCCAACACCTTCATTTCCAATCTTTGTATTATAACTTAGTGGCAATCCTTCAACAAACTCTTTTATATTAGCTATTTCCACGGCACGCCTTAATTTCTTTTTATCAATGTGATCTTCACCAACAGCGATGTTATTGGCAATTGTATCATTAAATACATATCCTTCCTGCATTACAACGCCGCAATGGTCCCTCCAGAACCGTGGGGAAATATTTTTCAGTGCTGTATTTCCAATTTTGATATCTCCATTGTCTGGCTCATAAAACTTCATAAGGAGTTTCAATAAGGTCGTTTTTCCACTTCCGCTGGCTCCAACAATTGCAGTAGTTTTTTGATAGGGAATCGTAAGGCTTAGGTTTTCAAAAACCGGCACGTCAGATCCGATGTATCTGAATGACATATCGGTGATCTCTATATCTCTTTGAGGAATTTCCATTGCATACTGCTCATCTTTACTTTCCTCATCTTCTTTATCGTGAATTTCCCCTAGTCTTTCAAGGGAGATTTTAGCATCCTGAGTTTGTTTAATAAAATCAATAAGCTGAAGAAGCGGGCTGTTTAGCTGTCCAATGATATATTGTACAGAAAGCATCATCCCTAAAGTTAAGTTTCCACTCAATACTAATTTTGCGGAGAGGAAGCTTACCAAGATATCTTTCATCTGATTAATAAAATTTCCTCCTACAGATTGCCATTGCTCTAAAGACAATGATTTTATTCTGATTTTAAATAGTTTTACCTGAAGGAATTCCCAATCCCATCTTTTTTGCTTTTCAGCATTATGCATTTTGATTTCCTGCATTCCGTTGATAAGCTCAATAACTTTACTTTGTTCCTGAGAAACTTGGGAAAATCTTTTATAATCAAGTTCTTTTCTCTTTTTCAGGAAGAAACTGATCCATCCGATATATGCTATTGCCCCTACAAGATAAACAATGAATAGTCTGTAATCATAAAGCAGAAGAACAATACTGAAAATAATCAGGTTGACTAGTGAAAACAGGGTATTTAATGAAGAACTGGTAAGGAGCTGTTCTATTCTATGATGGTCATTGATCCTTTGCATGATATCTCCGGTCATTCTGGTATCAAAAAAGCTGATAGGAAGCTTCATTAATTTGATAAAGAAATCGGAAATAATCGAAATATTGATTCTCGCAGAAAGATGGAGAAGAATCCAGCTTCTGATGGTCTCAATACCCATTCTGCCAAAGAATAACATAATTTGTGCGAGCAGGACAAGATAAATAAAATTAATATCCTGATTTTGTATTCCAACGTCTACAATACTCTGGGTAAGAAATGGAAAAACCAGGGATAGTAAACTTCCTGCGAGAAGTCCTACGGCCAGTTGAAGAACAAGTGATTTGTATTTAAGAAGATATTTGGAAAGGAATGAAAAACTAGCTTTACTTTCTTCATTGTCAAATTCGGTTTGAAAGAATGCCGGTGTTGTTTCCAGAATAAGAGCTATTCCTTCCTCAGTGTTTTCGTTCGCATTTTCTCCGATCCATGATTTGATGAATTCCTCTTGATTGTAAGTAATCAATCCGTAGCTGGGATCAGAGATGTATATCTTATTATTTTTATCAACCTTATAAACAACGACAAAGTGATTTTTATTCCAGTGTACAACACATGGAAGTGGAACTTCTTCTACGAGGGTTTTAAAGTCGACCTGAACTCCTAATGAACGGAACCCAAGATTTTCTGCAGCATCACTCAATCCAAGAAGGCTGCTTCCTTCACGGGTAGTTTCAGAAAGGGCCCGGATTTGTTGCAGGGATATACTTTTACCGTAATATTTACTTACAATTCTAAGACATGTAGGTCCACAGTCTTTAGTGTCTGGTTGTTTATAAAAAGGAAATTTTTTCAAAACTAATAATCATTATAAAATGTCGTCATATTCTGACGACATTTTTACTTTATTCAATATTATAACTCAATGAAATGATGTACTAGTAGTAGCACCATTTGTTACATGCATTTATAGCACCCTCTTTAGGTGGATTGATTTTGGATTCGCAATAGCTCGCTTCAGATTGAATTCTTGCACATTCCTGAGTAATACCACCTTTCAGAATTCTTAGGCCTTCTCTTGAAAGTTTTTTTAGATTTTTCATAATAAATAGTTTTTGGGTTACCTACTCTTTTGTAGCTTTTCGGATATCGCTTTTGTTTTTCCTAAGATAGTGAATTTTGAATCACTGGCTATGATTAAATTTCTTCGTCTTCTATTAACTCATCAACAAAGAACGAAATATCTTCTCTATCATATTTTTCCGGAAACTGATAGCCGTTAATCACAAGGATAGGGGTGAAGTTAAGCCCTGCATTACTGTTTTCTACAGACATTTGAACTAGTGAATCCATATTTTCTGATGTAACAACTCCTCCGGATAGAATATTGACTTTGTTCTCGTCCCTTGTTTCGAACCATTCTTCAACGGCATGTAAGAATTCTTTTTCTGTCTTATTATTGTAGATATAGGTAAGGTCCGAAATCAATGCATTGTATTTCTCATTAGATCTTTCAGGAGTATAGTTGAATCTCATTTGTAAGGAAACATCCTCTGGATATTTCTTTAAAAGACTTTCTGCCAGTTTATGGCCATCTTTACAGAAGCCACAATAAGGATTGGAAATAATGGAAATACGAAGCCTTGCATCTTTTTTTCCTACTGAAAATGTTTCAGTATCCTGAAATTCTATTTTATCTTTTTCTAATAGCTGGCTTTTGAAAAGTTCATAGTTTCTCTTGAATCTAAGGTTTTTAGCATTCGATTTCTGAAGTTCTTCTTTCTGTTCAAGCAGGGTATTAGAATACATTACTGCTGAAAAGATTACTGCCCATAAAATAACTGTTAGTAAAAGGGCTCCAATTCCAAAAGAGAGATTCTGAAAAAAGAAAGCACTGATAATTAATTGCCCAACAAGGATTGATATAATTAACAAACAAACTCTACAAAATGTCTTTTCAACAAAAGCCTGGATATACAAAGAATAACCAATTGCAAGTATGGAAACGAAAGTAAATCCTTTTACAATATAAGCCGTGGCTGGTAAAAATAATCCTAATATGGCAAGTCCGATAAAGTAAATTAATGAGAAGTCTGAAAATTTCAACCCTAATATACTGGTCTTATCTTGTTTGATAATTCTGTCACATGAATTAGCGGTTTGAGCAGCTGGAGTGGCTCCGCAGATGCTTCCAATTACACTGGAAGTATTTCCAAATTTTTGATTGAATAATTCTAATGAAATATAAACACCAGCTAATGAAAGAAGATTAAAGAGCGCTTCAAGTGGTTCTTGATATATAAATGAATAGATAAGAATCACTGCAAAAACAGCGTATAAAATTGGTTTGAAATTGAAGGTTGCTTTATTTTCTGCATTTTCAGTCTTTTCAAACAAAAGAACAAAATCTGTAGAATTCTTGTAAAGTTCTTCTTTGTCTAGTGTTTTTGCTTTTTCAGAATAAACAGAATAATTACTTCCAGATTTTTTTACCAGTGAGAACGAATTGTCAACAATAGCAATAAATTCTTCCGGAAGCTCGTCCCAATATTCTTTGTCAAGTTGATAGGCATCATTTTTTACTCCCAAAAAGTTTAATGTATCACTGAAGGCTAATGCAGACGGATAATTGGGGTGAGAGTTAAACTGGAAAATAAATTCCTGCTTATCAAGTTTTAGGTAGTTAATTAGTTTATCAAAAATCATATTAATATTTTCAACTAAAATACACAGATGTTTTAAATTAACAAAAGAATTTTTCTTTTATTAGTGAGATATAAGGTGGTATTGGTAGATTTGATTTGAATATCAATATTTTATTTTACAGAATTCGGCTTTAAAACCAAGTTTCCTAAATTATAATATTGTATTGCTTTTTGATGGAAAGGATTTTGACTCCAGTCTTCCCAAGTGCATGTATATGGATTATAACCACATTTTAAAGGTTTTGAAATATCAAGGCCCTCTTTATTCTTGTGGGTTCTTTCTGTGTAAGCACGGCAATCAGTACAAACATACCGAAACTCACAATCTTTACAAATTTCTATTTTGTCTTTAGTGAGGTTCCAATACTTTTTGAAATTGTTTTGTATCAGAACCTCTTCAAGACTTGATTGATGGATGTTTCCAAATTTTTCCGGCATTAAAGGGCAGTTCTTTATATTACCGTTGATATCAATTCCTATTTTTTTGTGTAAACAGGAATTGTGATTAATTGCTTCAAGAACTTTTGGAAGATTGGTATTGAAATATTTTAGATCTATTTTTCCGCAAGCGGATATTTTGATGTTTTCATGGTTAAAGTTTATCGTAAATCTAAATACTTCTGTGGTCTTAAAAGGGATCTTTTTGCAATCGTAAAAAAAGAAATTATAAATTCTTGTGGTTGTTTGGTTGAGTATTTGGAAAAATTCCTCATCTAAAGCATTATGAAATGGAGAGTATATTTCTATACCTTCTAAAACAGAGCCTTTAAATTTATTGTCTATAGCTTGGTATTCTTCAAGAGAAAGTTTCTTAGTACAATAAATTGTTAAATGTTTTACCCCTAAGTTGTTGATAGAGTTTGTTATCCTGTCAAGAATAATGATATCATCAATTTCAATGAAAACATTTGAGACTTTGCTTACCTCCTGGAACTCATAGGACATGGGAAGAAAGCTCCTATCCCAATCATCATTTGTTATAAAACCATATTCTTTTTCTAGCAGAAAGTCTATATATTCATGAATAATCTCTTTAGATTCAGCATCATAATTTTCTAAGATATTTTCAATAGAATCATTTTTCAGCTCCTCGATAATATCATATAATTCCAAAGGATAAAGATCTGATATTTTCCTCTGAAGATCAGAGATCAAAATTCTTCCGGCACCTTTGGTGATTAAAATATTACTGAATAGGTTAAAATATCTCATAATAATCTTGTAAGTGCTTTTATTGGCCTTTCCCTCATCAGATAATCTGTTTGATAGACTTCACACTCTATATAGTTTATGTTAATACTGGTTTTATCATTAGATTTTTTAGTGCCAAGCTTTTCAATAAATTTAAAGGTAAGAGGTAATTTATTTTTTTCTTCTTTAAATAATTTTTTCATAAATATTGTGCTATTTCTTTTTCTAATGAATAGTTGCAGATTTCTGATAGCCCAATGAACTGACCTGTAGGATTAACTTCCAAAAAGTAGAATGTGTCTCCACTTTTTATAAAGTCTATCGAGCCACAGCTTAAGTCCAGTGATTGCATAAGCAGATGCGTTTTTTCTTCAATGTCTTCAGGAAGTTGGTATTGTACTTTTCTATTGGGCTTTTTATAATTATATTTTCTAAAATCGGTTTTAGTCTGCTCATCATTTTGAGAAATAATAGCAGTAGACCACATTTTACCAGCCAGATAAAAGCTTCTTATTTCAAAGTCCTTTTCAATTTTTTCCTGAAAAAAGGTGATGAAGAATTCTTCCTTCTCTTTTTCCTGTATTACTGAAGTGTAAATGATGCCGTTGAAGTTTTTCTCGACAGAATCTAATATTACATTTTCTGTAATGGGTTTTGTAATTGTTTTATTGATAACAACTTCATCTGTGTTTTCTGCTAGAAAATATTCTGGAACTTCTAACCCAATTTTTTTTGCCTGCTCCAGGACCAAAAGTTTATTGACATGATTGTTGCTCTGTTTATTAATGCTTTTTTTTGATTCCAAGGTTTTTATCACGTAATCTTCCAGCCAATGTTGGTGTTCATCCATATGGTGGTTGGCAGCATTATTATCATAGGATAGGCGTTTGAATTTTAAACCTCCTCTTCTGTACCATGTACTTGCAATTTCATCCAGAAAAAAATTGTTTCTGTCACTCACCAAATAAATTCTTTTTTTATCAGCCTTAATTTCAAAAAACTCATCTTCATGCACTCGAATAAACTTCTTTCCCATTGCCGAAAGATATTTGATAACTTTTGTGGTTGTAGAATCTCCGTTATTCGATATGATGAGTATCATCCTGTTTTAGTTTTTTAAAAAAATCTTTTCTTATTTTGGAACTGTGTTTCATACTTGGAATTCCCAGGCTTTTCCGGTTACGGTCAGTCAGTGCACTGTCTTTTACAGGAATCATATTAAAACCATATAGTGTAATTTTTTTATGGGCTCCTAAGTAGGTATCCTCCATTCTTGCATAATCACGCGGGGAGAAATCTCCTGATTTTACATATTCCAATAATTTTTCCTTTATAAAAGGATAATTTTTTTTGGACTCAACCATATGAGTGATAAAGGTTGGCATAGGAAACCATCCTATTTTTTGAGGTGTTGGAAATCCATGATTTTTAAAGGTCCATATAAGAAAATTTGCGTTTTTCTCTACATTTTTTCTGGTCAATGCTGTATCAAGAGGACGACCTGCCTGATCTCTTATCAGAGCAATCTTGAAAGAGTCAACCAGCTTTTTATCTAGTCCTTGTTTCCATTCTGTTATTTTTTCTTCAACAGATGCATTGTCTATTCCATATTTATTAAAAAGAGGCAGATACTTTTTATATTCGTCTCCATTAGGGGCAATCAGAGAAATTAATTGATAAAGACTTTTTTTTCCACCAAAGTCTTCATTATACTGATCAGCAAGAGTGATATAAGTTGCATATTCTTCAATACGGTCCTGATTTTTAGGATCATATTCTTTGAAAATTTGCCTGTACTCATTTACAGCTAATTTAGGATTGTTGGCCAGTCTATATATGCTGTCAATCTCGTTCACCTTATTATAATAAGTTATATAGTTTTTTTTACAAGATGTAAGGAATAATAAAATGATAAGAGAGAGAAATGGTAAAATTTTCATAAATAATTCAATTTAATAATATGGATAAAAAGGAGGGATATTCACCCTCCCTTTTTCTTTTTCATATGTTTAGCAAACTTCTAGTCTACCAATATAATCACCTCCATTAGATGTATAATGGTCAGCTTCATAGCATCCTGGCGTTGTAACTGCAGCACTAGACTCAATAGCATAAGATCTTAGACTACCATTAACTGATTTTAAATCGTCTCTTTTTAGTTTTTTGTTTTCTAAAGAAGAAAAACCTTTCTTCATTCCTGTTAACTTTTTCATTGTTAAAATTTTTTTTTGAATTAATATTTTCTTGCCATATATCCCAGGCTTGGGAAGGTGCTGATCAGCTTGTATATTCATATTTTGTACTGTACACATACAAAAAAATAAATTTTGTGTTTTTACCTGAAGCAAACTTACACAAGAACAAATCGTAAAAAAAGTCTTAAGGTTGTAGATTTATAAATCTACATATATGAATTTATAAAAATAGAATATTAAATCACTTGTATATCAATTGGTTATTGTTGTTTTGAGGATCGTTTAAACTATCAATTTCTTTAATATACATAGAAAGAGTAGTGCCTGTTTTTTTCTTAAAAGCTAAAGAAAATGCCTGTTCATTATTGTACCCCAGCTCTTCAGCAATGACAGATAATTTGTAGGAACGGAATTTTTTATCTTTTACTAATCTGTTTAAAGCAAAATCTATTCTAAGATCATTAAGATAACTCGCAAAGTTTTTGCTTTTATGAGTATTGATTATTTCTGATAAATAGGTCGTATTTGTTTTTATATTTTTGGCTAGGCTGGCTAATGTAATACCCTTTTTTAAGAAAAGTTCTTTAGATTCAAATATCCTCAATTCTTGTAATATAAATTGAGTGACTTCCTCGGAAATAATCTTAGGGGCTTTATCATTTTGTTCACTTTGCTCTGGAGCCTCAATATGAGCTGTTTTAAAGGTACTAACTTCATTTTTTTCATCTTCATTTCTCTCTTCAATATTTCTCTTTTCAACCAGATTGATTAAATCCTGAGCAATTTTTCTTTGCTCTTTTTCTGTTTTCTTAGATTTATAATATAAATATATAATGAATAAAAGGATTAATAAAAGTATCCCCACAGAAATATAGAGCACTCTTTTTCTAGTCTTTAACTCTCCAATGATATCTTCTTTTTCTTGCAGAAGATTGGGGGTATCATACTTTCTTGGTATTTCTGTTGAAAGATATTTGAATTGCTCATCAAGCTTTTGATCTACTTTTAGAAAGCGTTCAATATAGTAAAGTTGTTGCTCTTTGTTGTTTTTCTCTTTATAGTAATCAATAAGAAAAGTATAGACATCCCTCAGTTCAGGAAATGTATATCCACTTTTTGCAATGATGGAATCCAGTTTAGTATAATTTTCTACGGCTTTCTCCTTGTTTTTTAACCCCTCATAAGATTTACCAATATTTAAAAGAGAGTAGTTCATATTCTGATCTTGGATACCAGAAAAATATTGATAAGCTTTTAAAAAATTTTTGACTGCAACATCATATTTTTTTAATTTTAAATTATATGCTCCTACATAATAAATATATTGATGATTAACGTATTTGTTTTGGGAAGTCAATGGCGCTTTTAGCCCTTCATTAATCAGAATATTAGCAGAATCCAATTTATTAAGTTCAACATAACAATAGATAAGGCTTATGCGCATTTGATTATGCTGAGATTCATCTGTGATACCATCTCCGTTATATAAATAATATCTGAATGTTTTGGCAGCATCGGCATTTTTACCCATATAGCTATTTAAATAGGCAATATTCATATTAGCATAGGCAATCTGTTTCTTGTCTTTTTGGGCTTTTGAGTGTTGTAATCCTAAAATATAATTGTCTAAAGCATATTTTAAATTATCATACTTATAATAAAGATTTCCCTTCATCAAATAAGTCTGAGAGGGATATATAGTTCCTTTTAAGTTTTTGGTAATGATGGCTGCACTATCCAGATACTTTAGAGCGTTTGAAAAATTTTCATTGAAATGAATAAGAACATATCCATCTGCTGTCTGAAGAGTATTTTGCTCCTTTTTAGCCTTTTGGAGGTAATATTTCGCTATAGTTTTAGCTTGATCGGTCTTTATATTTTCAAAATAATTATAAAATTTATTTTTCAATTCTTTATAGCTATATGTTTCTAAGCTATCATTTATTTTATTTTGTGAATAAAGTAAATTACTTAAAAGAATAAATAAAAAAAGGGCTTTAAATCTCATCATATTATATAAATACAGTACAAATTTACATTTTTTAATCCAAAAAAAAATTAATAATAAGTAAAGTGAATTTTAGTTTAACTGGTTGCTTTACAGTAGTTTTTTGTGTTTTTATTATACTTCGAATTTATAAATCTATAGTATAAGTTTTAATGTAATTTAAAAAATATTACTTTCTTTGTAAGGCAAAACCTACAACATAAACAAACATGAAAAAGAGGGGAAAAGAAGAAAAAAGACTATCTTTAAACAAGATGCAAATGATGAAAGCAAGTCAAATGAAAACCATTCGCGGAGCTTTTGGTATTACACTTGGTTTTAATGAAAATGGAAGTGATGATCCACCTCCAACACCTTTTCAAACAGCCAGCGGTAAATAATTTTTAAGAATAATGAAAATAAGAATATTTGTTATTTTCTGTTTGTTATCTGTTTGCATTCATGCTCAAAAAACAAATCTAGCTCCATCAAAACCTGTTACTGACAGATATTTTGAAACTAGCATTGTGGATGAATACAGAAATTTAGAAAATATAGAAGATGTCCAAACTCTAAATTGGATGAAGTCACAGACTGCATACACCAATTCTGTTCTTGATCGGATTCCGAAAAAGAATTATTATTTAGAGAAAAGGTTAGAAATTGATAAGAGACAAGGCAGTTCTGTATCTAACTTAAAAATATCAGGTAATAATAAATATTTTTATTTAAAGAAGAAGGGAGATGAGAAAGTAGAGAAATTGTATTATCGCAATGGATTTACAGGGAAAGAAGAATTACTTTACGATCCTGCTCATTACAAAAGCACCGAAACTAACCACAATTTTGTTATCAATAGTATAAATCCTAGTTGGGATGGTAATAAAATTGCTTTTTCCATGTCTGAAAAAGGGAATGAATTGGCAGATATACTTATTATGGATGTCAAAACAAAATATATTCATCCTGAAATTATTACGAATGGCGCTCCTGCTACTTTTAGTGGAATAAAATGGATAGATGATAACAGTGGCTTTTTCTATGTTGCATTTTCGGTAACAGATCCTAAATCTAAAAATTTTTATAGAAATACACGAACTGTTTTGTATAAAATAGGTACGGACCCCAACACTATTCGTGAGGTTTTTTCTGCCAAAAATAATCCTAATCTCAACATCACTGAGGATCAGTATCCTATGATTTTAAATTTTGATTTAGATCAGGATTATTATATAGGAATGGTAGTAGATTATCAAACCTACAGAAAAACCTACATCATTAAGAAAAATGATTTACTAGATGGTAAGAATAATTGGAAAGCTCTTTCTGATCCAAGTGATAAAGCAAAAAGCCTAGAAGTACGAAAAGATCAGATTATATTTCAATCAAGCTATAATTCTCCATTTGTTAAGCTTTGTAAAACCAATATTAAAAACCCTGACTTCAAGAATGCAGAGATTTTGATACCTGAAAAGAAGGATGAAATCATTAAAAGTTATGAGGTCACTAAGGATGGTATTTATTATACAACTACGAAAAACGGAGTAGAATCTAAATTGTATTTATATAAAAACGGAATAGATACTCCTATTCAACTTCCTTATCCATCAGGGAATATTGGGTTAGAAGTTAAAGATGAAAAATCTTCAGATATATGGGTGACATGTTCAGGTTGGGCCAATGATGAACAGCGTTTTAGCTATGATTTAAAAACGAATACTTTCAAACCGGAAAATATTGCTCCGGTTGCAGAATATCCTGAATTTAAAAACATTGTAGTTAAAGAAATTACTATAAAGGCAAGAGATGGCGAAGAAGTTCCGGTGTCTTTAATTTATAATAAAGACATTGTGAAAAATGGGAAAAATCCATTATTAATTGATTCTTACGGGTCTTATGGATTATCCAGTACTCCTTTTTTTGCCAAAACTTACTTATTGTGGGTAAATGAAGGAGGAATAGTAGCCATTGCCCATGTAAGAGGAGGTGGTGAAAAGGGCGACCAATGGAGGCTCGCAGGCTTTAAATCTACAAAGCCTAATACGTGGCGAGACCTAATTGACTGTACAGAATATTTAATCAATGAAAAATATACTTCCAAAGAAAAGGTCGCTATCTGGGGAGCAAGTGCAGGAGGGATTACCGTGGGACGAGCTATGACCGAAAGGCCAGATCTTTTTAAGGCTGTTATTGCAGAAGTGGGAGCATTGAATATGCTTAGAGATGAAGCCGCTGTCAATAGCCAGCCCAAAGAATTTGGATCTGTAAAAGATCCGGAAGAGTTCAAAGGAGTGTTGGAAATGGATGCTTATCAAAATATAAAAAAGGGGATACAATATCCTGCTACCTTTATTACTGGAGGAATGAATGATCAGAGAGTAACCCCATGGATGCCTACAAAATTTGCGGCTAAATTAATAGCTGATAACGCTTCTGATAATCCTATATTATTGAAAATAGACTTTGAAGGAGGACATTCCGGTAATGTTCCTATAGCACAGAGATATGCCAATATAGGAGATATGTTTGAATTTGCACTATGGCAACTAGGACATCCTGACTACCAGCCTAAAGAAGAAATAAAAAAATAAATGTCTCGTTTTCCTTATCAATTTTTCGAAGAATATATTGTACGTACTCCTTTATTTTCATGTAAAAGATTTCTTGAAGCGGTAAATAAAGATAAAATTTCTGATGAAGAATTAAAAAATGAAATTGCCGCTCAATCGGTTTTTCTGGAAGCAATTTATTTAGCTTCACCTGATTTGTATGAGGAAATTACAAGATGGCTTTACTCAGAAAAAGACCTTTTACCAAAAGAACACCAAAAACTAAAACATACTTTATTAAAATACTATAGCCGAATGAGTACCCGTTGTACGCCATTCGGCTTATTTTCTGGAGTTGGGCTAGGGGAGTTTAGGGAAGACTATGACAACTCAGAATTGCATAATGATAATGTAATTCGGGATACAAAATTGGATATGTATTTTCTGGTATCTCTGGCTCAATATTTCGTTAAAAAAAAAGAGATAAGAGATAAGCTGTTGTTTTATCCTAATAATACGATTGATAGAGTAGGAAAAAAAATACGATATATAGAGTATCAATATTCAGGAGGTAAAAGAGATTACATTATCTCATCGGCTCCGCTTTCTGAAGAATTGCAAGAATTATTACAATTTTCAAAACAAGGAAAGACCATACAGGAACTTTCAGAAATCCTTATTTCGGAAGAAATAACTCAAGAAGAGGCCTCAGAGTTTATAGAAGAACTGATTGATAATCAGGTTCTAGTAAGTGAGATTGAACCTAATGTTTCAGGAATGGATTTTTTAGATATTATCATTTCTGTTTTAGAAAGACTCAAGGCAAATGAAGTCAATATTTTGATTTCTATAAAAGATAGACTTAATAAGTTAGATCAAAATATAGGAAATGAGGTTTCAGACTATGTTGAGATTGAAGATCTCATTGCATCTTTTGGAATAGAATATGAACGGAAATATCTATTTCAAACCGACTTATATTATAGACATCAATTGGCTTTATCATCGTCTTGGAAAAAAGATATTAAAAGAGCATTTAGTTTTTTGAATAAAATAACCCTAGCTCAAGAAGATACTCGTTTAGAAAAATTCAAGAAAGCTTTTTATGACCGATTTGAAACAGAGGAAATATCATTGCAATATGTTCTAGATTCTGAGATAGGTATTGGTTATAAACAAAATATATCAATAAGAGGAGTTCATCCGTATTTAGACGACCTAGGACTTCCAATCTCTAAAAGAAATAAAAAGATAAGTATTGAGCTGAATCTGATTCAAAAGATCCTTAATGAGAAGTTACAGGATGCATTATTAGAAAACCAATACAGGATAGAATTATCGGATGATGATTTTGAAGGCTTAGAAGAAAATTGGCAAGATCTACCTGATACAATCTCTTTTTTGACAGAAATTATATCAGAGGATAATAAAGAAAAATTATTCTTAAATGGGAGTACAGGAAGTAGTGCTGCCAATTTATTAGGAAGATTTTGTTCTGAAAAATCTGAAATACATAAGCTTACCAAAGCTATTGCCGATAAAGAAGAAGCTTTGAATCCTGAATACATTTTGGCAGAGGTAATTCACTTACCTGAAGCCAGAATCGGTAATGTGGTGAGAAGACCTACAATAAGGAATTATGAAATTCCCTACATGGCACAATCTGTTTTGCCGGAAGAAAACCAAATAACACTAGATGATCTTTATATTTCATTGCAAGGCAATAGATTTGTTTTACGATCCAAAAGGCTTAATAAAGAAATAAGACCGTATTTGACAAATGCTCATAATTATTTTCAAAATACACTACCCGTTTATCATTTCCTTTCTGATCTGTATTCTCAGGAAATAAGAAAAGGATTGTATTTTGATTGGGGAGGATTGAATGATATTTACAGATTTCTACCAAGAGTAGAATATAAAAATATCATTCTTGTAAAAGCTCGTTGGAAAATCTCAGATAAAGAGATTATCTTTTTAGATGAGTTTATTTTAGATCAAGCTAACTTTTTATCCGAACTAAAAAACTGGAGGACCAAAAGGAAAGTTCCTACATGGATACAATGGGCAGAGTCAGATAATACTTTAGCTCTACACCTTGACAATTACGATATGGCCATGCTTTTTATCCAGGCCGTTAAAAAGAAAAGAACAATCATGATAGAAGAGTTTTTATATAATGAAAATGAAAACTTTAAACATGAATTTGTTTTTGCAATGTATAAATTAAAATAAATATTGATGATAAGAAAGTTTATTCCCGGAAGTGAGTGGCTATATGTCAAAATTTATACAGGAGTGAAAACAGCAGATGTTATTTTGGATGAGGCTCTAGTCCCTTTATTACAGAAGCTGCAAGAGGAAGACCTGATAAAGAAATGGTTTTTTATTCGTTATTATGATCCACGGGTCCATCTTCGACTTCGTTTTGAACTTTCAGACCTTAATAATTTTAGTAGGGTGGTTTCGTTAATAAATAACTCCCTGGAGGAATATAGAGATTCTGGAGAAGTATCGGAATGTATCATAGATGTTTACCGGAGAGAAATTGAACGATATGGAGAAAAAACAATGGAAGAAGCTGAGCTTTTATTTTGGAAAAGCAGTGAGTGTATACTTTATGAATATCTTCATTTCGATGATGAAGAAAAAATTATGGTATGCCTTTATTATATTGATAAGGTATTAGAATATCTAGGGTTGTCCATGGAAGAAAAACTAAATTGGATCCACGAATTTAATCTTGCTTTTAAACAGGAATTCAATGCAGATAAAAAGCTAAATACTCAGCTTGATAAAAAATATAGAATATTTATTACTAAATATCAGGACTTTATTGAATTGGAGGATTATATTCCTTTTAGATCCGATATACTAAATAATATTCATGAATCTAAGGAAGCCCTGCAACATATAAAACATCATTCAAACTCTCTTCAGCACTTTTTTTCTAGTGTATTTCATATGCATATCAATCGAATTTTTGTTTCAAATCAACGACTGTTTGAAATGATTGTTTATGATTATTTATTCAGATATTATAAGAGCCTGGCTTTTAGAAGTAACAGAACGATATAATATGGGGAATATTTAATCCATATCCCACTATAATTTGGGCTCAAAGAAATTCCCATTTCTATTTAAAATAGATGGGGAATTTAATGAAAGAGTAGGAGAGGAATAGTGGAGATATTTTGAATTTTCGGAAGGATAACTCTAATTTTTTACTCATTCAAAATCCAGAATAAATGGAATATTTTATGTTTAAATAAATATTTGGTTTTGTAAATTTTTCGCAGTTTAACTATAATTTGTTTATTATTTTAATAGTATATGTAAGGTGTGATTGTAATTCATGTTAACTACTGTCGAACTCAAAAAAACTTAAAAAATCATAAAGTTTTCATAAAGTTTCAAAAAAGAAAAGAAATGTTTTTGTATTTATAAAATATGTCGTACTTTTACATCGCCTTGAATGAGGGAACAAGTCAAGGTAATAAATTTTTTTTCATCATTTGTGTTTTTAGAATCGTATCGCCTGATACGATTCTTTTTTTATGCCTATTTTCATAGTTTAGAAGGAGATCAATAAAGTAAGAATACGTCACTGAACCTTCCTGTTGGTTGCTCTTCAGAAACAGATTATTCGTGAATCCAAAGAAGTTATCCAACCAACCCTGATGCCTGAGTACAAAACTTTTCTCATAAGCCTGGTCTCTTTTCATTCCGGGAGAGTAATTTTGGATAACTGATTTTACAAATTCCGGATCTTTATCAACTATAAAATGTAAAAGACTTTTCAATGTAAAATATTCAGTACTGTATCGTAGCTCAGAATTACTGGAATGAACTCCTATCAGATACCCAATAAAATTAGCCTCCTGTTCTCTCGCGAAACCAAGTTGATGAGAACTTTCATGGGCTGTTGTAAAAGGGATGAAAGTATGGGGCAATTCAGCGTTATATTGTGCTTCTGCGGTAAAAGGATTATAATATCCTAATATCCCAGTAAAGTTCATTACATTTTTAAATAAACTAGGTTTAATAGAAAGAATTTGAGGCGCCTTTTTATCCGAAATATATTTTGGAAGCTGAGTTTGCCGGAATAAAATTTCCTGTTGTACTGCCCTAAGATTGGTGACAATGAAGATCCCATTATGGTCCTCATGTATCGATGCACGGGTAAGTTTACATTTTTCCAGATAATGTAAGGCCAGTTTTTTTGCTTTATTTAGGTCAGGAGTATCTTGACTGGAAAGTTTCTTAATGATTGGAGTCTGGAAATAAAGCATTCCCCAGAATATCTGATAAGTAAAGTAAAAGATGTTTACAATGATAAGGATTCTTAACAGTGAAGTATTCCTGTTTTTCTTTTTAAATAACGCAATAAGGCTATATAAAAGAACAATTCCCAATACGACATAGATAATGTCTCCCACTGAAAAAGAAAGCCCACTGAAGATCATCTGATGAAGTCTTTTCTGGAACTCGAAGAATTTTTCAAAAAAAGAAATCATCAATAAAGATTTTGAAAAACCATAAAACAAAAGAAATTGGGCAAGTAATACACCTGCCCAAAATCTTTTCTTCTTATATATAGGTAGTCTATTTTTAGTGTGCACCTTCGGATTCTAAAACGTCAACATTAATTCCCTGTCTAAATAAAGATTTTTTAGCCAGATAAGCAAATAAAGTAATGTAAACAAAGCACAATACAGGAATTACATAGGAGCTGTGAATTCCGATAATGTCAGAAAGCTTACCCTGAAGCGGTGGAATAATACCCCCTCCAAGAATCATCATTACAAGGAATGCAGATCCCTGAGCGGTATATTTTCCTAAACCGGTAATGGCCAGTGTAAAAATAGATGGCCACATGATACTGCAGGCAAGACCTCCGGAAAGGAATGCATAGATCGCCACATTTCCTGTAGTTAATAATCCTGTGATCATAGCAGCAGTTCCAAATAATCCAAAAATAATTAGCGTTAATGCCGGTTTATTTTTACTGATTAGGAATAATATAACCTGGATAGCCACACAAACTGCATAAAAATATAGATGTGACATGTCTTTTTGAGCAATCGTATTGATTCCAATAATCACAGAAAAAGCAATAAAAGGAACAATGATAGTAGCAATGGTCTGTTGTTGTTTATTCAGGTTAAAAACCGCGATAGCACCGGTCCATCGTCCAATCATTAAACTTCCCCAATACATGGAAATATAAGGTGCAAGATCAGAAGACTGATGTCCCCCGAATTCAGGCATGCTTAAAAGTTCTCCAAGATTACTTCCTATGGCAACTTCCACTCCTACATAAGCAAGAATAGCGATCATCCCCAATACAAGCTGTGGATATTTCATAGCGCCCCAACCTTCAGCGTTTTTCTTAGCACTGGAGTTGGCAAATACAAGAGAGATAATAACAACAAGTAATGCACCTCCCAGATACATCATTCTTTTTTTCTCTAACGGATGCTTAACAGACTCCAATTCTGTTTTCTTATCTGTAATATGTTGTTTGAGTTCTGTGATTTTTGCAGCATCAGTTTCCTTCTCTACAGATTGATCTAATACTGTGATTTCATTGCCCAAAATTTCAATGGTTTTAGCTTCATCAGAATTATAGCTGCTGAATACTGGAATAAAGAAAAGAATAACAAGAACTGTCATTGCAATCAATGTTTTTCTTGCTTTTCCAGCTTTTTCCATAGGTTCAGTAGAAATTCCATCAGGAAGCTTCTTTGAGAAGTAAAAGATCCCGGCAGCAATCAGGAAAAGAGCTCCTACTGCTGTATAAAGAAGGATTACTTTATCAAGAGCAAGATGTTTGATCTGGTCGTCATCTACTGTCGCTGTAGTTCCAAAAAGTGCCAGTCCAACGATAATTGGCCCGATGGATGTTCCAAAAGAGTTGATTCCTCCCGCAAGATTCTGTCTGCTGGCTCCTGTTTTAGGGTCTCCTAACAATACAGCAAAAGGGTTTGCAGCAGTCTGTTGAATAGAGAAACCTAGTGCAACCACAAAGAGTCCGATGAGCATACCATAATATACATTACTTTTAACGGCAATAATCATAATGGCAGCACCAAGGGCTGAGAGGAGAAGTCCGTAGACAATACTCTTCTTATAACCCCATTTTCCGATAATGTCAATTCCTTTTATGGTACTGGATATAAAAAGCAATAAAGCTCCCAGGAAATAAGCAGTATAAAAAGCAAAATCTATTAACTGAGACTGAAATTGGTCGAGAGAAAAATAGTTTTTACAGAAGGGGATGAAAATACTATTGCCGGCAGCAATAAAACCCCAGAAAAAAAATACAAGTACAAGTGTGTACAGTGCCGGGTAATTAGTCGGCTGGTTGGTTTTTGACATATTTTATTGAAAATTTCGCAAACAAATATAACTAATTCTTTTAAATAGAATGCTCTGTCAAAGTTTTTTTAATTACTTGATAAGCCTCTGCTTTTAAGTCTTTTGGAGAATTAGTAGGTTCTATAATTCCATTGAAATAGACCTTTACTCTTCCAGGATAACCCTTAGAGCTATCAAAAGGAAACATTTCTTTAAGTCCTATAAAGGTATAAACAGCAATTGGAGAGTTATGTTTTGATGCTAACATAAACGCCCCGTCTTTAAAGTCATCCAGAATAATAGACGTGCCATCCGGTACACCTCCTTCAGGAAAAATGGCAATACTGTTGCCTTCCTCCATTTTTTCAGCACATCTGCGGTATACATCAGCACGGCTTTTTGCGCTTGATCTGTCTACCATTACACATATTCTTTGATAAATAGTTCCGAAAATAGGAATCTTAACAAGTTCTTTTTTTCCAACAAAACAAATTGGGTGATGCGGAAAAAGAATGCAGGTGAGCATAATATCCATAATAGAAGTATGATTCGAGATGAAAACATATTCTTTGTTTCTGTCTTTTTCTTGCTCAGAAAGTTTAATGAGATCATATCGGAAGCCCATGCCGTAAAACATGCCGAAACACCATAAACGGACAAACTTATAAGCGTATTTATAATGCTTCTTACTAAAAGATAAAATATAAACGGGGATCCCAAGAGTGGTTGTTAGAACAAATGCTAATAACAACAGCCAAAATCTCCAGAGATAATTCAAAATTTTTGCCACAGTTTAACCGTTAAAAATTACTTTCTTTTTTACCGAATAATTAAGAATGGAAACCAATAGAATGGCTGCAATCTTACTTGTTATTTCCGGACTCAAGGTATAAAAAATTAAATTGATATTATCTTTAAATATAAAACTGTAAAATATCTGGAAGAAACCAAGGCTTAATAAAGTGGAGAAAAAAGATACTGCCATAAAATAAGCAAACTCTTTTTTCTTTGAGTGCTTTCCTCTTTCAAAAACAAACCAGATGCTCAGAAAATAATTGCTGATGATCCCGCAACTGGTAGAGAAAATATTGCTTAAAGGATAATGTATACCATGAAAATTAGTTTCTCTAGCAAGGAAGTGAGGCAGGTAAGTGCTGAATATTTTAAAGCTGCCAATCTCCACAATGGCACTCAGTCCTCCGGCAATAATGAAGAACAAAACCTGTTTCTGGCGTATGAGTATTTCTTTCATTTTATTAATATAAAAGCTGAAAATATATCTTATATTGTAGTGGATACTAGGATGTTTTATAAGAAAAACAATCAGTAATTCTTTAGATCCTATGTGTCATAATGTTTTTCAATTATTTTAAATCAGGATTCTTTACAATATCAATCTGCAAATTTATAACTATATGTTAAACACTGAAAAAAGTTGTTAAAATATTTTTTTAAATAAAAATTATTTCTAATTTTAATAAGCGGAATGATGTCACTATAACCTGATAATAAATTCATTTTCAAATCCTTGTGATGTGGGTTTTTCTATCTTGTAATGCCTATTTGAAAGCATACTACTCTAATTTTTTATGACCAATTGTTAATAATATTTGTATGAAACGTCAAAACAAATACAGAAAATTCCAGCTTCAACAAAAAAATATTGAAGCGTTGGAAAAAGAAAACTCCCGCTTCAAACGAGTGTATTCTGAATATGAAAATATGTCTAATGAACTTTGGAATCTTGAAAATTCCAATGGTGAACCCGTACCTGATGATTTTATCAATGCAATGGTACTGCAGGCATCTTATCTCGAAGATGAAATTGAAGATTGGCTTCTGCAATTCAATGAAAATAAAACTCAGCTTAAACATTAATGATTTTAGACAGCTTCCAGGTTGTTTTAAATGCTAATTGAAGATAAATTCATAATTTAGCATCCTTAAATTAAAATGTAAAATATGGTTGCTATTGTAGATAGTGGTTCTACTAAATCGGATTGGGTAATATTGGATGACTTCAAAAAGGTTTTTCTGAAAACTGAAACCATCGGCTTTAATCCGAATTTTATCAACAGAGAACTTATCACTCCTGAAATACAGAAGAACAGCAACCTTATATTGGTCAAAAATTCAATTACGAAAGTCTTTTTCTATGGCTCTGGATGTGGTGTGGAAAAAAACCGAGAGATTATAGAAGCTGAACTTAAAAAAGTTTTTAACAAAGCCGAAATCATTGTCAAAGAAGATCTGATGGCTGCAGCTTATGCTGCCTATAAAGGGAAACCTGCGATCGTGTGCATTTTAGGTACAGGATCAAACTCATGTTATTTTGATGGCAAAGAGGTGAAAATTGAATTGCCATCCCTTGGATTTCTGATGGGAGATGAGGGAAGCGGAAGTGCCATTGGAAAACAGCTGGTGCGCAGATATTTCATGAAAAAACTTCCCTTAGATCTTCATCATGAATTTGAGGAAGGTTATCAACTTACTATAGAAGATGCATTGAAAAATATGTATCATACTCCAAGACCAAATGCTTATTTAGCTGATTTCAATAAATTTGTTGTCGAAAGAAAAGATCATCCTTACTTCATGAACATGGTTTTCGAAGAAATGAAAAGCTTTTTCGAATATCAGGTTATGCCTTATGAGGAAGCTCATGATGCCGAAATCAATTTTATTGGCTCTATTGCTTATTATTATGAAAATATTTTACGCTCTGTAGCGGAAGAACTTAATTTAAATGTGGGACATGTAGTTCAGAAACCAATTGAAAGCTTAGTAGACTACCACATTAAATATATACTCTAACAAAAAATAAAACGTATGTCAAGTAACAACAATCGCGACGAAAAGAATTTCAGTCAGGCCGCGTTAGATTATCATAAAGCAGAACCCAAAGGGAAAATCGAAGTTATACCATCCAAGCCACACTCATCTCAAAGAGACTTATCATTGGCTTATTCTCCCGGAGTAGCGGTTCCTTGTATGGAAATCCACGATAAGCCGGAAACTGTATACGATTATACAGGAAAAGGAAACCTTGTAGCGGTAATTTCTAACGGTACTGCAGTACTTGGGTTGGGAGATATCGGAGCAGAAGCTTCAAAACCGGTAATGGAAGGAAAAGGACTTTTGTTCAAAATTTTTGCTGATATCAACGTTTTTGATATTGAGATTGACGAAAAAGATCCAGATAAGTTCATTGAAATCGTAAAAGGAATTGCTCCTACATTCGGGGGAATCAACCTTGAAGATATTAAAGCTCCTGAAGCATTCTATATAGAACAAAAACTGAAAGAGGAATTAAATATTCCTTTGATGCACGATGACCAGCACGGAACAGCAATTATTTCTGCTGCTGCATTAATCAACTCATTGCAAATTGCCAATAAAGATATTGATAAAGTAAAGATGGTGGTGAACGGAGCTGGAGCGGCTGCCATTGCTTGTACCAAACTTTATATTTCATTAGGACTGAAAAAAGAAAATGTTCTGATGTGCGATAGTAAAGGAGTAATCAATCATAAGAGAGAAAATCTTACTCCTGAAAAATTAGATTTCATTGCTCAGACAGATATCGAAACATTGGAAGATGCAGTAAAAGGATCGGACGTTTTCGTAGGATTGTCAAAAGGAAATGTGATGACTCCTGAAATGCTATTAAGCATGAATGAGAACCCTATCGTATTTGCTTTAGCGAATCCGGATCCTGAGATTGCTTATGATCTTGCTCTTTCAACCCGTAAAGATGTGATCATGGCAACAGGAAGAAGTGATTTTCCTAATCAGGTAAACAACGTGTTAGGATTCCCTTATATTTTCCGTGGTGCATTAGACGTTCAGGCTACGGGAATTAATGAAGAAATGAAACTTGCAGCAGTACACGCTATTGCTGACCTGGCTAAAGAACCGGTGCCGGAAGCAGTAATTCTTGCATACAACGTTCAGAACCTGCAGTTTGGAAGAGATTATTTTATTCCAAAACCATTTGATAACAGATTGATTACAAAAGTATCAAGTGCTGTTGCAAAAGCCGCTATTGAAAGTGGAGTAGCAAGAAAAACGATTGCTGATTTTGAAGAATATGAGCACCAGCTTTTAGACAGAATGGGTAGAGATGAAAGATTGGTAAGAATGATGCAGAGCCGTGCAAAATCCAATCCGAAGAGAATTACCCTTGGAAATGCTGAAGAATATAATGTATTAAAAGCAGCTCAGATCCTCTACGAAGAAGGAATTGCGTATCCAAGTCTTTTAGGAGATAAGAAATACATCAAGGAACAGATGGAACGTTACGGGATCAACCTGGATATTCCAATCATTGATCCAAGTGATGATGATCAGAAAGAAAACAGAAAAAAATATAGAGAAACACTTTGGAAGCTTCGTCAGAGAAAAGGGATGAACGAGTACAAAGCTAAGAGATATGTTCGTCAGAGAGATTATTTTGGACCTTTAATGTTGAAACATGGTGATACTGATGGTCTTATTGTGGGTTTTTCTAAAAACTATGCCTCTGTATTACGTCCTGTTTTAGAAGTTATTGAAAAGGATAAAGGAGTAGATAAAGTAGCAGCAATGATGATGATCCTGTCTGAAAAGAAACCTATTTTCTTTGCTGATACCTCTATCAACCAAAATCCTACTTCTGAAGATCTTGTGAATATTGCTAAAATGGCTGAATTTACAGTGAAATCTTTTGCTATTGAGCCTAGAATTGCGATGCTTGGATTTGAAAACTTTGCTGCCATTTCAGATACGTCCAAAAAAGTAGCAAAAGCGGTAAGCATCCTTCATGAGAAATATCCTAAGATGATCGTTGATGGTGAAATTCAACCGGATTTTGCGATGAATGCAGATCACCTGAGTGATTATCCTTTCTCAAAATTAGGAACAACTCCGGCAAACACCTTCATCTTCCCGAATCTTGAAAGTGCTAATCTTTCTTACAAGATTCTGAGAGGAATGAAAGTAGCACAGGTAATCGGGCCAATCCTGATGGGATTAAAACAACCGGTACATGTTCTTCAGATGCGTTCAAGCGTAGACGAGATCGTAAACCTTGCAACCATTGCTGTTCTTGACGCACAGAGAAGAGAGAAAAAGTAATTTGATTGACCTTATTATACAAAAGCACCTTGATAAAAGGTGCTTTTCTTGTTTATATCCAGGAATTTATTAATTTTTAGAATAATTATTTCTCTTAATAAGGATTTTATTACCTTTAGCATCAGCATTTGGTGATATATTTTTACTATTTAAGATCACCCACATTCAAAGAACAGAAGAACAAAACTAATAATCTGATATATGCAATTGAAAACGTTCATCGCAATTCTACTTTTCTCATTCGCTCAAAATTTTTATTCTCAGGATATGAGAATAGACTATAATCTTGTTTATAAACAAGACTCATTAAGTTCTGAAACAATATCAAAAAAAATGGTACTCCTTGTCCAGAATGGAGAATCCAGATTTTGTACAGAAAAACAATATCAGGTAGATTCTCTGAGAAGTACTGGATTTCATGGCTTTGCTGTGGGAGACTATGTTTTTGATGCAGTAAGAGATAAGCAGAACAGAAGCTCAATATATTACTATTTGTCAGCGGATGTATATAAACTGACAGAACCTATACAGTTGGACTGGAAAATAGAGAAAGAGGTTGCCAAAAAATATGGTTATAACTGCCAGAAAGCAACATTAAGCTATAAAGGAAGAATTTGGGAAGCTTGGTTTACACAAGATATTCCATTGCAGGAAGGTCCTTATATTTTCAAAGGATTACCGGGGCTGATTGTGGAGATGGAAGATAAAAGTCATTCCTATAAATTCTCCTTTTCAGGGTTGAAAAAAGACTTTCAAAAAATGAACTTTGAGAGTTTGGGCTTTAAGCTGGTAAATGTTTCAAGAAATGATCTTAAAAAGGTAAAGCTGGACTATTATAATGATCCGTTTCGCGAGATGACTTCCGGAAATGTGAAAGCAAAATTTAGGGATGAAAAGGGAAATGAGATAGAACCCAATTTTAGGGAAATGACAAAGAATGTGCGAACTTCCCTGAAAAAAAACAATAATCCTATAGAATTATCAGAAGCGATTAAATATCCATAGTCGTTAAAAACAATTTATTTTGACCTTTAATGCTGTATTTGGAGGTTAAATTTTTATATTTGGGGAGTTTCAAAAATTAATAATGATATTTTCTTTACAAGGTACTGTTCAAGAACTTACACCTACCTATGCAGTAATCAACGTACAAGGCGTTGGCTACTATGTGGGGATCAGCTTAATGACCTCACAGACACTTACTTTAAATCAGCAAACTGTTTTGTTTATCCAACAGATCATCCGTGAAGATGCTCATCTTCTGTTTGGCTTTAACACTCGTTCGGAAAAAGAAATGTTCAATCTGTTAATAAGCGTTAATGGAGTAGGAGCAGTTTCTGCACTTATTCTGTTATCCACATTAAGCCTTGATGAAATTGCTGCGGGAATCCTTTCAGGAAACAGTGCACTCATTCAGAAAGCCAAAGGAATAGGAGCCAAAACAGCAGAAAGAATTATTGTTGATCTTAAAGATAAAGTACAGAAATTCAGTGGTCCAGCGGAGAATATTTCGTCGATGGTGAATAATAAAATCAAGGAAGAAGCGTTATCTGCATTAGAAGTTTTAGGAATTCCTAAGAGAACCAGCGAGAAGATGGCAGATAGGATATTAAAGCAGAATCCTGACCTTTCAGTTGAAGAATTGGTTAAACAAATTTTAAAAAACATTTAACATTTGGTGGCGAATAATAAGCATTTTAAAATATTTTTGTTCCTGTCGTTCCTATTTATGTCTGTAAGTGCTTTTGCACAGCAGGCAAAAGACACAACGATCATACGAAAGCAATACGAAATAGCAGACCCCACGAGGTATGAGGCCTATTTTGATATAAAAACCGGGATGTACTATGTATATCCCAAAATTGGAAATACGATTACCGGTCCTCCCACTGCCATGTCTCCCGAAGAGTATAAAGAATATGTACTCGCTCTACAGACCAGGGCATACTATAAGGAAAAATCGGAAAAATATAATCTTCTTTTTAGAAAAGACAAAAGTGATGCCAGAAAGAGAGGATTGATTCCTTCAGTAATGATTAACAATAAATTATTTGAAACCTTGTTCGGGGGAAATAAAATTGAGATCATTCCTTCCGGATATGCGTCCATTGATTTTGCAGGACTTTACCAGAAAATAGATAACCCGCTGATCCTTCCACAGAACAGGACCAGCTTTACTTTTGATATAGACCAGAGAATCCAGCTTGGATTATTAGGGAAAGTTGGAGAAAACCTTCAACTGAAGGCCAATTATGATACTCAAAGTGGTTTTGCTTTTGAAAACAGGATGAACCTTGTGTGGCAGGCAAAAGGGAGCTGGAAAGACCTTCAGCAGAAAGGTCTTGGAAATGTGGATAAACCGAATGAAGGTGGTGAAGATAAAATCATTAAAAGAGTTGAGTTTGGTAACGTAAATATGCCACTTTCAACAAGTTTGATTCGTGGTTCACAATCATTGTTTGGGGTGAAAACAGAATTCCAGCTAGGAAAAACTTTTGGAACTGTTGTTCTTTCGCAACAACAGGGTGAAGCTAGGAATATCGTAGTACAAGGAGGTGGAGTAATGAATAACTTTAAAGTCAGTGCTAATGAATATGAAGAAAATCAGCACTACTTTTTAGGTCACTATTTCTTAGATAAATATGATAATGCGTTACTTAATTATCCACAAATCAATTCAACGATCAATATCACCAGACTTGAAGTTTGGGTGCTGGATCAAGGAAACAGTAACCTGGCTTATCAGAAAGGAATCATTGGGATCAGGGATCTTGGTGAAGGTGGCGGTGTATTGCCAGATAACTCCGTAAATGATTTATATAATGAAATTTCAGCAAAAGCTGGGACGAGAGAAGCTGGTAAAGATTATAATGGTGTTTACCAAGGACAAGTATTTGGGGGATCACAACCTTATATAAACGGTGAGCATTTTATTTTTAATAGCAAAGCAAGAAAACTGAATGCTAATGAATTTACATTCCAGCCACAATTGGGATATATTTCATTGAACCAGAAACTTAATGATCAGCAGCTTCTTGCCGTATCCTATTCATATACGGTAAATGGAAGCAGTAAAGTATACAAAGTCGGAGAATTCTCAGAAGAAAGCCCGGTTTTGATTACTAAAGTATTGAAAGTGAACAACAGTGTAGATGTATCTTCTCCTATGTGGAAACTGATGATGAAGAACGTTTATTCTTTAGATGCAGGTCAGGTATCTCCTGATGGGTTTATTCTTAATGTATATTATAAAGATCAGAAAACTGGAGGTAAAGTAAATTATCTTCCGGATACTTCTGTTAAAGATGTCAATCTATTGAAATTACTGAACTGGGATCGCCTTAATATGAATGGTGATATTCAGAACAATAAAGATGGTACCAAAGGGGATGGGGTTTTTGACTTTGTTAACGGAATTACGGTGAGACCGGAAACCGGAAGAATTATTTTTACCAAGGTGCAGCCTTTTGGTGATTATATGCAACAGGTATTAGGAACCAATGACCCACAATATGTTTTCCATGATCTGTATGATCAAATAAAGCCTACAAATGGTCAAACCATAGTTCCTCAACGATATACCATTGAAGGTCGCTACAAAGGGGTACAAGGACAAGGGATTTCTCTTGGTGCAGTAAATGTACCTCAAGGATCTGTAAAAGTTTCTGCAAATGGAGTACAGCTTTCTGAAGGGGTAGACTATACTGTAGATTATATGCTTGGTACAGTAACTATCATTAATGAGAATGTAAAACAGTCTGGCCAGGCTATTAATATTTCCTTAGAAAACCAACTTACATTCAATACTCAGAGAAAAAGATTCCTGGGATTGAATTTGGAAAGAAGATTTAATGAAAACTTTATTTTAGGAGGAACCGTTATTAATTATTCAGAATCTCCACTTACCCAAAAGGTAAACTTCGGACAAGAAGCTGTAAATAATACAATGGCGGGGATTAATTTGATGTATAATAATCAGGCTCCTTATCTTACAAGGTTTACAGATAAACTTCCGCTGATAAAGACTGAAGCTCCGTCTAATATCAATTTTAAGATGGAAGCAGCTTACCTTCTTCCTGGTTTGAATAAGGCAACTAACAGCCAGTCTTATATTGATGATTTTGAGCAGACAACCTCTAAAATATCTTTAAAGGAACCTGCAGCCTGGAGTTTAGCATCAAGACCAGAAAAAAATACAGAACCTCCTTTCAATATTCCGCCAACAAGTGATGATATCACCAGTGGGTATGGAAGAGGATTATTGTCATGGTATAATATTGACCCAAGATTCTGGGGAGTAGGAGGTAAAGCCCCTGGAGGAATTACTCCACAGTCAGTATCCAACCATGCTTCAAGGAGGGTAATGCTTTCTGAAATTTATAATAACAGAGACTTTGTAGCGGGAGATCAAACCTATACCAATACTTTAGATATTTCTTTTTATCCTAAGGAAAGAGGACCTTATAACGTAAATCCTGGAACAGAGCCGGCGGTTAGCAGATGGGGAGGAATTATGAGACCAATCAGTGTTCCTAACTTTGTAAGTTCAAACATTGAATATGTTGAATTTTGGATGATGGATCCTTATGCTGATGGTAATAAACTTGGGGATGATCCGAAATTATTATTACACCTGGGGAACGTATCGGAAGATATCCTTAAAGATGGAAAAATGTTGTATGAAAATGGACTTCCTGCACCAGGAGTAGTATCTAATACAACAACTTCCAATTGGGGAGTACAGCCAAAACAACCTCCTATTTTATATGCTTTCTCTACTGAGGGAGATGGAAGAAAAGCGCAAGATGTAGGATATGACGGTTTGAGTTCAGACCAAGAAGCAATGAGATTCGGAAATACCTTTGTAAACCCGGTAACGAATATTGTTGACCCTGCAGTGGATGACTTTGTATTTTACTTGTCAGATAAATTTACAGGCAGCCAGGCCGCTTCATTGGTGGAGCGTTATAAATACTTCAGAAACCCTGATGGAAACTCAGAAGCAAACTCATTGAATGTGGCTTCACAGACTCCGGATGCAGAAGATATTAACCGGGATTATAACCTGGATCAGATTGAAAGTTATAATGAATATCCAATAAAATTAGACCAGGCCAGCCTTTCATTAGGGGCAAATAACATTGTTGATATTAAAACAGTAAAAGCTGTTTTCCAAAACGGTCAGTCGGGTGATGTGAAATGGTACCTTTTCAGAATACCGGTTTCTAATTTTGATAAAACGCAGGGAGCTCATAGTGAAACAGTACTTAATAATGTAAGATTTGCAAGGTTAATGCTTACAGGATTTGAAAACACATCTACTTTGAGATTCGGGACAATGGATCTTGTAAGATCAGATTGGAGAAAATATCCTAAGACCCTTGC
This sequence comes from Chryseobacterium nakagawai, assembly GCF_900637665.1. NCBI lineage: Bacteria > Pseudomonadati > Bacteroidota > Flavobacteriia > Flavobacteriales > Weeksellaceae > Chryseobacterium > Chryseobacterium nakagawai. The sequence goes on from NZ_LR134386.1 coordinate 905,869, forward strand.
TGCTTATTCAAATGTACCGTTAGATCCAGCTTCGAATGAAGGGGTGACAATAGATTCTGAAATCGGAAAGCTTGAAGTAGGAAGTGTGAATATAGAAGAAAATGCTCTTAACCAGCCTCCTTATGTATTGCCTCCTGGAATTGACAGACAGGTATTAAGTGGAAATGCAGGAGCACAAAGACAGAATGAGGCGTCATTATATATGAAAGCTAAGGATTTGGAAGCTAGTAAAGCTCAGGGAGTATTCAAAAATACAACCTTAGATATGAGAAGATATAAAAAATTAAAACTTTTTGTACATGCTCATGATCCAATAAATAGAGATATTAATGTAGGTAAAATGGATGAAAAAACTAAATTCTTTATTCGTTTCGGAAATGATGCTACAGATAACTACTATGAATATGAAGCTTCTTTGAAACTTACTTCAACTTCGGCAACAGCTCCTATGGAAATCTGGCCACTAGAAAATGAAGTGAATCTTGAGATTCAGAATTTTGTTGATGCCAAAATCAGAAGAGATAAAATGTATGCTGATAAAATTATGCAACGATTTCTGGATCCGAATTTTGAAGCAGGAGATAACTATAAAAGGATTTATGTTAAGGGACGTCCAAGCTTAGGAAATGTGACAACTATTATGGTTGGTATTCGAAATGGACAGGAAAGAGGAATAGGGACTTCTATAGATAGAATTTTATGGGTTAATGAAATTCGTCTTTCTGAAATTGAAAATGATGGTGGATATGCAGGAAACGCGAGTTTAAATTTCAACTTGGGAGATTTTGCAACCGTAAATACCAATGCCTCTTATACTTCAGTAGGATTCGGAAATATTGATTCTAAGCCGGCAGAAAGAAATCAGTCTACTCAGTCTGCGTTCAGTATCAATACAGCCATTAATGTTGATAAACTTTTACCGGAAAAAACAGGGGTAAAGATTCCATTGAACTATTCTTATTCACAAACAATAGAAGATCCGAAGTACAATCCTTTGGATACGGATGTTGAATTTAGTAAGGCTCCAAACAGAGAGCAACTGAAAAAAGTAGCAAGAACATATACGCAGCAAAGAAGTATCGGAGTTGTTAATATGCGTAAAGAAAGAGTCAATCAGAATAAAAAGCCTAAGTTCTATGATATCGAAAACGTTTCAGTAACTGCGGTATATAATGATGATTATTTCAGAGATATTTATACAAAGAGAAATTACAGACAGTATCTGAGAGGGTATGTTGATTACAACTATACTTTCAAACCATGGGTAATTAAACCTTTCAATAAAATGATTAGTGATACTGCCAAGTCTACTAAATACCTGAGATGGGTAAAAGAATTTAATATCAATCCTATTCCAACAAGATTATCTTTCAGAACGGAGGTTGACAGAAACTATAACGAACTTGAATTTAGAAATATTGAAGCTATTTTAGGTGGAAATACCGCAGGAGATATAGATGCGATCAGAAATAGAAACTTCTACTTCGGATGGCAATATGGTTTAGGTTTCAATTTCACAAAATCATTAAAGCTGGAGATCAACTCTGCAACGAGAACACTTAACGATAACATTGACGTAAATACGATGAATAATAAGGCGATTTTCGGGAATGTATTCAGAGCGGGTAGACCGGTATTGTATAATCATAGAGCACAATTAAACTATAAGCTGCCATTCCAGTATTTACCTTATCTGGACTTTATTGATGCGGAAGTAGGGTATGGATTTACCTACAATTGGAATGCAAGATCTACAGCCTTGCTTTCAAGCCCTGAAGGAAGCTTAGGTTCCATAGGTCAGAATACCAATGTGATCCAGGCAACTGCATCGGCAGATATTCCTAAATTCTTCGGACAGTTTAACTATTTTAAAAATATTAATACTAAACTTCAGAAGCGTAAGCAGGAAATGGATTCCCTGAACAATGTATATACAAAGCAATGGGAAAAGAACAGATACGCATATAAGAAGTATAAATTCAAAAATAAACTTACAGTACTTCAAAGTGCTGCATTCTTCCTGACTTCATTCAAGCAATTGGATGTAAGCTATACTGAAAACAATGGAACTGTACTTCCTGGGTTATTATCAGCACCGAACTGGTATGGATCTGGTCAGACATTGGGAGGGCCTACCATCGGGTTCCTGCTAGGATCTCAGGCAGATATTAGAAGAACAGTAATGGAAAATGGATGGGTAAGCAGTTCTAATTATATGACTGATGCCTATGTAAGAATGTCCACTAGAGAATTACGGGCCAATTTACAGATGATGCCAATGAATGATTTTAGGATTGACCTGAATGTGTTGCATAATTTCAATAGTAATTTTTCGCACTCAGGATTTAACTATGTTAATCCAGAAGGAGTTCCTGACCCAGGCTTTACATTTGCAACTGATATGATTACCTATTCCAATTCTGCGGTACTTCTTAAGTCATCATTTAAAGATGGAGCAGCGGTATACCAGGCAATCAGAGAAAATGCAATGAAACTTTCACAACAGCTGGGAGGACCAAATGCAGAAATAGGAAATGATGGATTTGCAAAACATTATAGTATAGCTAATGCATATGTATTGATCCCTGCATTCAGAGCAGCCCTTGAAGGTAAGTCTGTTTCTCCGATAGGAAATCCTAAAAAGGCAGGAATGCCATTGCCGAACTGGAGAATTACTTATTCAGGATTGAAGAATATTCCAATCATTAGTGGGCAGTTCACGAAGTTTGATATCTTACATGGTTATACAGCTACTTATACTGCAACTGGAATTCAAAGTAATATTGATTACCATAGTAATCCGAATGGATATTATCAGACTGTAGACGATGCCGGTACTATTAAACTGAATGATGGAGATAAGATTAACCCTTATACCTTTGCTCAGGTAGGCTATGTAGAATCTTTTTCACCACTTATTGGAGTAGATGTTACTATGAGAAACAATATGCAGTTCGGATTACAGTACAACAAAAACAGAATGATGGTGCTGGGATTAGTAAACCATACCCTGACTGAAGATTCCAACTCAGAATACGTAGTAAGATTAGGATATATTGTTCGTAACTTCAGACTAGGGACTGCCAATGTCAGAGGAAGAGGAACCAGAGGAAAAGGAAGTGATCTTAACATCCGAGGAGATATTTCACTAAGAGATAGTAAAACTTCTATTATGAATATCCTTTTGAATGATTCACAGATTACAGGAGGGCAGAGACTTCTCAATATCAAGCTTTCCGCAGACTATAATGTTTCCGAAAATCTGAATCTGAGAGTCTTCTACGAACAGATGACTTCAAAATATAAGATCTCAACAGCTTTCCCACTGTCTACGATCAGAGCAGGAATCTCTGCAACATTTACATTTGGAGAGTCCGGTGGCGGATTCTAGATAATAATATAAACTCTATAATAAAGCCTCTTTCTGGAAGAAAGAGGCTTTAATTTTTATTAATAATACTCTAATTGTTGAATTAAATGTTAATTTTATAGGTGATTAAACAAATAAACTAATAACGATGAATAAGATTATTCTATCTTTTCTTACTCTAGCGTCAGGAGTTCTTATGGCGCAAAGCCTGACCCCAACAGTTTCTATTGCAGCGGCAGGATCTGCAGATAATTTTAAGGGAGGTTATACCTTTGCTTATGCAACATCGGGAACACCCTGGAATGGCCCTCTCTTAAGTTTTGGTGGATTTAATAATAGTTACGATGCCCAATTAAACACAGACTATGGTCCCAATGGAGGAGAGCATATATCATTTAGAACAAAAAATGGAGATGCAAACGTTTGGAATTCTTGGAATGAATTAGCAACTAGGGGAACTAATAATTTTACGGGGAAACAATCCATCATGGGAAACCTTGGTATTGGTACCGGTACACCTTCTGAAATGCTAACTGTTTCTGGTGGTCATACGGGATCGATGATTTTATTGAATTCGTCTGGTGATGGAGGAAATAGTCCTGCCAATTTAACGCTTTGGGCTTCAGAGCCACAAGAAACGTATACAGGAGTAGGAATTGGTAACAATGTGAAAAACTACAACAGTACCAATAATCAAGTTTTTCCCCGCATAAATGCTAGTACTGGAGGTTCTTATATGAGATTACTTGATAATCAGATCCAGTTCAATATAATTTCCAATACAGGAGACAATAAGAAAATAGCTACTTTGGCAAGGGATAGGTTTGATGTAAGTGGTTCTCTATCTTCTCAAATAAGCTCAAATGAAGGAGGTGCTATTATTTTAGAAAATCCAACAAAAACAGCCGCCAACATGGCTAGAAAATGGGTGCTTTATAATATGACTGGAAGTTATGGAAATTCTTTACAATTCTGGAGCTATTCTGACGGAGGAGCCTATGGAGCAAAGCTTCTTCTTTCCGATGCGGGGAACATGGCATTACAAGGTAAATTTGAAGCAAAAGAAATTAAAGTAACCCTTACCCCAACAGCCGACTTCGTATTTGATGAAAATTACGATTTGCCAAAGTTAGAATCCGTTGAAAAGCATATTAAAGAGAAGAAACATCTTCCTGAAATAGCCTCTGCAAAAGAGATGGAAAAAGAAGGGGTAAATGTAGGAGAGTTCCAGATTAAGCTACTACAAAAAATAGAAGAACTTACCCTGTACACTATTGAGCTGAATAAGCAGGTGAAAAAACAAGCGGAAGAAATTAAAGCTTTGAAAAAAAACAAAAAATAATCATCAACTATTATAATGATACTGGCATAGAAATTTACCGAAATACAAATGAAAAACGTCCAGAATAATTTGATATGCAACAGCTATTTATTTCGTGAGCTGGTAACCAGGAAATATTAAATTAAAAGAATACCCAATAATTATGAAAAAACTAATATCCATGGCTGCAGTATTAGCAGCACAAATTTCTTTTGCACAATTATATACCCCTAATGGTGGTATGAATGCAACCTCTACTCCAGGATCTACGAATGTAGGGATAGGAATTCATGATCCTCATTCTAATTTAGAAGTAGCTGATCAAAATGGAGGTAAAATAACAATATCAACAGGAGGTTGGAGTGCATCATCTGCTAATCCTAAACTTCCCATCTTAGAATTTGCCGGATATTTGAATTATCCTAAAGTAAGGTTGATGGCAACTGAGGAAACAGGAAATACAAATGGATCTAGATTTTCCATTTTAGTTAATGATAACACAAGTGCTACAAATCTTGTTGAAAGATTTTTAATTCTCCAAAACGGAAATGTCGGATTGGGAAATTCACAGCCAAAAGAGAAACTAGATGTTTTAGGTAATATTTTAGCCGGAGCTACCCATTCAACAGAAGGAATCAATGCTTTTGCGATAAGATATGAAAACGGATCATTAAGTAACTGGGGATCATTGAGAAGTTCAGCCGCAACTTATATGAGTTTTGGTGCTAAAGCAGATCCTAATACAGCAGAAGGATGGTTGTCTTCTAATGGGACTCTAAATTTTGCTAAAGTTGCCATGACAATGAATAATGAAGGAGTGAGGTTCTTAAGTTCGCCAGCACAGGCTACTCCTTTAGAAGCTCCTGTAACAATGAAAGAGCTTATGAAACTTTCTCCAAATGGTAATGCTTCATTACAAGGCAAATTTGAAGCAAAAGAAATCAAAGTGACCCTCACTCCAACAGCCGATTTCGTATTTGATGAAAATTATGATTTACCCAAGTTAGAAGCCGTTGAAAAACATATCAAAGAAAAGAAACATCTCCCTGAAATAGCATCTGCAAAAGAGATGGAAAAAGAAGGGGTGAATATAGGTGAGTTTCAGATTAAGTTGCTACAAAAAATAGAAGAGCTCACTCTGTATACCATAGAACAAAATAAACAGCTTAAGAAACTCCAGAAGAATAATGATAAGCTAATGAAAGAAGTCTCAGAATTAAAATCTAAAAACTGATTTCAAAATGACAAAATTAAAATATACTTTATTTATGTTCCTGCTTTTGATTAGTTTTTTCAAAAGCCAAGTAGGAGATAACGGATACCCATTTTTGTATGAAAAATTAACTTCTGAAAACCGTATTACAATCAGAGAAGAATATAAAGACAATTCTGGAAATAACCTTCCTTTGTTACAATTAAAAGAAAAGATTAAAGCTTTTGAAACAGATGGAGTGAATAATCAGCAAATAATAGATGAGGTTGCTGGTTTAAAAGATAAAGATTATATTAATCAAAATATTTATGGTAAAGCTATTTATAGAGAAATTAATATTGCAGATGATAATAATAGGATTGAGTACGATGGAAGATATTATTATTTATATAAGGTTAAGTCGTCAGATGCTAAAGCACTGCAAATCTATTTTAAAAAATATCTTTTGCCGAAAGATAGTAAGCTTTTCCTATATGCAGAAAATGGGTTTATCTTAGGAGAATTTAATGATAAAAATAATCCAGATCCTAAAAACAAAGGATTAGAATTTGGAACACAGCCAATACCAGGAAACACATTTTATATTGAACTTTCTTATCCTGTAGATAGTAATAATAAACCTTTATTAGTTACTGAAAAAGTTATTCATTCCTTTACTGATTTTTATGGTGGAGTTTACGGCACAGCAGGTAATTGTCATAAGAATATAGCGTGTGGATTTACAATTGATAATAAATCAAGAAATATAAAATCTGTTGGTTTAATGCTATATCCAATATATCAATGGGGGACCAATACACATAAATATTCGGCAAGTTGTTCAGGTAACTTAATGAACAATACTGCTCAAAATGGAGAACCTTATTTTTTGACAGCTGCTCATTGTATAGGATATGAAGCCGCTAATAATAATATCAATTGGAGTACAGAATTAATTACTTTATTTAACTATGAAGCATTAAGCTGTACAAGTAATGGAACAGATGCTCCAGCTGCATTATCCAATAATTCAGTTTTCGGATGTACCTTGTTAACGCAAAGCCCAGCAACTTCTTTAGATTATGCCTTAATAAAATTGAATACAACAGCGAGTGCCTTAGCTCAATATAAAATTTGTTATGCTGGCTGGGATAACAATCCTAACGCATATTCGGTAAATCCTACGAATGCATATTCGGTACATCATCCCCAGGGAGATGTAAAAAAAATATCTATAGTTCAGGAATTAAATCCTGTGATGAGTAATCAGCCTATACTACAATCAGGATTATTCGGATATTATGCTGTTCCATGGCCAACAAATACATCAGGAACATTCTTACAGAACTCATGGAGAAATGGTATTGTAGAGAAAGGGTCTTCCGGATCTCCATTATTCAATAGTTCCGATAGATTAATAGGATCTTTATCAACAGGTCCTGACCCTAACCATTTTAATTGTAATAATCCGGATATTTATAGTAACAAATGGTTTACTTATTATTCGAGATTTTCTAATAATTATTATACTATGTCTCCATGGCTAAATCCTAACGGAGCAAACGTACAATCTATAGGACCATATTGTCCATCTTATATTCAAGTTGGTGCTCCTGTTATTGTTAATCCGGGAGGTGGAGGAGGAACCCAACCAACAAATTGGGAAGAGGAACCTATTGATATAAACGGAGAAAGAGTTCATCCTGCCAATACGTGGGGGAAAAAAATCTATTTAAGAGAAAATAGCGGGACTAATACACAACAAGACGTAGATGCAAATTTTTATTATTATAGATCAGTCATGTCTCCTAATAAGAATACATTTGCTATGAGCGAAAATATATATAATATTCGCTATGTTAATATAAATTATTATGTACCTAAACTTCAGCTTTGGGGAATATATAAAATAGTTGATTGTAATAAAATTAAGTATATAAAACCTGCAAAAATAACAATGCGAAACCCTGGAACAATTGGTGAGCTAGATAATTATACAATAAATGTTGTAGGAGTTACTGATGATAGAGTTCATATTCTTATTGACGAAAGAAGATGGGTTGGAAGTAATGGAAATAATTCTGTTTATAATACTTATGAACTTCAATCTTATAAAATTATAAATAACGAACTTGTATTTGAAAATTATAAAACGTTTTTTTATCAACAACAAAATATGGGTGTTGAGACCTATTATGAATTTGATAATGATCATTTAATGTTGGTAGCAAATCAAAGTTCAGTCAGAAAGATGTATTCATGTTTTTATAGTGGACAGAACGCTGGTTGGCAGATAGATACAAACCCAATAACCAATTTGCCTTCTAATGGGTATACAAAAATGGTTGGGGATAAAATTTTTATGGTTGTGCCAGGGCAGAATAAAATGAATATTTATAACATTTCTTCGAACTCTGCTGCTCTTACATTGCAGGCATCATTATCAAATCCTTTTTTATCAACCCCTGGTGGAAATGGTATTTTGGATCCGATCTTTGTATTTAAAAGATCAGATAATATATATAATGTTGTCTATAAAAATACGAATGGTGTTAGTTTTTTTGAACTTTTACAGGTGAATTTATCTGGTAATTCAGCCAGTTCTTCCCACATTACGATGCCTGCCGACTTTAGATATGTATATGGTGTAGGGTCTAATTTTATTATAAAAGGTAATGAAATTATTAAGTTAACTAAAGTGGGATGGACATCAGCTGCGACAAGTGAATATGGAAATCACTTCTATCAGAATTTTATAAAAGATGCTAGTGGAAATTGGATAAAAGATAAAAGTTTTCCACTTAAATGGAAAGATGTTGGAGCATTTGACAACCGATATATAATCAGCGCTGATGATTATTATGGTAATAATCTAAAACGTAGAATGTTTAGTATAAGAGAAGTTGATTATGTAGCACATTCTTATATTAGATATAATGATAATGTATTTTATCCAGCAGCTTATCATCGTCCAAAAAAGCTGGATAATTATTATTTTAGTGCGGGTATTGTTGTTAATGGAAGAGAAGAATTTAAAAACCTAACATATCCAAATCTGAACTTCTTTCTATACAGATCTCCTAACTTTGGATATGATTTTAATGCCAATACATACGATACCAAAACAGTAATTTTGGATGATAAAACACAGAAATTGACGGGGTACAAGAGTGTGGCTATACACGGGAAATATTCTGTTGTAATGAAACCTGGCTTTAGTGTTTCTGCTACAACCGGCGTAGAATTTACGGCAAAAGCACAAGCTCCTTTGCCAGCAGATATTCCTGCATGTTCTCTTACTTTTGATGATATGCTTAATCCTCAGATAACAGAAACACCTGATGAAACAATCTATCTTAAACAGGTCGGCGTGAAATTAGGAAATGAACCTTATTACGGAGAAATTGTACTTAATGGTACCCTTGCAAACCAGGAAATTGTTATTGACAGGGCCGTGAAGCTCTATCCAAACCCTACCAAAGATATATTGAATATAGACTTTAATGGGAAAAAGTTCAAAACATTAGACGTATATTCATTAGATGGTAAGAAAATTATAACAAAAGATTTATCATCCTTGAATACTATTCAGGTTAACTTATCTCAATATCCTGCCGGGATTTATATGGTAACCCTCATAGATTCAAACGGAAAGAATTATCCAAATAAGATTATTAAAAAATAATTGTTTAATCCAAATCGCTGCTTTTGCAGCGATTTTTTTATTTACAACCAAAATTTATTGAAGATGCCTATTAAGGCTTTGAACCTTTTATAATTTTGAATACATTTGTAGAAAATAAAAATTAAAAAATGAACACACCATCAGAATTAAAGTACACTAAAGATCACGAATGGATCAAGATTGAAGGTAATGTAGCTACCATTGGTATTACAGACTTTGCTCAGGGAGAACTTGGAGACATCGTTTATGTAGATGTAGATACAGTAGATGATGATCTTAATGGCGGAGACGTTTTCGGAAGTGTAGAAGCTGTAAAAACTGTTTCAGACTTATTCTTACCTATTGCAGGGAAGGTTATCGAATTCAACTCAGAACTAGAAGACCAGCCGGAATTGTTAAATACAGATCCTTATGGAGATGGATGGATTATCAAATTAGAAGTGGCTGCTGGGGCAGATCTTTCTGAATTACTTTCTGCAGACGATTACAAAGCAATCATTGGATAAAATTTCAAAAATATTTAGTAAGATATTGCCCATTTATTGGGCATTTCTTACTTATATGCTTCTCAAACCAGGAGAAGAGAACCAAGAATATTGGTTCATGTTCAGCGGTATCGATAAAGTATTGCACCTAAGTATATTTGCTGCTTTAGGATTTTCTTTTATTGCCGCATTTCCTAGAATTAAATTTTCTTACTTTTTTCAGATCATTCTTATATATGCTTTTCTTACAGAGATCCTGCAGGAAGAAATGGGATTGGGAAGATCTATGGAAACACTGGATATCGTTGCAGACACGGTTGGCTGTCTCATTGGCTATTTTACCTATAAGTTTTTAATTAAGCGATTTTTCTAATTCTATTTTAAGAATTAGGCTTTCTGGATGAGGTCCCTTACCTTTCTCTCATACTTTTCTTTTTAGAATTACCCCCATCCTTAAACCTTTTCCGGAGCTATTTCCCGCTATCCACTCTTACTCCTCACGCCTTTACCCTCCAACGCTCAAACCCTCCACCTTTCCAAACCCTGTTGCGGGGTAACCGTTACTATCGGGGCTAGGGTAGTGGACATATATTATAAATAATGAGTGATAAGTAATAGATGATAGTTTTATTACATAGGTAAGTATTCACATGATTAATAACTAGAATGTGTTTTTATAAAAACCTGTCTTCTTATATATAAGTATACATCAACATCTCCTGGAATCTTTATCATTGGCGAGATTTAATCTTCTATTCCCGTAAGAGCTCTCACAAAAGCTACCTATTGCTTTAAGAAGATCGAATGATTATTTCAATTAGATATACAAGAAACCTACTCATAATACAACCAGCGCTATCATCTGTGAAAATCCGTGTCCTCTGTGGGAAATAAAAAAAACACAGCGTTTTTTCATAAAGCAATCTTAGAGAATAACTATCATATCCGTCAGTCTCTTTATTTATCTATTTCCTCCGCACCATTCTTATCATCCTGTAAGGATCTCAACAGCGCATTATCAAAATAAACCTCTATCTATAATATCCAACGTACAGATTTTCATCAATAGGAGCCCACTCAAATAAATTAAGCACCTTTCCATTGGCTTTAGCCCAAACCTATTTCAAAATAATTCTGAAAACTTACCCCATGTATTATATATAATATATACCTTCCATTACTTATTACTCATCATTATATAGATGGTATATCATATAGAAACACCCCCATTTTTCCCCAACTCTCATACCCTCGAACTCTTTCCCTCCAATCCCCAAACAAATGTTTAAAATTTTTCTCTCATAGTACCAGTGCTTTAAGAGTAAAATATTACCTAAATATGAATTTTATGTTAAATAAACTTGCGGGGAATGGATGAAGTTTCTATCTTTGCCCCACTGAAAAACGAAAGGGATTCGGTAAGCGCAGAGGAGCTTTTAGATAAGCATAAACATTATATTTTACGAGAGAGACAGACGAAAAAAAACTTTTAATTTTTAGGATTTAAAGTTGCGAGTTAAAATAAAGTTTGTATCTTTGCAGTCCCAATTAAGGGAGCGCAGGAGTAGATAGATTGAGGGTTAGGAAAGAGATTAAGGTTACTTAAAAAACTTTAAAATTTTCTTTCGAAACATTTGATCAAATGAAAATAAAGTTTTACTTTTGCACTCGCAAATACGGAGCGACACTGACAGAGAGATTGCTTCGTTAAAAAGCGAAAGATATAAAGATCATTGACATACAATATAACAACCAAGTAAGGAAAAACTAAAGCGTTAAAAAACTTTGAGTGAGTCAGACAAACATACAATGGAGAGTTTGATCCTGGCTCAGGATGAACGCTAGCGGGAGGCCTAACACATGCAAGCCGAGCGGTAGAGATCTTTCGGGATCTTGAGAGCGGCGTACGGGTGCGGAACACGTGTGCAACCTGCCTTTATCTGGGGGATAGCCTTTCGAAAGGAAGATTAATACCCCATAATATGTTGAATGGCATCATTCGATATTGAAAACTCCGGTGGATAGAGATGGGCACGCGCAAGATTAGATAGTTGGTGAGGTAACGGCTCACCAAGTCTGCGATCTTTAGGGGGCCTGAGAGGGTGATCCCCCACACTGGTACTGAGACACGGACCAGACTCCTACGGGAGGCAGCAGTGAGGAATATTGGACAATGGGTGAGAGCCTGATCCAGCCATCCCGCGTGAAGGACGACGGCCCTATGGGTTGTAAACTTCTTTTGTATAGGGATAAACCTAGATACGTGTATCTAGCTGAAGGTACTATACGAATAAGCACCGGCTAACTCCGTGCCAGCAGCCGCGGTAATACGGAGGGTGCAAGCGTTATCCGGATTTATTGGGTTTAAAGGGTCCGTAGGCGGATGTGTAAGTCAGTGGTGAAATCTCACAGCTTAACTGTGAAACTGCCATTGATACTGCATGTCTTGAGTGTTGTTGAAGTAGCTGGAATAAGTAGTGTAGCGGTGAAATGCATAGATATTACTTAGAACACCAATTGCGAAGGCAGGTTACTAAGCAACAACTGACGCTGATGGACGAAAGCGTGGGGAGCGAACAGGATTAGATACCCTGGTAGTCCACGCCGTAAACGATGCTAACTCGTTTTTGGGTTTTCGGATTCAGAGACTAAGCGAAAGTGATAAGTTAGCCACCTGGGGAGTACGTTCGCAAGAATGAAACTCAAAGGAATTGACGGGGGCCCGCACAAGCGGTGGATTATGTGGTTTAATTCGATGATACGCGAGGAACCTTACCAAGGCTTAAATGGGAAATGACAGGTTTAGAAATAGACTTTTCTTCGGACATTTTTCAAGGTGCTGCATGGTTGTCGTCAGCTCGTGCCGTGAGGTGTTAGGTTAAGTCCTGCAACGAGCGCAACCCCTGTCACTAGTTGCCATCATTAAGTTGGGGACTCTAGTGAGACTGCCTACGCAAGTAGAGAGGAAGGTGGGGATGACGTCAAATCATCACGGCCCTTACGCCTTGGGCCACACACGTAATACAATGGCCAGTACAGAGGGCAGCTACACAGCGATGTGATGCAAATCTCGAAAGCTGGTCTCAGTTCGGATTGGAGTCTGCAACTCGACTCTATGAAGCTGGAATCGCTAGTAATCGCGCATCAGCCATGGCGCGGTGAATACGTTCCCGGGCCTTGTACACACCGCCCGTCAAGCCATGGAAGTCTGGGGTACCTGAAGTCGGTGACCGTAACAGGAGCTGCCTAGGGTAAAACAGGTAACTAGGGCTAAGTCGTAACAAGGTAGCCGTACCGGAAGGTGCGGCTGGAACATCTCATTTTAGAGCGTCTTTTAGACGATAAACAAAATTAGTATCTTCGGATACAAGTACTTATTCAAAGTAAAGCTTTAGTTTTTTGTTTGGTTGATTATATTAAAAAATACAAAACCCACTAGAAATTAGTAAAGGGATTGAGAGAGACAAGGATGAAGATAGGATGGTCAGTTAAATCTGATATCTGTTATCTGAAATCTGTTAGTCTAACAGACAGTCTCGTAGCTCAGCTGGTTAGAGCGCTACACTGATAATGTAGAGGTCGGCAGTTCGAGCCTGCCCGAGACTACTAATTAAAAAGACGGGAAGATATAAGACATCAGATGTCAGACAATAAAGTCTGTAATCTGAGATCTAAAATCTGAAGTCTACTAGAGGGGGAATTAGCTCAGCTGGCTAGAGCGCCTGCCTTGCACGCAGGAGGTCAAGGGTTCGACTCCCTTATTCTCCACAGTTTTGGAAGACTGATTTAAAAGTTACGGATAGAGCCAAAAACAATATTCGTTCATCAGTTGGACAAGAAGAATTTAAGATCATTGACATTAACGGTAAAGACATCACAAAGAGATAACCGAGCACTTTCGAGTGCCGAGTTTATAAAAATATCGATAAATTTAATTTATCAAAAAATACTGAACTAATTTAATATTAGGAAAGAAATCGTTAAGGGCGTATGGCGGATGCCTAGGCTTTCAGAGGCGAAGAAGGACGTGGTAAGCTGCGAAAAGCTGCGGGGATTGGCACACACGAATTGATCCGCAG